>CANRFR010000012.1 GCA_947629945.1 uncultured Clostridia bacterium | reverse complement strand
CAGAGTACAAGCTGTGGGGTAATGGTGTGGCTTTGCCGTGTGTTTTCTTCGTGCTGGCGGGGATTGCGCGGGTCGCTATTAACGAGGAGTAGAGCCGGAGCCGGGATTGTCGCCGAGCACGATTTTCCGTGCTTTTCCTCAAATTTCTCGATACATTCACGGATAAGGACGATTATCTGCCCGTTTGCGGAACGTGCCTCGTAATCGGCAACGTAATGCAGTTTGTCGAGCATTTCATCATCAATTCTGATGGATAAACTCTTTGTAGCCATAAAAAACCTCCTGAATATATTCATTATGGCTTTATTTTAACACCGATTTGTGCTATAATGTATGGGGTAAACGCTAAATGCGTTCATAATATGTTTATAGTGAGGGTAAAATGAAAGTTGCTGTTATTGGTTCAAGAGGTCTTTGTGTGTCAGATTTAGGCAAGTATCTCCCCGAAAATACCACTGAAATCGTTTCGGGAGGGGCAAGAGGTGTGGACACCTCGGCGAGAGAATATGCTATGTCGCACGGAATTAAGCTGACGGAGTTTCTGCCGGAATACACAAGGTTCGGCAGGAGCGCTCCACTGAAACGGAATATCTCGATAATTGAGTACGCGGATATTGTGCTTGCTTTCTGGGACAGGAAATCGAGAGGAACGAAGTTCGTTATTGACAACTGTCGCAGGCTTGGTGTCGAGGTCAGAGTTTACATTATGGACTAATAGTTAAGCCGTACATTGTGCATTACGCAGAATGTGCGGCTTTCTGTTAATACCCCGTTGACTTATCGCCGTATTCGAGTAAAATGTGTAGTACCGAAAAGAATGGAGGTACGATTTATGACAATTTACTACAAGGCACAGGACAGAAAGCCGCTTGTGAAAGCAATCAGCGAGTTCACGGGAGCGGACGCAGTTTACTTGCGAACACCGACTTACGCTTACCGCATTGATTATTTCACGGTGACCCGCGAGGGCAACCTTGAATTCGATGACAGAGCCGACAGCGAGGAAATCGAGAACCTTATTGAGTTCCTTGCCGAGCGCGGTTTTGTTGCAGAAAGCTCCGAACAAGTCACCGATGAAAGCATAGGTCTTACGGTGGAAGTTCCGCTTGAGGGTGCGGCGGTGGAGAACCTAACTAAGCTACTTGAAGCAAAGGGCGGTCTTATCCGCAGAGCCTTAGCGGTGGATAAGCTGCCGATTGAGGTTACCGACAGCACGGTGAAGTTCCCGTGGTTCTCCGAATGCGGAGCTGACGAGTGCAAGGCATACACGCATTTTGTTTCCGCACTCTGCGAACTTGCCGCCAACGCAAAGCGAGTAACCGCAAAGGAAAAAGAAACCGGCAACGACAAGTACGCTTTCCGCTGTTTTCTGCTGCGGCTTGGGTTCATAGGCGCGGAGTACAAAGCCGAGAGGAAAATTCTGCTGAGAAACCTCACGGGGTCTTCGGCTTTTAGGCTGGGGGCAGCTTCTGCCAACGGAGGTGCAGCAAATGAAGTTTCCGAGTAAAGAAACGGTCGAGCAGTACCGAAAAGAGTACCCTGTCGGCTGCCGTGTGGAACTGGTTTCAATGGACGATTTTCAAGCGCCGCCTATTGGCACTTGCGGAACGGTTCAAGGGGTCGATGACGCGGGAAATCTGCTTGTCCGTTGGGATAACGGTTCGGGGCTGAACGTTATTCTCGGGGTTGATGTTGTGCGAAAAATCCGTGGCTGATATACACAATTTCTGCGTGTGTATTTCGTGTATTATATTCTTCAAATACCGCTTGCTATTATGTGGTTTTAGAGTTAATATGTACACACCGAAAGGAAAACAAACGCACGGAGGAAACCACCATGAACGAGAAAACCACAAAGCAGATTGAGGAAATGATGAACCAGACCATTGGGGTCGAGGTTGAGATGAACAGCATAACAAGAGCCAAGGCAGCGCAGATTGCCGCAGATTTCTTCGGAACACATCACCACGAGAACACCGCAGGCCGCAACGGTTACTGCACCTACTCCGCATGGGACGGCGCAGGTCGCGAGTGGAAATTCCAAAAGGACGTCAGCATTGCGGGACCCGACAGCGAGAAATGCGAACTGGTCACTCCGATACTCACCTACGCAGATATGGAAACCTTGCAGGAGCTTATCCGCAGACTTCGCAAGGCAGGCGCAAAGAGTGACGCAACAAGGGGCTGCGGAGTTCACATTCACATCGGTGCGAAAGGTCACACAGCACAGACCTTGCGAAACCTCGCAAACATAATGGCAAGCCACGAAAGCCTTCTCGCAAGCGCGCTGAACCTCGACCGAAACCGCATGAGCCGCTACTGCCGAACGGTCAGCAAGGATTTTTTGGTGGAACTCAACCGAAAAAAGCCCAAGACCATGGCGGCGCTTGCGGACACTTGGTATGGCAGCCAACACGCGAATTACGGTCGCGACCAGCATTACAACGACAGCCGCTACCATATGCTGAACCTCCACGCAACCTTTACAAAGGGAACAATCGAGTTTCGGCTCTTCCAGTTTGACGCGCCCTCGGGCGGCAAGCAGAACGGACTTCACGCAGGTCAGCTGAAAAGCTACATACAGCTTTGCTTGGCGCTCAGCCAGCTTGCAAAGCAGGTCAAGACCGCAAGCTCAAATCCACAGCAGACCGAAAACCCAAAATACGCAATGCGGACTTGGTTACTGCGGCTCGGGTTCATCGGGGACGAGTTCAAGACCGCAAGAGAACTTTACACCAAGCGGCTGGACGGTGACACCGCGTTCCGCAACGGCAGACCGCAGTAACGCAGGAATCAGCTTCCTGCCCCCAACTTCCCCACACGGTGGGGCTTTTGGTGGTAGAAAGGTGATTTCTGAACCGGCGGCACGGACGCCGCAAGGTTGTCCCCAAAAGGCAGCACGGATGCTGCCAACAAAGGGACAACACTGCCTTTCAGAAAGGACGGATTTGATATGAAACGATACTATTTAGCCTACGGCAGTAACTTGAACGTTCGGCAAATGGCATGGAGGTGTCCGACTGCAAAGGCAATAGGCACAGCGGTCATCAAGGACTACGAACTGCTTTTCAAGGGCAGCAAGACAGGTGCTTACCTCACGATTGAACCAAAGGTTGGAGCGGAAGTTCCTGTGGCGGTCTGGTCGGTTGAACCGAGTGATGAACTCAACCTTGACCGCTACGAGGGATACCCTACCTTCTACTACAAAACCGAACTCGACTTGCCTGTGAGATATTTCTCGGGGAAAACGGTGGTCAGAACGGCTTTCGTGTACATTATGCATGAGGAACGACCGCTGGGTTTGCCAAGCGGCTCTTATGTACGAACCTGTCTTGACGGGTACAGGAACTTCGGTTTTGACGAGAGCGTTCTTCTCGCCGCATTGGATAACAGCAGGAGGGCTTGTTATGAAAACGGATAACGCAACAACACTTCGCACCTGTCCGCTCTGTGGGGCGCAGTATCAGGGGTATCCTGCTATTTCAAGAAAGTACCCCAACACGCAAATCTGCCCCGACACGATGTCGGAAGGCTGCCCAACAAAGGCGCGGCACGGACGCCGCGCCCCAAAGGGCAGCACAACGACTGCGGCACACGGGAGGCTTTAGAGAGCATTGGAGTTTCAACCTCCGAGCAGGAGAAAATCCTCGGTATTATCCACGGTTCAAATATACACAGTTCCGACCGCTGATGTTTGTGTACATTATTATTCAAATACCGCTTGATATAATGCGGCTTTAGAGTTAATATGTACTAGCCGCCACATAGTTGCTCGGCGTCCGTGCCGAGCTTTTGGTGGCGGCTTTGCAACATCGTGTTGCACACCGAAAAGAACACACGGAGGATAAGGAAATGACACGATTTGAAAGAGATTTGAAAGACACGCTTGAGGGTAACGAAATTGAGGTTCTCACAAAAAGAAAGCACGAAATCGACCGCCTTGAAACTGAACTGCGCTGCACAAAGAACGGATTCCGCAGACAATGCTTGACACAGGAAATCGCAAGGCTCAAGCGAGAGTACAACGAGATTTCCGACAAATTCTAAAACGAACAGCCCCAAGCGGGCTGTTCTTCGTTTCGTGGGGAGGTGACAGGTCACGAGAAAACTGAAAAAGTACAAGCCTACAAAGTTCAAGCTGAAAGATTCGGTTTACGATAAAGCTGCTGCGGACTATGCCGTAGCGTTTATCGAGAGCCTGTGCCACACCAAAGGCACATGGGCGGGAAAGCCCTTTGAACTTATCGACTGGCAGGAGCAGATTATCCGCGACCTGTTCGGAACGCTGAAACCAAACGGCTATCGGCAGTTCAACACGGCATATATCGAGATACCGAAGAAAATGGGCAAATCGGAGCTTGCGGCTGCGGTTGCCCTTTTACTTTGCTGCGGTGACGGTGAGGAACGCGCAGAGGTTTATGGCTGCGCCGCCGACCGTCAGCAGGCTGCCATCGTTTTTGATGTGGCTGCGGATATGGTGCGTATGTGTCCCGCGCTTTCAAAACGTGTTAAAATACTTTCATCGCAGAAACGGCTTATATACACACCGACAAATTCGTTCTATCAAGTACTTTTGGCAGAGGCATACAGTAAGCACGGTTTCAATATTCACGGTGTTGTTTTTGATGAGCTTCACACACAACCGAACCGTAAGTTGTTTGATGTTATGACGAAAGGTTCGGGTGACGCTCGAATGCAGCCGCTGTATTTCCTCATAACCACTGCCGGAACAGACACCCACAGCATTTGCTACGAAACGCACCAAAAGGCAAAGGATATTCTTGAGGGTCGGAAAATCGACCCTACTTTTTATCCCGTGATTTACGGCGCTGACGAGAACGATGACTGGACAGACCCGAAAGTGTGGCGAAAGGCAAATCCCTCTTTGGACATCACGGTTGGCATTGACAAGGTGCGTGACGCTTGTGAATCCGCAAAGCAGAACCCCGGCGAGGAGAACGCTTTCCGACAGCTTCGTTTGAACCAGTGGGTAAAACAAGCGGTGCGGTGGATGCCGATGGAGAAATGGGATAAATGCGCGTTTGCGGTTGACGAGGACGAACTTGAGGGCAGGATTTGCTACGGCGGTCTTGACCTCTCGTCAACTACGGATATAACTGCGTTCGTGCTTGTGTTCCCGCCCTTGGACGAAGAAGATAAATACATTATCCTGCCGTACTTCTGGATACCCGAGGAAAATCTGACCTTGCGAGTAAACCGCGACCACGTTCCTTATGATGTTTGGGAACGACAGAGTTACTTGCAGACTACCGAGGGAAATGTGGTTCACTACGGCTTTATCGAGAAATTCATCGAACGGCTCGGCGAACGTTTCAATATTCGCGAAGTCGCGTTTGACCGCTGGGGCGCTGTGCAGATGGTTCAGAACCTTGAGGGCATGGGCTTTACCGTAGTTCCGTTCGGTCAAGGTTTCAAGGATATGTCACCGCCCACAAAGGAACTGATGAAGCTAGTGCTTGAACAGAAAGTCGCGCACGGTGGTCACCCGGTTCTGCGGTGGAATATGGACAACATTTATATCCGCACCGACCCCGCCGGAAACATCAAGGCTGATAAGGAAAAGTCCACAGAGAAAATTGACGGTGCGGTTGCTACCATTATGGCTCTTGACCGCGCTATCCGTTGTGGGAATGACCACGGGGCGAGTGTGTATGATGAGAGAGGGATTTTATTTATTTAAACAAAAAGAATATATGACTTGACAAAAACAGATAAGTGTTGTATAATTAGCATTAGTTGGTTTGTTGTTAAATTACTTTATTTGAAGTTGAATATGGAGGTAGTTATGTTTGATAATATTGGTAATAAAATTAAAATATTAGCTAAAGTCCTTTGTTGGATAGGAATTGTTCTTTGCGTCATTGTGGCAATGGTAATGTTTGTGTTATCTTCTCAAACGGATTCGCTTCAAATGGATTCGGTCAAGTCAAAATTCCTTTGGTGTGGATTTGCTTTCTTGATATTAGGACCATTATTTTCTTGGATTGGTAGCTTTGTTTTATACGGGTTTGGAGAACTAATTAATAATTCTGCAATCATTGCTCAGCAAAGCAATCGTTCTAATCAGATATACAACAAGAAAATGGAAGAACAACACAAGAAAGAGAAGGAACAACGCAAAGAAAATATCAGGGGTCAGATTCTTGATGACAATGTTTCTGAGGATTGTTACATAGATATTCAATGTCCGCATTGTGATGCTGATTTATCGTATACAAGATATGAGTTATTACAGAATGAATTTATTGTGTGTCCAAATTGTGATGAACAGTTTTCAACAAGTTTTTTCAAAGAATAATTTTCACTCTAATGTTGGTTACAGTCAAGGCATCTATCAGAAATGATAGGTGCTTTTTTTGCCCATTTTACGAAAGGACTAAATACATGAAGATTTTCAGCAGCTTATTTCATTCAAGGGACAAGCCTCAAAACAGTACGACAGGCGGCGCATACCGCTTTTACATGGGCGGCTCTACGGCGGGAAAGAACGTCACAGAGCGTTCCGCAATGCAGATGACTGTGGTGTATTCGTGCGTTCGTGTGCTGTCGGAAGCGGTGGCGGGATTGCCACTCCATTTATATAAGTACACCCAAAACGGCGGTAAGGAAAAATCAATCAACCACCCGCTGTATTTTCTCTTGCACGATGAACCAAACCCCGAAATGACCTCGTTCGTGTTCCGTGAAACGCTTATGACCCATCTTCTTTTGTGGGGCAACGCATACGCGCAGATTATCCGCAACGGAAAGGGCGAGGTCGTTGCTCTCTATCCGCTTATGCCAAACAAAATTACCGTTGACCGTGATTCAAGCGGCAGGCTGTATTATAAATACTACCGTGGTTCTGATGAAGCAATCCACAGCAAGGAATATGAGGTTATTCTATCTCCATACGATGTGTTGCATATCCCCGGACTTGGCTTTGACGGGCTTGTTGGTTACTCGCCTATTGCAATGGCGAAGAACGCTATCGGGCTTGCTATGGCAACCGAAGAATACGGCGCAAAGTTCTTTGCAAACGGCGCTGCTCCGAGCGGTGTTCTTGAACACCCCGGAACGCTTAAAAATCCCGATAAAGTCCGCGAAAGCTGGAATGCCACATTCGGCGGTTCGCATAACGCAAACAAGGTCGCTGTGCTTGAGGAAGGAATGAAATACTCTCCCATAAGTATTTCTCCCGAACAGGCGCAGTTCCTTGAAACCCGAAAGTTTCAGATAAATGAAATTGCTCGAATTTTCAGAGTGCCGCCGCACATGGTTGGTGACCTTGAAAAGTCGAGCTTTTCTAATATCGAACAGCAGTCGCTGGAGTTCGTGAAATACACCCTTGAACCGTGGCTTGTTCGTTGGGAACAGAGTATGGTGCGTTCTTTGCTAAATCCAAGCGAGAAAAAGGATTATTTCATCAAGTTCAATGTTGACGGACTGCTGCGGGGCGACTACGCAAGCCGTATGAGCGGTTATGCTACCGCCCGTCAGAACGGCTGGATGTCTGCAAATGACATTCGGGAGCTTGAAAATCTCGACCGTATCCCCGCCGAGGACGGTGGGGATTTGTACCTTATAAACGGCAATATGACAAAACTGGCTGACGCAGGTATCTTCGCCGCCGGTGGAAAGGAGAATTCCGATGAAGAAGTTCTGGAGTTGGACGAACCAAGCGGAAACAGCGGAGAGAACGCTGTTCCTCAACGGCACTATCGCCGATGAAAGTTGGTTTGACGATGATGTCACTCCGCAGATTTTCAAGGACGAACTGATGTCCTGCAGCGGTGACATTACCGTTTGGATTAACTCGCCGGGTGGTGACTGCGTGGCGGCGGCGCAGATTTACAATATGCTGATGGACTACAAGGGCAACGTTACCGTGAAGATTGACGGTATAGCTGCAAGCGCGGCGAGCGTTATTGCTATGGCGGGAAACAAAGTGCTGATGTCGCCGGTTTCTATGCTGATGATACACAACCCTATGACCGTTGCTATGGGCGATACTGCCGAAATGCAGAAAGCGATTGAAATGCTGTCCGAGGTTAAGGAAAGCATTATGAACGCTTATGAAATCAAAACGGGCATGAGCCGCGCGAAAATCTCGCATCTCATGGACGCTGAAACGTGGATGAACGCTAACAAGGCGGTCGAACTCGGCTTTGCGGACGGTATTCTTGCCCGTGAAGAACCGACAGAAGCACCCGCCGCAGACTCACTGATGTATTCCGAAGCGCAAGTGGTTAATTCCCTTATGGGCAGGCTTGCGGAGAAATGCAAAATTCCTATTAAAAACATACCAAAAACCAAAGCCGAGGATTTGATTTCTCGGCTTGACTTAATCAAGAACTGGCAGTAACAGGAGGTAATGCAAATGACTATTATGGAACTGCGCGAAAAGCGCAACAAGGCTTGGGAAGCTGCAAAGGCTTTCGTTGTAACCAAGCGCGATAAGGACGGACTTCTGTCTGCGGAAGATGCCGCCGCATACTCTGAAATGGAGCAGAAAATCAAGGACTACGGCGCTGAAATCGAGCGTATGGAGCAGATGGAGAGCATTGAAAACTCGCTTAACAAGCCCGTTTCCACCCCTCTCACCGGCAAGCCGATGAACGGTAATGATAAGCCCAAAACAGGCAGAGCGAGTGATGAGTACAAGGCGGCAATGCTGAACGCTCTCCGCACCAATTTCCGTCAGATTTCAAATGTTCTTTCCGAGGGCATTGACGCAAACGGCGGCTACCTTGTTCCCGAGGAGTACGACAGCCGCCTTATTGACGCGCTGACCGAGGAAAACATCATCAGAAAGCTGGGTCACACCATCACCACAAGCGGCGAACACAAGATAAATATTGCCGCAACAAAGCCTGCTGCGGCGTGGATTGACGAGGGCGGCGCGCTCACTTTCGGGGACGCTACTTTCTCGCAGATTAACCTCGACGCGCACAAGCTGCACGTTGCGGTCAAGGTCACTGAGGAGTTGCTCTATGACAACGCTTTCGGGCTTGAAAATTACATCATCGACCAGTTCGCAAAGGCGCTTTCCAATGCGGAAGAGGACGCATTCCTCAACGGCGACGGCAAGGGAAAACCTCTCGGAATTTTCGCTGAAACAGGCGGCGGTACTATCAGTGTGACTGCGGCGAGCGCTACCGCAATAACCGCTGATGAGATAATCAATCTGGTTCAGTTCCTCAAGCGTCCCTACCGCAAGAACGCGAAGTTCATCATGAACGACCAGACTGTCGCGGCGCTCCGCAAGCTTAAGGATAACAACGGCGCGTATCTGTGGCAGCCCTCGCTTCAGGCGGGAGAACCCGACAGGCTGTTCGGCTACGAGGTCTACACCTCGCCTTACGTTCCCACGATTGCGGCGGGTAAGCCTGTGATTGCGTTCGGCGATTTCAGCTACTACAACATTGGCGACCGCGGCACTCGTTCATTTGCGGAACTGAAAGAACTGTACGCAGGAAACGGTATGGTTGGCTTTGTGGCAAAGGAGCGCGTGGACGGAAAGCTGGTTCTTCCCGAAGCGGTGCAGATTCTCAAGATGAAAGCCGGCTCCGGTTCGTAAAGGGTGATTGAATGGAGGAACTTCTGACAAAGGTCAAGCAGAACCTCATACTTGAACACTCGGCAGACGATGTGCTTCTCGTAAACTATATCACCGCAGCTATTTCCTATGCGGAAAGCTATCAGCACATTGAACAGGGCTATTACACCGAAAACCCCATGCCGCCTACTACCGAACAGGCGGTTATTATGCTTGCAAGTCACTTTTACGAAAGCAGAGATGGCAGTACAGGCGGCTTTTTCGGGGACAATGTTCAGGCGGGAAAGCAGGTGTGGGATACGGTGAATATGCTGTTGCGGCTTGACAGGCGGTGGATAGTATGAGCTTCGGCAAGATGAATAAAGTCATTGAGATAACGCAGAAACAGATTATAACCGACAGCGAGGGATTTCAGTCGGAAACCGATGTTGTTGTGGCAAAGGTCAGAGCCTATCGGGAGGGGCGGCACGGCAGCGAGAAATGGGCGAACCGTGCCGTTTTCTCCGAAGCTACCGACTTGTTCCGTTTTCGCACAATTCCCGATTTGAAAGTAACCACGGATATGCGGATTTTGTGCGATGAATCGGTTTTCGAGATAATCTCTGTGGAAGATGTGAAAGGTTGCGGAATGTATGTTGAAGTGCTTGCAAAGGAGGTTGAGCCAAGTGGCTAAAGCTGATGTGAAAATGCCCGATGAATTTCTTGCAAAACTGTCACGGCTCGGTTCGCAGACTGACACAATCGCCAAAAAGGTACTGCAAGCTGGCGGCGAGGTGGCTCTGGATAAGGTTCGGAGCAACCTTTCTGCCGTTGTAGGTGTCGGCAATAAAAGCGAATCCCGCTCCACAGGAGAACTTGAACGCTCTCTCGGGCTTTCGCCCGTTATGGTAGACAAAAACGGAAATCACGACATCAAGATTGGCTTTTCCGAGCCAAGAACGGACGGTTCAAGCAACGCTAAAATCGCAAATATCCTCGAATACGGCACAAGCACACAACAAGCAAAGCCTTTTCTGAAACCCGCAAAATCCGCTGTGAAAAAGCAGTGCGTGGACGCTATGAAATCCGCTTTTGAAAAGGAGGTCGAGGGGCTGTGAGTCTGCTTTCCGAACTTGCCGAAATTGCGAAACGGCTGAAAATCCCCGCAAGCACTGCGGTGTACTCGGGGAAACCACCCGATGAGTATCTGGTGTTCACTCCGCTTTATGACAGCTTTGAACTTCATTCGGACAACAAACCCGAAATTGATGTGCAGGAAGTGCGGATTTCGCTATTCAGCAAGAGTAATTACAATTGCGCCAAAAGCCAGCTTGTAAAGGCTTTGCTTAACTCGGATATTACGATAACCGCCCGAAAATATGTCGGTCACGAGGACGACACGGGCTACAATCACTATGCCATTGATGTGGCAAAGGAATACGGATTGGAGGAGATATAATGGCAACAATCGGTTTGGATATGCTTTACTACGCACCGATTACCGAAGATGAAAACGGTGATGAGATTTACGGCACACCAGCTAAACTCGCCAAGGCAATGACAGCAGACCTTTCTGTGGAGCTTGCTGAGGCAACGCTTTATGCCGATGACGGTGCGTCCGAAATCGTCAAGGAGTTCAAGAGCGGAACGCTCTCCCTCGGCATTGACGATATTGGCAACAGTGCCGCATCTGTTCTGACAGGCGCAACTATCGACAGCAACAACGTGGTTATTTCAGCAAGCGAGGACGGAGGAAATCCCGTGGCTATCGGGTTTAGGGCGAAGAAGTCCAACGGCAAGTATCGCTACTTTTGGCTTTACAGGGTCAAGTTCGGTATTCCGTCAACCTCGCTTGCAACCAAGGGTGACAGCATTACTTTCTCAACACCGACTATCGAGGGTACGGTTCTCCGCAGAAACAAGCCGGACGGCAACGGAAAGCACCCGTGGAAAGCGGAGGTCACCGAGGGAGAAAAGAACGTTCCCGCAAGCGTTGTTACTGACTGGTACAAGTCGGTGTACGAGCCGGCATACGCGATTACCCCACCCGAAACTTTACCGACTGAAAACGAGGAGGTATAACCTATGGAAAACGAACGCAGTTCTTTAATTACAATCGGCGGTGAGCAGTACGAAATGGTTCTCACCACACGCGCGACAAAGGCTATTTCTACTCGCTACGGCGGTCTGGATAATCTCGGCGACAAGCTGATGAAATCCGAAAATATGGAGATGGCGCTTGATGAAATAGTGTGGCTGATTACCTTGCTCTGCAACCAAGGCATACAGATACACAACCTCAAAAGCGAGGATAAGAAACCGCTCCTCACCGAGGAAACCGTGGAACTTCTCACCTCTCCGGGCGAACTTGCGGAGTACAAGGACGCTATAACCGAAGCTATGATGAAAGGCACAAAGCGGAATATTGTGAGCGAGGACAACTCAAAAAACGCAGTAACAGCCGAGTAAACGATGATGAGTTGTTTACCCGGCTGTTCTATTACGGCACGGCGCAGCTGCACCTCGCCTCGGAAGAGGTGTGGCTTATGCCGTTCGGTTTTCTGCTGGATTTGTGGGAGTGCCATAAGCAGTTTATTGGCATAGTAAAGCCGAAGAGGGAGATGTGCATTGATGAGATTATTCCGATAGGAGTTTAGAGTTAATGCTTTATATATAACAATAAAGGCATTGCATTTTCAGCAACGCCTTTTGTGATTATGATTTAAATTACCAATGGAGTGGAAGGGCGTACCTTTGTTCCTGAGTCATTATACAAATCTCGTTTGAGAAATGTAATAGAATTATAGTAATTTTCAAGAGGAACGAAAAGTCCATTCTGTTCAGCATATTCTTTTAAATATCGATTGCAGGAAATCTCCCAAGCGTATACTTCGATATTCCATCCAAGTTTTTTTATACGCTTTAAATCTGATAGAAATCCTTCTCCCAATTGTTTGCTTGCCCCATCACCGGTTAAAACAGCAATTGTTGAAGGACTATCTATATTATCAATAGCAGTTCTAAACATCATAGTTTGCAGTGACATATCAACGCTTTCCTGTTCCGTTCCATCAGCAGTTTTATCAAGCAATTGTACAGATACGCCCATATTCCTAAGATAGTCCCAAACTGAATTGTTAGGAGGAGGTACGCTACCAGATAAGTAAATCTTATCAATCTTTCTATCTTTTTTCACTAATTGCAAAAGATTATTAAAGTTTGTTCTAAACAGTTCGCGCGGTTTATCAGGTTCAACTTGTTCCATTACTTTAAGACCAGAAATGTGAATATTAGAGTTATCCCAAAAAATAAACATAATAATTCTCCTTTTTGTCACATATTGGATTATATTTATTATACATTATTATTCCCATTTTGTCAATATGAATGTGAGACCTGCAAATAAAAGTCAAGAGGTAAAGTGAAAATTTCATCAAACTTTCACAAAATAAAAAAGGGTATAGCAAAAGTGCCGCCAAAGCTGAATTCTTTTCAGCGGCTGAGAAATATGTCGGGTAGGCTGAAATGGTCAGCCTAATGCTTCCATAACGCGAGCGTAATAAATTCTGAGGAACTTGTGCGCGGCGGCGATCATGTAAACTCTGTACGGCTTACCCTCGGCGCGTTTGCGGTCAAGGAACTGATAGACGGGTTCGTTTGTCGGTTTGCTTTGAAGAATCACCTGCATGATTTGAAAAAGAGTTTTACGCAACAATGGCGAGCCGCGTTTGGAGATGCTGCGGGATTTAGGGTCGTGTTGTCCTGATTGATCGGGCGGCGGATCAATACCTGCCATAGCAACAAGTGATTTGGAACGCTCAAAGCGTCTGACATCGCCAATTTCCGCGATAAGTTGCGAACACATAACTCGTCCGACGCCGTACAGGCTCATAACAGTTTCATATTCGGGGAGCGTTGACGCGAGTTTGTCCATTTCGATTCTTATGGCAGCAAGCGTTTCAAGCGTGGAGTTTATCAGTGCAGCAGATAATTCCACAGCTTTTATCATAGCGTCCGTCATCGGCAGCGAGCTTACCTGCGTTCTTGAATAGGCGTGAATTTGTGCCGCTTTAGCCTCGCCGTAATTGTATCCGTTGGTTTTGCACCAGCTTTTATATTTGGCATTAAAAGCAGATGGACAGAGCTTGGAAACATAATCCAAATGAGGAAACTGAAGGACGAAGTCTACCCATTTTTCGTGTCCATCGTATTTCCTGTGAGGTGATGAAAATAATGTGTTCGCGTTTGGAAAACAGGAATCGAGCAGAGCAATTAAACTATTCTTTTGCATGATGAGCAATTTGTTGTACTGAGTATACTGCCGGTTAAGGACTTTAAGCGTTTTGCGTGTGTCATCGATCGGTATGTACTCCCGAAGCTGAGTCCATTTATCAAGGGCGTAATTTGCGATCTTAAACGCGTCTTTTTTATCGGCCTTGACTTTTCTGACACGGTTTGTACCGTAGTCGTCAATCAGCAAGGGATTTACTACGGAAACAAATATACCCGCGTTGTGGAGTGCATTGGCAATTGGCTCATAATATGTGCCGGTGTACTCCATAACCACTTTCGTTTCGCCGGGCAAGCGAAACCTCAAAGGATTCTACCACGACAACTCCAAAAGGCTGCACAATAGCAACCATACTCTTGCCTTTGGATACGTCGATACCTACTGCGTTCATAAACATCTCTCCTAATTATAGAATTTGTGATCGGGTGACCCACACTTTACTCATTACCTTTTCTGTCTACTGAGTGATGCGAGCGCATACAGTTGGCTCTACCTGCAAAATCGAACGCTGTAATGAAAGCATGGATGACAGTCTCACATACGGGCGTGATGTCCCAAGGTGCAACTCGTCAGTCCAATCACTGCTTCCATTATAGCCTAAGTAACAAGTTCGTGTAAACCATGGTTGGATTGCCGTGGATTTACCCGATAAATATATTATAGTAGGTGAAACTGAATGTCCGAGAATTTCGGCTTGAAAATAGGTCTGGAGGGCGAAAAGGAGTTCAAGAAATCCCTCGCTGAAATCAATAATTCTTTCAAGGTGCTTGGCTCTGAAATGAAGCTTGTGGATTCGCAGTTCGACAAGAACGACAAATCCGCCGAGGCTCTCACAGCACGAAATCAAGTTCTCAATAAAGAAATCGAGCAGCAGAAACAGAAGATTGATACCCTCCGCACAGCTTTGCAGAATGCCGCAGAGTCATTCGGCGAGAACGACCGCCGCACTCAAAGCTGGCAGATACAGCTGAACAACGCACAGGCGGCTCTGAACAGCATGGAGCGTGAGCTTAATTCCAACAATGTGGCTCTTGCCAATGCCGACAAGGGCTTTGATGAAGCCGGAGATGAAGCAAAGGATTTCTCCAATTCCGTTAAGAAAGCCGCAGATACGAGCGAGGACGCTGATGGGAAACTGAGCAAGCTGGGCGATACTGCAAAGAAAATCGGTGCGGCTCTCGGAGCTGCCGCCGCTGCTGTCGGTACTGCCTGTGTTGCCGCAGGAAAAAAGCTGTGGGATATGGCGAACGAAGTCGGCTCGGCGGGCGACCAAATCGACAAAACCTCGCAGAAAATCGGAATAAGCGCCGAAAGCTATCAGAAATGGGGCTATGTCTTTGAGCGCTGCGGTGCGGACGTGGACAATCTCCAATCGGGCATGAAAAAACTGTCTACCGTCATAATAGATGCGGCGAACGGTTCGGATTCCGCAGCTGAAAAGCTGTCTGCCGTGGGACTTTCCATTGAGGATTTGAACGGCAAAAGTCAAGACGAACAGCTGAGCATGGTTATCACCGCTCTGCAAGGAATGGAATTGGGCGCGGAGCGCACAGCTGCCGCGAACGACCTCCTCGGAAAATCCGCAACGGATATGGCATCCGTTCTGAACATTACTGCAGAGGAAACCGAGCGTTTGAAACAAGAAGCCGAAGATTACGGTATGGTGATGAGCAACGAAGCCGTAGCCGCGTCTGCCGCTTTTGAGGACAGCCTTACACGGCTCTCGCATACCGCAGGCGGTCTGAAGAACCGTATGGTGGGCGAACTTCTGCCCGGAATAACGCAGATTACGGACGGGCTTGCCGACTTGCTTGCGGGAAACGATAATGCCGCCGATGAACTGAAAAACGGTGTTTCTAGCGTTATTGACGCAATTAAAACCCTCATTCCACAGGCGGCAAAACTGGTTTCCTCAATCGCGGGAGCAGTTCTGGAAAGTGCGCCCGATATTATCAAGGCGCTTGCTGACGGATTGCTGTCGGCAATATCCGAACTTACACCTACACTCGCAAAAATCGTGACCGAGATAATCTCGGCGCTTGTGGGACTGTTGCCGCAAATCGTATCTGCAGGAGCGGATATTCTGCTGTCGCTCATCAAGGGTATAGCGGACACCATACCGCAGCTTATTCCGCAGATTGTGACGGTAGTCGTGGAAATTGTGAAAACGCTCATCGACAATCTTCCTCTTATACTAGACGCGGCTTTACAGCTCATAGTTGGAATTGCGCAGGGCATTCTTGATGCGCTTCCCGTGTTGATTGAAGCGTTGCCGCAGATTATCACGGGAATTGTGGACTTTCTTATCGGAGCAATCCCCCAGATAATCGAAGCGGGAATACAGCTGCTTACCTCGCTTGTTACCGCTCTGCCAGAGATTATAACCGCAATCGTTGAGGTCATTCCGCAGATAATTGACGGAATAATCACGGCGGTGATTTCGGCTATCCCCTTGATTATAGACGCAGGAATTAAGCTGCTCATCTCGCTTGTGCAGAACCTCCCGACTATAATCACGACCATCGTTGCGGCTATTCCGCAGATTATTTCAAGCATTATTGACGCGGTGATCGGGGCAATTCCGCAGCTTATCGCGGCGGGTGTTCAGCTGTTCATTTCGCTGATAGCAAATCTCCCGACAATCATTGTCGAGATAGTCAAAGCTATACCGCAGATTATCACGGGCATTATTGACGCGTTCGGCAGTTACTTCGGCAATATGGCAGAAGTCGGCGGTAATCTGCTGAAAGGTCTGTGGCAGGGCATTTCTGATGCAGGCGCGTGGCTGTGGAATCAGATTAGCGGGTTCTTCGGCGGTATTGTGGACGGTATCAAGAATTTCTTCGGAATACATTCTCCGTCAAAGCTGTTCGCCAACCTCGGCGGCTTTATGGCAGAGGGTCTTGGTGAGGGCTTCGGGGACGAGATGAAAGCTGTGTCAAAGGAGATGCAGAACGCTATTCCCTCGGATTTCGATCTTGATATGAACGGCACAGTTTCGGGGTTCAATGGTATAGGGCAGACACAGGCATTTGATGTAACAATTCCGCTGACCATTGACGGAATTACGCTCACAAAGGTGGTTTCGCGAATACAGTGGAGCCAGAATAAGGTGACCGTCAGAAACAGAGGTGTAGGATGACAAAAATATGCATCTATAACGGCGAGGAACTCGTCTGCGAATACACAAAGGTTATCTCCTCACGTCTTACCGACAGTCTTAGCGGAGAATGTACCTTTGAATTTACAATCACCTCGGCTATGGCTTCGGACATTCGTGCAGAGCATGAAATACGGCTTATCGGCACACATCTTGATTACAGATTTAATATTGCAAAAATCGAAAAATCCATTTCAAGCGGCTTAACAATCTGCACCGTAACCTGTGAGCATAAGTCCTATGAACTCAACAATGAACAGTACGAGATAAGCGAGTTTGAATTCAAGGGAAATGCAGCGGACGCTCTTGCACTGCTTTTGCAAGGCACTTCTCTGAAACCCGGCGAATGCGATGTCACTGTGCCCGTTGATATGAAGATAAATCAGAAGTGTTCCCGCCGCGCGGCGCTTATGCAGCTGATTGCTTTGTGCTGCGGTGAGATTGAATATGCTTCAGATAGAATAAACATTCGTGCTCATCGCGGCAGTAATGATGTTCGTATGGTTATGGGCGGAAAGTCGGTGTCTAACCTCACGTTGTCCGCAGATTTGAGAGCAGCAACACAGACATACGGACTGACGCTATATAAGAAATTGAATTTTGCCGTTGGCGACAACATTCGTATAGTGTTTCGGCCGTTCAATCTTGATGTCGAAACACGGATAATCACCGCAGAATACAACCCTTTCAACTGCCGTGAGATTTCTATTGAGGTCGGCAGCTATTATCCAACAATATCGGACGACCTGTACAAGATTAAGCAGGTTGCAAACGAAGTGGAGAATAAGGTTCAAGACCTGGAAGATTCAACGGCAATGATGAAAGTCGCAACCAATGGAACAGATGTTTCAATCGGCGGCTTAGCGAACCTCATAATAAGTATTCCATACACCGCATTAACATCAACCTATGCTGCTTTTTGTATAACCGTAAAATTCACGCTGACCACGGCGGGAACAGTAGTTTTTTTATTACAGAAGGACAATGCAGAGGTGCTGCGGTATTCCGAGTATTTTGATGTCGGGGCGCACACCAAAACATACAGTTATCCGTTTGCGTCATTACAGGGAATGAACACAATACACTTTTCGGTTCTGTCGTCAGACGGGGCGGCAGGTGTACTCCCTATGCAGCAAACATGGGGATATGTGCTTGGCGCTTATCTTGCAGGCGATGAGCCTTGGGACGGTCGAATTAAAGTTGCAGAAACAATATCCGGTGTTGGTGTATCGGCGACAACCATTGCTGCTGATGAGTATTCCGAAATGCTTACTATCGGCCTTATCAACAGATTGGATCTTATTTTTACGGACCGTGCGGGCGCATATTCTGCCGAAGTAACTGTAACCGCAGATGAGTGGAACGGAGAATTTATTCTTCCGCATGAAGTATGCCGCGCATATTACATTGACAGCACACACCTTGGTGTAAAGTTCCTGAACCCCGTTCGTTCGTCAAGCGTTGTCATGTCGGACTTCTCTGCGATGGGCGGTGTTGCGGGAAATCTGCGTGAGGTGGTTATTGTCAGCATTTCTTCGGAAAATGACACGATTATTATTGAAACAGAGGGCTTTGAGGATTTCGACACCGACTTCCTCGTTGGTTATGCAAAGGGCAGCCTTATTTCAGACCTTGACGGAACTGAAATATCTGCCTTTTCGCTTCCGTTCTCAAAGGAGGGATAGTTTTGAAAGCAAGAATAGGTTCAGCGACTGCTGAAGCTAAAACTGCGTTATCATCACAGCTTCACGGCAAAACCAAAATTGAACTGTTTGACGCAGCAAACGGCGCAAAGGTATATGAACAGGTTGATGAGAATATGGTCACTAATGCGTTGCAGCACTTGGTGAATCTTCCGGCAGAACTGACGGTGATGGATAATGTTTCAAACCGAAACTGTCTGCCTGCTCTTTATATGCCGTTTATGACAAAAGCCCTGTCGGGTTTGTGGGTGTTCTCAAAGCAACTCACAGAGAGTGAAGAATACATTTCTCCGTCAACAGCTGATGTAAAGGCATTAACGGGTTATGCGGGCGGGGAGTATTCCGGCTCTAACTCAAAGCGCGGTTCGCTCAACCTTAATGAGAGCGGAGCTATTGACAAGGGGTACAGATATGTCTGGGACTTTGCAACGGATAAAGCAAATGGAACAGTAAGCTGTGTTTCTTTAGTTCCGAGAGTTCAAGGCAATCTTGGTGACTCAAGCGAAAACAATATGTCGGGTTTAGCCTTTTCGATGTGCGATTTCCTTAATTACTCCACATCGGACTACCAGAGCGGAATAGCCAAAATCTCCAATCAGATAGGTCATTACAGCGCCGGTGACGGTATTCTCGCTTCTTCCACAGGCGGTCTGCTCCCCGTGTATGCCGAGCGCTGTGAAAGATGTATATATGTTTATGCAGTCAGCGTAAAGCAGGGTGATGTTTACAAGTTCCCGATTGTTAATAGCAATGCCATTCAGATAACAGACATCACCGGAGCGCTTGATTTGAGATACAAATACTCGGTCGTGTGGACTAACCCCGAGCCGTTCACCACTTGTAATGCAGAATACTATGATGGTTCGATTTATATTTGGAGTGCAAGCAGTAAAACGGAATCCACATTGATTAAGCTGGCACTTGACGGAACTGTTGAGAGTACTACTACGGTTACTTTTGATACAGAACTTCGTCAAGAGGGCGCTTGCAGACTGTATGACCCCGAAACAGGAATGTGGTATGCCGAACCTTATAGCGCTGCGAATAATTCAATTCGTGTGTTTGACAGCAGCGGGAATGCTATACAGAATTATTCTGTTACGAACTACTATTGCAATTCTATTTACAGAACCGGCGGTAGAAGGTATATTCCCATAAACAGAGCCATTTCTTACAGCAGCCTTGTAACTACCTATTGTGCTATGCTTAACGATGACGGCACTATCTTGTCGGTGGTTCGCGGCTCAAATGCCACAGCCGACAGCACATTCATAAAGCAGATTCATGGCTTTGGCGAGCAATATCCGTATTTTCTTCAGGCTTGGACTTATTCCAACAGCTATACCAATACCAACGCACACAGTCTTAACATAGCCTTGAACAGGGCTTTGCCGCTTTTGTGTACGGTAAACAACCTGTCAAAGGAAGTGATAAAGACGAGTTCGCAGACTATGAAGATTACATACGAAATTACGCAAGGATAAGCGGGAGGGATAATATGCTGGAAGTCGTAAAGGAAGATATCTTTGTTACCAAGGGCGATACAGGAACGATATTCATTTCCCCGAAAAACGAAGATGGCACATCATATTATCTTTCCCACGGAGAGCTGGTTCGTTTGTTTATTCGGCTGATACCGGACAGACCGCCTGTTATAGAAAAGGAACTTCATAAAGAGGAGCAGAACGATGACGGGTCGTTCTGCATTCATTTTTCCGCTTCGGATACAGACATTCCAAGAGCCGCCTATATGTATGAGGCAAAGCTCTATAATGCCGAAAACACAGAGATATGCACCTTTATAGGCGGAGGGACATATAAACCTCGTTTCATTGTGACATAGGAGGTGCATTTTTATGGACGGCATTATAACGAGCGAGATTGAGATAAGCGGTACAGTATCTTCCAAGGGTAAAATCTGCGGGTTTGTTACTGGTTCGTCCGGCGGGGGTTCTCCTCCCTATACGGGAGAATACGATGTTACTCCCAATGTTCGGAATGATATTGTGCTATACACACGAAACAAGCTAATGACGGAGAATGTGCTTGTAAGAAAAATACCGCAGCACGAGGTTACAAACGTCAGCGGTGGAAAAACGCTTATTATAGGAGGAGATTAAATGGCAATCAACAAAATCGTAATCGGCAACGAGGTGAAAATCGACCTTACCGCCGATACTGTAACTTCAGCAAGTATGCTCAAGGGTTTTACCGCCCATGACAAATCCGGTGAAATCATTGAAGGCTCATGCAGCTATGATGTGGACTCGTCTGACGCAACAGCCGCCGCAGCAGAGGTACTTGAAGGTAAGACATACGCTGCTCGGGGTAAAACCTTTACAGGAACAATGCCAAACAAAGGCTCTGTCAACGGCTCGATTTCCGAGGTTGACGGGGAATTTGCTATTCCGATGGGCTTTCACGATGGCTCGGGAAAGGTGTCCATCAGCGCAACCGAACAGGCAAAAATCATACCCTCGAATATAAAGAAAGATGTTACAATCCTCGGTGTTGTCGGAACACACGAAGGCAGCGAGGAAGTAAATGCACAGACCAAGACCATCAAGCCAACTTTTGATGAGCAGACTGTTCTTCCCGATGAGGGGGACGATTACCTTTCGCAGGTTACGGTTGCAGCTATTCCCGTTACTGAAACCGAGAACAGCGCAGGCGGGATTACAGTTACTGTCGGAGTGTGATTATATGGCGGTAAATAAAGTTGTAATTGACGGTGTTACTGCCATTGACCTAACCAATGACACGGTATCTGCCGAAAAACTGCTTAAAGGTATAACTGCGCACGATTCTTCGGGGAAGCAGATAGTCGGTACAATGGGCAGTGATAGTCTGCTCCCAAAGCCTTATGCGCTGACGGACTTCTGGGATTTTACTCAAAACGTTGATACTGACAGGAATTCATGGAAAAGCCTGATGAGCGAAAAAGCTATCACAGGCAGCGGGGTTCTCACACATTCGGCGGATTTCATTCGGTTTTCAGAGCAGTTTTTCTGCGAATATTATCCGCAGTATGCTTTCACCGTTTATGCGATTATCCGCACTCCCGAGTATGTCAGCGGCAGTTATGATTTAATCGCAACATCATACGAGAACACACCGTACTTCAATATTGGTTCGTACAATGGCACATTTGATATTATTACAAGTTCGCAATCCCAGCAGATGTTGTACACAAATGTTCCCGCTTATGGCGAGTGGCACGTTGTTGCTATGACCTTTGAAGGCACTTGTAATTATGGCAAAGGCAGCTTGTTCCTTGATGGAACTGTACGAAACCAATCTTATAACTACTATGCGCCGTATCCGTCACCAACGGAGGGTGCATTTTATTTTGCCGGACAATGCAAAGCAATAGCTATTTGTCCCGATGTAGCGCACGGAGAAAATATTGTTGCTGAAAACTCTGCTTTTCTGCAGCAGAAGTATTTATAAATGGAGGGATTTCTATGAGAGAATTCTGGAATGGAGTTCAGGTAGTATTTACTGCAATCGGCGGCTGGCTCGGGTGGTTTCTCGGCGGCTGTGATGGGCTGTTGTATGCGCTTATTGCTTTTGTGGTGATTGATTACATCACGGGTATTATGTGCGCCGTTGCCGACAAGAAGTTGTCCAGTGCGGTCGGGTTCAAGGGTATCTGCAAAAAGGTTCTGATTTTCGCACTGGTGGGCTTGGGACATATCCTTGATACAAGAGTGATAGGCGCGGGTTCAATCTTGCGTACTGCGGTTATTTTCTTTTATCTCTCGAATGAGGGTGTATCTCTTGTCGAGAATGCCGCGCACCTTGGACTGCCTGTGCCGAAGAAACTAAAAGACGTGCTTGAACAACTTCACGACAGAGCCGAAAAGGAGGATAACGATGACAAGAATTAAAGGTGTTGACATCAGCGTTTACCAGAAAGGCATCAGCTTTTCTGCTTTGAAGGAAGCAGGAGTGAAGTTTGTTATTATCCGCGCTGGGTTTTCCACAAAGAAAGATGTTACAATGGATAAGTTCGTTGAGGACTGCAAGGCAAACGGAATAGAATATGGCTTCTACTGGTATAGCTATGCCATGAGCGTAAAACAGGCTGAAGCGGAAGCCGAGAAATGTATTGCTGTTCTCAAAGGACTGTACCCTACATATCCTGTGTTCTTCGATATGGAGGAGAAAAAGCAGATAAGCGGGATGAACACGGATACACGCACCAAAATGGCGATTGCGTTCTGTGAGAAGATAAAGAAAGCGGGGTTCAAGGCAGGCATTTATGCGAACCCTTCCTTTATGGAGAACTACTACGATAAACAGCAGATTATCGGAAAGTACGACATCTGGCTTGCCCACTGGACGAACAGTCCCGACCGTGTGTCAAGATACAACTACGGTCAGACGATGTGGCAGTGGGGTGTGGATAAGATTGGTGGGTATGATATTGATGGGGATATATGCTTTTGCGAATATGCGAAACCCGCTCCCGACAAGAAAACAGTTGAACAGCTCGCTGATGAGGTTATCGCCGGCAAGTGGGGCAACGGAATCAAGAGGAAAAATCTCCTGACTGCCGCCGGATATGACTACAATGCGGTTCAGAAACTGGTCAACGAAAGGCTTCACAAGAAAACCGTTGATGAGATTGCAAACGAGGTTATTCGTGGCGAATGGGGCAACGGCGATGAACGCAAGGAAAGGCTGATTAAAGCCGGGTATGATTACTCGGAGGTGCAGAAAAGAGTAAATGAAAAACTTGAATGAATAATTTGTACTGATCACACTCTCTGCGGAGATTTTCCCGCAGAGGGTATTTTTTTGTGCGGACCGGATATGTGATTTTCCTCCAGTTGGTATTGAGGCAATCCCTCGGACTGGAGGAAAACTTTATGACAGGTCAGCAAAAAGAGCAAATACGAACATTGCGCCTGCAAGGCGTCAGCTATGTAAAAATTAGTAAATCCCTCGGCATTTCGGATAATACGGTGCGCTCATTCTGTCGCCGCAACGGTTTGGGCGAAAATGCAAAGAATGCCGTGTATTGCAAACAGTGCGGAAAATTGATAAAAGTCGTTCCGAAACAGAAGCCGAAAAAGTTCTGCTCGGACGCCTGCCGTAACGCATGGTGGACTGGCCATCAAGAGTGCGTTACACGGAAAGCCGTGTACGAATATACCTGTGCTTGCTGTGGGAAATATTTCACCGCTTATGGAAACGATCATAGAAAATATTGCTCTCACGCTTGCTACATCGCAGACCGCTTCGGAAAGGAGTGTGGATGTGATGAATAACGCTTACAGAGAGCGGTTAGAAAGCTATCTGGCCTCCATGCTCCAGGCTAAACAGATGGTGTTGATGGGGATTTTAACCCCGGAGGATTACGCCGCTATTGATACAATAATGAACGAAAAATATGGGATATCTTCGTGTAGTTTATATCGCGGGATTGACTTGATATACGATGGTTTTAGAGGTAATATATCACAATGTAAGGAGGTGACGCAATGTCAAGAAGAATAACCATCGTATCAAAACCGCCGAAACTGGAGAGAAAAAAGAGAGTTGCTGCTTATGCCCGTGTTTCCAATGGCAAGGACGCTATGCTCCACTCACTCTCTGCACAGGTCAGTTATTACAGCAATTTAATTCAAAACCACGGTGACTGGCTATATGCGGGCGTATATACCGATGAAGCCAAGACAGGCACAAGGGATTCAAGGGCAGGTTTTCAGAGCTTAATTGCCGACTGCCGTGCCGGAAAAATCGATATGGTGATTACAAAATCCATCTCCCGCTTTGCACGAAACACGGTCACGTTGTTAAAGACTGTCCGTGAATTCAAAGCCCTGGGGGTGGATATTTATTTTGAGGAACAGAACATTCACACCATGAGCGGTGACGGAGAACTGATGATGACAATTCTTGCGTCCTACGCTCAAGAAGAGAGCCGTTCAGCAAGCGAAAACCAGAAATGGCGCATCAAACGAAACTTTGAAGCCGGAATTCCATGGGACGGAACTTTGCTGGGATATCGGCTTGAAAACGGACATTATATTGTTGTAACAAAAGAAGCCGAACTTGTCCGCCGTATTTATAATGAGTACCTTTCCGGTAGGGGCTATCCATCAATCGCCAAAATGCTGAATGATGAAGGCATTCCTTCGCGGTTCGGCGGGAAATGGAACCAGTCATCAATTTCAAGAATACTCAGCAATTACACCTATACAGGCAATCTGCTCCTGCAGAAAACTTTTCGTGAAAATCATATCACCAAGAAAAGAATAACCAATATGGGTGAGCTGCCAAAGTATCATGTTGGGGATTCCCACGAAGCCATCATTGATATGGAGACCTTCCAAGCAGTTCAGGCAGAAAAAGCACGTCGTGCCGCTCGGTTCATCAAAAAGCCTGCTCCAAAGAAAACATACCCGTTCACAAGTCTTCTTGTGTGCGACACCTGCGGAAAGAACTACCGCCGCAAGGTTACAAAAACCGGACCCGTATGGATCTGCGACACATTCAATTCACTCGGTAAAGCAGCCTGTGCGTCCAAGCAGATACCGGAGCCGACTCTTCAGCAAGTTACAGCCGATGTTCTGGGTCAGAAAGATTTCACTCATGAGTTGCTTTGCAGTCAAATACAGCACATTCGGGTCTGCAATGAAAATACTCTGATTTTCTGCTTCAAAGACGGTTCGGAAGTCACACGGAAATGGAAAGACCGCTCACGCAGCGAAAGTTGGACTGATGAGATGAAGGAGACCGCGCGCCGGAAAACCTTAGAGAGGAGTAAACAAAATGCCTAAAGTTACCGTTATTCCTGCGCCTATAAATCCACTGACGCACCTACCCAAGGCGGCGACACAGAAAAGGCGCGTTGCAGGATATGCCCGTGTTTCCACAGACAGTGACGAGCAGTTCACTAGCTACGAAGCTCAAGTGGACTATTATACAAAATATATACGGTCAAATCCGGAATGGGATTTCGTAAAGGTTTATACCGATGAAGGCATTTCCGGCACAAACACAAAGCACCGTGAGGGATTTAAAGAAATGATAGCAGACGCACTGAATGGGAAAATCGACCTTATAGTCACCAAGTCGGTCAGTCGTTTCGCAAGAAACACCGTGGACAGCCTTGTGACCATCCGAAAGCTGAAAGAGAACGGCGTGGAGTGCTATTTTGAAAAGGAAGGCATTTACACCTTTGATGGCAAGGGCGAACTGCTTATCACCATCATGTCCTCGCTTGCTCAGGAGGAAAGCCGGAGTATTTCCGAAAACATCACCTGGGGTCAGCGCAAGAGCTTCGCTGATGGTAAGGTGCATTTAGCCTACAAACATTTCCTCGGTTATGAAAAGGGTGAAGATGGGCGTCCGGCGGTGGTGGAGGAAGAGGCCGCCGTTGTCCGACTTATTTACCGCCTTTTTCTTGACGGTAAAACCCAAGCAGGTATTTGCAGACACCTTGAGAATTTGGGAATTCCATCACCTAGCGGTAAGGAAAAGTGGAGCAAAACCACAATTACCAGTATTCTGACAAATGAAAAATACAAAGGTGACGCTCTGCTTCAGAAGTCATTCACGGTAGATTTCCTGGAAAAGAAGACAAAACTCAATGAGGGCGAAGTTCCACAATATTATGTTGAGGGCAGTCACCCCGCCATTATTGCCCCCGATGAATGGGATCATGTGCAAGCGGAGTTTGCCAGACGGAAAGCACTGGGTAAAGCATATAGCGGAAAGAGCATTTTCTCGGCAAAGCTGGTCTGCGAGGACTGCGGTACATTTTTCGGCTCAAAAGTCTGGCATTCCACTGACTGCTACCGCCGTACTGTCTGGCAGTGCAACAGCAAATTTAAAGGCGAGGAGCGCTGCCACACGCCCACTGTGGATACCGAAACCGTACAGCGGCTTTTCATAAAAGCCTATAATCAGATGATGGGGAAAAGAGCGCAAATCATCGAGGACTGTGAAGCAATGCGTAAAGAACTGACGGACTTCAAGTCACTGGACGCCGATATTGAACGTCAGTTTGAAGAAACGCAGGTCGTTGCCGAGCTGGTCAAGGCGGCAGTTAAAGAGAACGCGACCACAGCGCAGTCACAGGAATCCTATTATAAAAAGTATGAAGCCTTAACTAAACGTTATGAAGCGGCGGCTGCGGAACTGGAGCAGTTGCAGAACCTACGAACCCTCCGTAGCCAAAAGGACAAGTCGATGGCTCTTTACATACGCACTCTTAAAAAGCAGCCGGGGGTGCTGCAGGAATGGAACGATACAATCTGGACGGTTATGGTTGAGAAGGCAATCGTCCACAGGAACGGCGAAATCACCTTTGTGTTCTATAACGGCACAGAGATAAGCGTCGGAGCATAAGAACTTCAAGCCCGCAAGATGGTAAGCTTTACAGCTGCCTGTTTTGTGGGCTTTCTTTTTTGCGCTTTTGGGGAATAATTAAAATATGCACACCCCTTTGCCGAAAATGCACACCCCCACGACTTTTCGTTAAATAGTATAAAGGAATAAAATGGGAAAGGCTCTGTGGAAACCGTTTCATGGTTACCGCAGAGCCTGCTTTCGTTAAATTGTGTTGGAAAACCCTTGTAAACAGCGGTTTTCGTAAAAAGAAAACGGACACCAATCGTGATACGCATTGTATCAAAATTGGTGTCCGGTTATGGTGGAGCGCTGTCCATCATATACAAACCCTCGTTTGGCTTTTCCTGCCCCTCAATCTTGGAAAACAGCTCATCCTCAATTGTAACAGGTTCGTCTCCCGAATTGTATGTAATTGTAATTCTATCATCATACAGATATATTTTATTTACAAAAATGCCTATAAGCATTTTGCGGTACTTTATATCATTAATGTCTCCTTTTTTCAGAGAATTAAGGAAAAATCTTACAGAGCTTTCGGACAAATTTGAGAATAACCGTTCCTCAATTGCTATTTGTTTTTCAAGCTCTTTGTGTTCATTTTCAAGTGCGAGTACTCTTTCACCAAGTGACTTGCGAATGCTTTCAGTGTCGCTTTCCAAAATGGCGTTAAGGGCATTCTCGTGTTTGCGCTCGTTATTGGCTAAAAGATTTTGCAGACATTTTAGGTTTGATGTGTCTTTTTCCGCATTTCCAATAGCCACTACCTCTTTAACTATTCGGTCGATATTCTCATCAGACAGCAGTCTGCGACATTCTGAGATAACCAAATCTTCAATGGTGTCTTTGCTTGCCATTTTCTTCTTGCAGGTTTTGGGCTTTTTAAGCGTCTGTTTGCAGATGTAATATCTGTAAACCGTTCCATGCCTGCCTTTCCCCGAATATCCGACCATCATATCCTTGCAGTAACCGCAAAACAGCTTTGTGGTAAGCAGATATTCGACAGTTGCCTTTGCTCTCGCGGGAGCTTTTTTGTTGAACTTAAGTTTTTTAGCGACTTGCTCAAAAAGTTCGTCCGATATTATCTGAGGAATGCCGCCTTTGGTTTCAGTACCCTTGTGAATATAGTACCCCAAATACCGTCTGTTGCTCAAAATTGTGTGTAATGAGTTCTTGTTGAACGCCGCCCCTTTTGAGGATTTAAAGCCTAGTGAATTCAGAAAATCGGTTATCTCCGATACCGTACTCCCGTCAGCGTACATCTGAAATATCATTTGTACGGCTGGCGCGGTATCAGTGTCTATCTCAAAGCGTTTTTCGCTGTCTATCCGATAACCGAGCGGAATACCGCCGCCATTGTACATACATCTATCTGCGTTGTAATCCATTCCTCGTCTGATTTTGGCTGAAAGCTCGTCACTGTAAAACTGCGCGTATGACATCATTATATTTCTGAAAAATCTGCCCGAGGGGTCGTTAGTAAAATTTTCGGTTGCCGATAATAATGTAACACCGTTTTCGTTCAAACTCTTTTCATTTAAAAGAGCTTGCATTAAGTCCCGTCCGAAGCGGTCTATTGAATACACGACAACAATATTGAATTTTTGCTTAGTGCTGTCCGCTAACAGCTTTTTCAGCGCGGGGCGGTTATCCGTCTTTCCGCTTATGGCACTGTCTCTGTAAACGTCCACAACGTTATAATCTTTTTTTAGAGCGTATTCACGACAGACTTTAATCTGTTCCTCAATGCTGGCTTCTCGCTGTGAGCTTGAACTGAACCTAGCATATATTACCGCGTTCATATAGTCACCCCTCTACGATTTTCAGATATTTGTAAATTGTCGGGGGAGTCAGACCACACAATCTTGAAAATTCCACCTTATTGATTTCACCGTTTTTATACTTTGGATAGTGCTTGTAAAAGATATTAGGAATATCGTCAGCCGTTGTCGGAGGTCTGCCTATGGTTTTGCCTTTGGCTTTGGCATTTTCCATTCCGCTTTTAACGCGCTGACTTATCATATTTCTTTCAAGTTCAGCGAAAACTCCCATCATCTTCAACATACCCTCGGTCATAGGGTCAAGCTCTTTAGTGCAGTCTACAATAAGGCTTCCAAGCACCAGCTTTATTTTACGCTCCTTTGCAAGCTCTATGATATCGCAAAGTTGTTTGGTACTTCTGGTAATTCTGCTTACCTCGGTAGCGATTATCGTATCTCCTCGATTTATAGTGTTCAGAAGCTTGTTAAGCTCAGTGCGGTTCGTTTTCATACCGCTTTCATATTCCAGATAGACGGTCGTATCAACTGCACCTTGCTGTTTAAGTTCGCGGACTTGTCTTTGAATATCCTGCTGTTTTTCGTTTGTGGAACATCTTGCGTACCCGTAAATCATTTTCATTCACCTCAAAAACAAGAATATTTTGTGTGCAATTATATTATAAGATATAAACGAAAAGAAGTCAAGTATTTCTTTTATATTTTTTCTAAAAAATTTGCCGTGCTCTCACAAGCACGGCAAGATTTATTCGGCTGTTTCATTATAAACGAAAAGAGATGTTTTCGTTATTACCGTTTTACGGTAAAAAACAGCTTATTTAAAGAATGTTCACTTAAATGCTCCAAATTCTCTTAACCGAACAGTGTACTATCCGCTTCGCTGACATAGCCTTTATGCGCCTGTAACGCTTCTAAAAGCTTGTGATATACTATCTTGTTGGGATAATATCTATAATCCGCAAAAAACGATATGCCCACGTGGGAAAAATACTCCGCAATAGCCGCCGCACAGCCCGCGCTGCGGCTTTGACCGTATTTGCACTGACAAATAATATCCATTCCGCTTTTATAGGCTTGGAAAATAAATTCCGCCGCTTCGGCAGCACCGGTAAAGAACGTATCATAAGTAAAGCCATTATCGCCAAGTTCATCAAACTCCAGATCGTCCAGCTCTATGTACATAACATTGTCGCATACTCCGCTGTAATTCACGCGGTCATACGGTTTGGTTTCGAGATCACAAAAACTGATAACGGCTGCATTTTGTGGGAAATATCCTCCCGCGATAATCGTTTCAATCTCGCTTTGAGAATAAATCTGTATTTTCATATTTGGCTTTAAGCTCCATAAACAAGTTTCAAAAAACTATCCTTGTTTTTTACAGCGCCTTCAAGTTTTCCGCTTCGGAAAAGCGAAACGAATATAGCGGCGGCTTCTGCTTGACAGTTGAGCGATTTCGCGGGATTGAACATAATATCGGTAAACGCACTGTATTCCGACAATTCTTTATGCAATTCGGGATGAGAATTCAGAGCCGTGATATAAAGCCAATTGTAAAAAAAGGTCTTAGGCTCATTCGGAAAATCCATATCCCAAACACGGAAAGCTATTATGTTTCCGCTTTCCCGAATACGTGCGTCCGTTTTCGCTTCTTTTGAGGACTTGTATATGAGGTCGCTGTACGGTCCGCCGTTCTCAAACACCTTAGCCCCTTGAAATACGGATTCTACGGTACAGGATTGTCCGTTCTTCGGAGTTATTGTCAAATTAAACGCACTCAAATCAGTACCCAGTTGTTCCGACGACGCGCGGGAAATTTCAAGTATGCGTTTATCGGGTTCCAACATTTTATACGATTTATGCAGACTTTCAACACATCGCTGTTTCTGCGTTAAGGAAAATCCCGAATAAAACGTAAATTCTACATCTCTTTTCCGAAAAAACGGTGGATTTTCGGATATTTCATACACAGGTCTTACCGCCATTTTATCTCCCCCTAAACACAGATACGCTTAAACTGTCGTTTTATGGATAATATTATAGTATATTCTTGCAGAAAAGTCAAGTGGTTTTCGGCAATATCAACAATTTTTCGTGAGAAAATTTGTTGATATTTGCAAGTGCTACGGCTCAATCATCATACAAACTGCTAAACACACCGTTTATGCCATAGCGAGTGCATTTATCGCGCAAATTGCACTTTCTGCACTCTCCGCCTTTTGATTTAAGACAGCCGGGAGAACCGAGCAAATCTATGGGTCTTTCTTTATTGAATTCATTATCGGAAAGCTGTCTAATGAATCCGCCTCTTGATCTGCTGTTTGAATTGTCGAAATGTTCCCTCTCCATTCGTTCCAACATTCTCTGTTCGTTTATCTCCCGCTGCCGTTCCATTTCGCGGCGTTGTCTTTCTTGTTCTTCAGCAAGCCTGAACCAATATGCCCCTACAGCGTCTTCTAAAGTGCAGTAAAAATCTAAAGCCATTTCATTGATGTAATACAATATTCCTGCGTGTATTATTTCCACTGCTCCGTCAAGACCATTGTGCGAAAGGTTCAGCTGAGAATATATTTTTGGACAAGCGATGTCGACTAAATTCTTCAAAAGAGCGTTCCATTCCCTGTTGAAAATATCTGCGTATTTTAGCATATCGGCTTGTATTTGTTCAATAGACCAACCCTGTATCATTCGGTCGAATAACGGAGGATATTCCTGCACAATGATGAGAAGAACCTTGTTAAAAAATTCTCTGTCAATCATCTGACGATTTTGAATCATTGACTGTAATTTTTTGTAATCATCCGATTTCTTTAGATTGTCATATTCAAACATACGGTTAAGCAACGACTTTTTGTTAAAAAGCTCCTTATAGTAGTTGTTTAACGAGTTGGCGGTTTTGAAACGAAGATACGAATCGCACAGCATAAGGAACTCTATCCTCTGCAATATGCGGAATTGAAGCCGAATATTATATTTAATATCTGACAAATCGCAGCATTGGGTATAATACGCCGACATAAATTTCTTAAAGACAATAGCTGAGCTGTAAATGGCAGTCTGACTTTTGACATTCTTCATTATATCAAAATCGCCTGAATTGTCGGTTGCTTCAATCTCCAATCTGACGGCGCATTTTTCCCCGTTAAAAACAGGGTCGGGAACAGCGATGACTACCTGCCCCGAATATATTTGCCGCAGTTGGTTAATAATCTCATTGACTTGACTTTGTTGGTTTGACAAAACAAAAACAACAAAGCCGAGATGGATCGGCAAAATATCGGTTGAATAAGCGCGTGTCACATTCCGACCATTACTGTCGATATTCAGATACATTTTATTGTCAAAATAAAAATGAGAAGTTGTTTGTACAAAAACATTTGGGAAGTTCAATGTTCCTCTCTCGTTCAAAAGGAAATATTTCGCAGCCGTACTTCCCCCGTATACGGATATGGAGTAGTTTAACTGTAATTTGCTCTCAATGTCACTAACAACGGCATCGGCATATAGGTTTATAGCCGCATCTCCTGCCGTACTGAACATTTTTTCTCTTTCAAGCTTAGCCCTCTGTGTTCTCTGCTCGGCACGAATTGCTTTTTTGCGCTTTTCGGCATATTTCGCGCTCGCCGCCTTTATGTCGCAGTTATCCTCCAACATAATATTATAGCACATCTTAAAACCGTGGTCGGAAAGTAGGATTTTCTCCTTACACAAATTCTCAAATGTGTACATATCCGTGACCTGCTGTTCCACATTGGAGTACATTTGTGAGTAATATTTATATTTCAGCTTACTGTCAAACGACAAGTGGGCGATTTTCTCATCTTTTGTCGAATATGCCTTCAGCTGCTCCGTGTTCAAAATATCGTTCATCTTGTTTTCAAGCAACAAGGCATAATCGTCCAACAGACTTAAATGTTTCATCAAGCCGCGCTGTGCATTACCGTCCAATTCAACCTTGATGGGGTTGACAACATTCTTCGGAAGTATAATGTCGGTAATCTTCATCGGAATGTCACTTTCGTACATAGCCCCGTTCGGCGCGGCGCCATTACATCTGACTATTTGCCGCGCCGTATCAATAAACACCTTTGCGCCCGATACGCACCTTTCACCGCCGATGGCGAGACTTTGTGGTGTTGTAAAACTTGACTTTGTCGTATCTTCCAATCTAATCATTTCATCAACATCAAGCGAAACAATATCAACAAGCATATCTGAGTGAACTCGGATTTCGTTTTTTAAATCCATGCCGTTTTGATTATCACACAACGAATACTCATTGTTTTCTTTTAATACCACATAAGGGAATGCGGTATTAAGTCCAAATTTTAATTGTTGAACAAAATTTTCAAAATCGGCAAAGCCATAGTAATGGTCTTCGCTCAGACTAAATGTTCTTTTTACTTTATCGAAAACAATTTCGTCATATGTTGCCATAATATCAGCCTCTGCAATTACAATATTTTCCAGCTGTGCATTTTTCGCATTTGGGAGCACTGACGGTGCATATTTCTCCATAACCGTTCGCACAGAACGACCATAGAATATAATCCACTTCGGCTGTCGATTTGTTCATTTCGCAGGCTATCTCTGCGACAATATCAATCGCTTCATAAATCGGAACGGTTTCCTTGTCGGAACAGCCGAGACGTTTTCTTCCCAATATCCTGCGGATATGCCTGTCGGGTTTTGCGAGGTCGAAGCCAATATTCCGCAGATACTCCGCTGTAAGCGCTTCTCCCATCTGCTTCATTTTTAATGGGCTGTCAGAATTGGAGAGAGCAAGAACAAGCGTTTTCATTGAGGGGTCGATTTCCGAGAATTGCCGATAAAAACCGTATATTCCCCCCATACTCTCACATTGAGCTTATATCCGTTGAAGTAGCTTTATATTGTAACGAATTGCTTCAATTTGCTTGTATATATGCTCGTTTCCGCACTTTAACTCAATAACAGACTGCGCCAAATTCTCGGGAGCGGTTTTCAACAGCTTATCAGGCTCATATTTCTTAAACACCGTGTCGATTTTGGTTATTTTTCCCGTCACAGGGTCGGCGTCCTTTGCCAGACGTTCCCACGCCGAAGCGGAACTCAACATTGAGTAAACCATAGCGTGGATATAATCCACAATTGTAAACGGCTTGACACCCTTTTTCCGTCTGTCGATTTGCTTACATATGTAGGTATTCTCCCACAACTGATAATTTTGAAGCTTTCCGCGCAGATACTTATCCATACTCTCAACGCACTTGCAAACGTTGCTCAATTTTTCTTTGTTCATAATACTTCCCTTTCATTGTTTCTTGTTGATTTCAATAAACAGTTCGGGGCTGACGTTGAGTGCTAAACAGATAGCTTTTAAATCGTCTGCATACATTATCCTCTTGCCGTTCATCATCGCGTTAAAGGTTGAGTTGGAAATACCCGCTCTTTGTGCAACGGAAATTTGTTTCAAGCCGTTCTTGTCAATATAGGCTCGAACTTTTTCAAAAACTCTCATATGGTCATCCCTCTTGTCAAGATTATCTTGATATAATTCAATTATATCACGGTATTTCCGAAAAATCAATACTTTTTTACAGAAAATCGAGATTTTTATCTTTACTTTTCAGAAATAGTGGTGTATAATATAGTAGAGGCAGGTGATATGCTTGAAATATGAAATCGGAAACAGGATACGTAAATACCGCGAGGAGCGTAGGATAAGTCAAGTTCAGTTGGCTCAAAGGCTGGGCGTGAGCAATAGCAGAGTTTCTAACTGGGAGCAAGGCATAAACCGCCCCGACGCGGATATTCTTGCCGATATATGCCGTGCACTTGATGTGTCGCCGAGCGAGCTTCTGAATGTTAAGCTGTCGTGTGATGAATTCAGCGAACACGAGAAAAAACTTATTCGCGCGTATCGTTCCAAAGAGGACTTACAGAAAGCCGTCGATATACTTCTGGGGATTGAAAAGGACGAAAATATATAGAATTTCGTGGTTTTCTTTAGAATAGTGTAATTCCCTTGCCGGATAAATTTTGCCTTGCAGAACCCAAGAGAACGGCAAAAACACCCAAAAACCTTTAATATATACGAGCGTCAAGAACGACAAAAATTAAAGCCATTGAAACCTCTTTCGACAATTTCAATGGCTTTGTTTGTTCAGGTATCATTCGTTATACAAATATTCCTGAACGATAGTCAAGAATTCATAAGCTATATGAAGTTTATTTTCAATTTCATACGGCAAATCAATCCTATCCTCCAAAACATCAATAATGTTATTCTTGGAGTACCCCAATAATTCTATGGGGCTAATGCTTTGTTCGTAGAAAGCGTCCATTTTGCTCACTCCTTTCTTAATTGGTGTATTTCTTATCCAAATCCTTAAACAGATTTTGGACAAAATCTACGACCCGTTTGTCCGCTGTCAAGTCGTGTACCAGACGGCACACCTCATACTCAACGCCATAGAGGGACTGTTTAACCGCAATATTTATATAGTAGTTAAACCAACCTCGGATAAGCGCATCTAATTTCTTACAAGTAATCTTGTAAGAGAGGGTAAAATCTCCTTTCAATATTTTCCCGATTTTTTCAAGCAATGAAGTGATGTTTTTGTCCGTTGGTATCAAACATACCCGCTCATCAGACTTATACACTCTCCAACCGAGAAACGAAAAACCATAATCAACATAAGTGAGTTTTGTTTTCTCTTCGGAAAGTTCAAGCCCCCTTACGCGTAAAAAACTTTCAATCAGCGGAACTACAGTTCGTACCAAAAGGGTTTTATCGGTTCCGAATATGACTATATCATCAGCATATCTGACAACATCAACTTCATTCGGAAAATTCTCATACAGAATATCCTCTAATCCGTCAAGCGTCATATTACAGATTATAGCCGATAAACACCCACCTTGCGGAACACCGCGCTCCATTTCGTAATAGTTTTGCTTCTCAATATAACCGCATTTCAAGAATTTCCTTAGCGCGGATTTGTTAATGGGTATATTATCCATAATCCATTGATGACTGATACAATCAAAGCAAGATTTGATGTCCGCTTTTAATACCCATTTCATCTTAGGGTTATGCGATAATATTTCACCGCACCTCACCAAAGCGTCACGAGAACTTCTCTTCGGACGAAATCCAAAGGAGCAATCATCTGCTGTCAATTCCGCGATAGGCTCTAACGCAAACTTATACAGCGTCTGCATTACACGATCTTCTACTGTCGGTATACTTATAGGTCGCACTTTTCCGTCACCTTTGGGAATATATATTCTCTTCAGCGGCTGGGGTTTGTATCTCCTCAGGTTATTATCAAAAATCAAATACAAAACATCATCAAGTGTTTTACCATCTACACCAACAGTATTACAACCTCTACTACGCGATACTACATCAACAGCTAACACTCTGGCACAAAGCGAATGAACCAATACATTCTGCAAATATGCGAATTTATCAAAACATCTATGAGCGTAGGCTTCCGCAATGCGCCTTTGCAGCTTTTTAACGTTCTTCTTCGCTGTTTCAATATCAATATCTTTCCAACGATGAATACCGTCAGAAGCGGCACACGATTTCTCGTTCATTTTGCTGTCTCCTTTCAAAAGTTCTGTAAAGACGCATTATCTCTTGTCGGCTCATTGCCCGACCGCTATATAACAGGTCATAATACCACCCCCTTTCGCTGCTCCGCGAGAAATTCTTCAAATTCCTCTTGATGTTGTTTTATGTAATCCTCTATATCGGCATATATGGCTTTGGCGAACTCATGCGCTTGTTCTTGACTGATTATAACATCTTCCGCTTTTGCCATATATGCCTGCCCCCTTTCTTTTTGATTTCGTGTGAGTTTTGCCTGTCACTCTTTGCTTACATTAACGATTGTAAATGCAGTTTATGAAATTAAATCATTAAATAGATTGGTGGCTATAATTGTACAAAACGCACAATTGTGAACAGGTTTTCGTGTGATTGGTACTCACCAAGCTGTATAAGTGTGCATTAAATTTTTTCTAATTTTGTTGAAATTGACAAATGCAAATTGTGCGTTTGGGCATAAATTACGCGGGGTTCAATGTTTAAAAAGCTAACTCTCGGTCGCTTAACGTTGCCGATATATTTACTCGTCAGTATATATAACTACCAAACACTTTTTAAATTTTAAAGAAACAAAGAAAGACAGCGGGTTTAATTGTAGATATTAAACAAAAAAAGTACCGATTTGCAGTGAGTAAACACGCAAATCGGCGCAAAACGAGAAATAATTATTCAAATTTTCGTCAAAATGACAATTTCGGACAAAAAATAACGCGGAACACCGAAATGTTCCGCGTTTGAGTTCACGCTTCAAAACCAAATCGTCACGGCAAAACCGCCGAGATAGTAGACGGGTTTTGAATAATATTTTAGTGGTGGAGATAAGGGGATTCGAACCCCTGACCTCTTACATGCGAAGCAAGCGCTCTCCCAACTGAGCTATACCCCCATATTGAAAATCAATTCTCAACGAAATATATTATACAGCATTTGACGGAAAATGTCAAGGGGGTTTGAGAAAAAAGTTTGAAACTTTGTGAAAAAGGCGTTAGCGTATGTGATAGACTTAAAGCGTGACGACTCTATTTTTTTAACCTTTTGACTTTTATGTTGACATTAAAGCAAAGATGTGATATAATAAATACGGTGTAATTGATTGTAAAATATATTGAGTTGTGCGAGGAAAAAATATGTTAAAACCTTTTTCAAACAAAGTATCGGGACTTCAGCCGTCCGCGATACGCGAGATATTGAAATTCACAGCCGATCCCGAGGTGATAAGCTTTGCGGCGGGAAATCCCGCGCCCGAGGCGTTCCCCGTGGATACGATAAAGAAGCTCTCCGATGAGATTTTTGCGAAAGAGCCGATAAACGCGCTCCAGTATTCCGTGACCGAGGGCTATATGCCGCTCAGGAAGTGGCTTGAAAGCGATTTGCGGAGCAAAAATATGTTCGCGGAGAACGATTTGGTGATAGTCACGGCGGGCGCACAGCAGGCTATAGAGACTACCGCGAAGATACTTTGTAACGAGGGCGACGTGATATTCTGCGAAGATCCCAGTTTCATAGGTTCGCTGAACGCGTTCAGAAGCTACGGGGTAAAGCTGGTCGGTCTGCCTACGGACAGCGACGGCATACTTCCCGAAAAGTTTGAGGAAGCTCTGAAAGCGCACCCGACCGCGAAATTCCTCTACACTATCCCGAACTTCCAAAATCCCACGGGCAACACCACTTCTTTGGAGCGCCGCAAAGCCATTCTCGCGCTTGCGGAAAAATACGGAATATACATATTAGAAGATAACCCATACGGCGACTTGCGCTTTGCGGGAACTCCCGTGGAAAGCTATAAGTCGCTTGATACGAAAGGCAATGTGCTCTATGCGGGAACGTTCTCGAAAACCTTAGCGCCGGGCTTGCGCGTGGGATATCTCTGCGGCGAGAGCGAACTTGTCGGCAAAGCCGTTGTGGGCTTGCAGACAAGCACGGTACATACGAATATCTGGGCGCAGATGTTGACTTATAAATTTGTTGCAACGGTTGACTTCAACGAGCATTTGAAGCGGTTGCAAGCCATTTATTTAAAGAAGTACACACATATGGCGAACGCTCTCAAGGCGAATATGCCCGAGTGCGTTACTTATTCCGAACCCGAGGGCGGTCTGTTCATTTGGGCAACTATCCCCGAAAAGTACGATATGAACGCGTTCTGCACCGAAGCCGTTCATAAAAAAGTAGCCGTAGTGCCGGGCAATGCGTTTTTGAGCGATGAGAACGCGGTGTCGCACTCGTTTCGTCTGAATTTCTCCACGCCTACAGACGAACAGATTGATAAAGGCGTGGAGATTTTGGGCACTTGCGCGAAGAATTTCTTTAAATAAATAAGGCGGTCTTATGGAAAACACGACTTGATTTTCGGCAGACCGCAATTTGAGGCTTTTGAACTTGATAAGCTGTCGTTTTGGGTCTGCAAAAGATGTATGAGGGGCGTAGCCGATCGGCTTACCGAATGGGGCGAACCGCCTAAAGACCGCCTGCCGGAAAAATAAAAGAGTATTTGAAAAAATACATTGTAAAAATATAGAAAGGAAAAATTATGGAAGAACAGAAGAAAAAGATATTAAGCCTTATTCAGCCGACCAACACGCCGCATTTGGGAAATTACCTCGGCGCAATGCAGAATTGGATAAAAATGCAAGAGGAGTTTGACTGCACATACGGAATAGCGGACTTGCACTCGATAACCGTGCGCCAAGACCCCGTAAAGCTCCGCGCACAGATAAAGGAGAGCTACGCGCTGCTTATCGCAATGGGCTTAGACCCCGAAAAGTCCACGCTGTTCGTTCAGGGGCATAACCCGCACCACGCCGAGCTTTCGTGGATTTTAAGCTGTTATACGCAGTTCGGAGAGTTGTCGAGAATGACGCAGTTCAAGGATAAATCGGCGAAGCACCCCGAAAACATCAACGCGGGATTATTTACTTATCCCGTGCTTATGGCGGCGGATATTCTGCTTTATCAAGCGGATCTGGTTCCGGTGGGAGTAGACCAAATGCAGCATTTGGAACTTGCGAGAAATATCGTTCAGCGGTTCAACGGCATTTACGGCGACGTGTTCACAATGCCCGAGGGATATGTAACAAAATCTACCGCAAAGGTTATGTCGCTGCAAGACCCGACCAAGAAAATGTCCAAGTCGGACGAAAACCCGAACGCGTCCGTATGGGTTTTGGACGACCGCGATATTATAATAAGGAAGTTCAAGCGCGCCGTCACCGACAGCGAAACCGAGGTCTGCGCGAGAGAGGGTAAAGACGGAATTATCAATCTTATGTCGATTTACGGCGCGGTAACGGACAAGTCTTTCGAGGATATCGAAGCGGAGTTCAAGGGCAAGGGCTACGGAGATTTCAAACTGGCAGTCGGAGAAGCCGTCGCGGATAAGCTGGCTCCAATGCAAGAGGAATACAAGCGTATTGCCGCCGACAAGGGGTACATAGAGGACTGCATGAAGAAAGGTGCGGAAAAAGCATATAAGGTCAGCCGCAAAACCTTGCAAAAGGTACAGAAAAAAGTCGGATTTATTGTTCTTTGATTGTGCAAAATCAACAAAGTTTGCGCGATTTAAAAAAAACGCTTGCAATTTGCGGCGATTTATGTTATAATACACTTTGTTACTGATAAAATCTATTCGGAAGGACGGTGTTATATATGGCTAAGTGCGAAATTTGCGGAAAGGGTGTTACTTTCGGTATCAAGGTATCTCACTCTCACAGACGCTCCAACAGAACATTCAAACCCAATGTTAAGAAAGTAAAGGCTATCGTAAACGGAACTCCTTGCAGAGTTAATGTTTGCTCACGCTGCCTGCGCTCGGGTCTGGTTCAGAGAGCCGGCTGATAAGCAGATATTTCAGGAGCCGCCCGAGGGTGGCTCTTTTTCCGTTTTAACTCTCGCTTGTGTATTTTTCATCACTGCAAAGGAGCATATTTATGGCAAACGTTTCAACAAAACAAGACGGCGCGAAAAACATTCTGAAACAGCTTGCGCCCGCGTGGATAATGGCTTTTTCGGCGAGCTTTATGCTGTTTTTATACGAGCCGCTGATGATGTACGGCACCAATAAGGACGACTTCTGGTTTGATTTCGGCATTATGATAGCGCCGACAATGAAGATCTTCGCGATATTTTTTCTCGGTACGGCGGCGGTGTTCACGGGTCTGTATTTCGCGGTACGGCACGTAAAGGACGCGCTCCCTTATCGGATAGCGCTGTCGGTCTTTTTTACGGCTTACGTTGTGCTGTATGTTCAAGGGAACGTACTGGTAAAGCACTTGCCCGCGCTGGACGGCTCGGTGATAAACTGGAAAGCCTACGCTTCGGACAATTGGATAACTTTGGCGATTTGCGTAATTTTGACGGTAGCAGTGGTGTTCATCTGCAAAAATATCGGTCTGAAAAAATTTGCGTTAGGCGCGGCGGGAGCGTCGCTGGCTCTTTTCGCAATGCTTACCGTGTCGCTGGTGACGACGGCGGCGCAAGACGACCTCTTTAAAAGCAAAAACAACCTTATCTCTACCACGGAAAATTTCAACGGCGCTTCCAAAGATAAGAACTTTTATATATTTATGGTGGATTCGCAAAGCGCGACGGAATTTACGCAGGTGATATCGGGGCAGGAGCAGTTCCGCCACGCGTTCGATGACTTCACTTATTATACAGACGTGCTTTCGACCTACGCGTATACGCGCGATTCGGTGCCCTATGTGCTTTCGGGACATCTCAACGAAAACGAGGAGAGCTTCGGCGATTATTCCGAACGCGCGCTAAACGATTCGACGCTCTTCAAAGCCCTTGACGAGCGCGATTACGACTTGTACCTTTACGACAGCGAGTTCGACTGGTACGGCGAAAAAAACTTCAACATCAAGAACAATCCCGGCTCCAATAATGTAAGTCTCAAGTTCGGCGCGTATTTCGACAACGAAATGCGGTATGTGTGGTTTAAATATCTGCCCTACGCGTTCAAGAAATATTCCGGCATCGAGAAAATGGATTTCGGGCGCTGTATCGACCAATTCAATTGGGGCAACGATGTTCTTTACAAGGAGTTTAATGACGTTCCCGCGCTCGATAAAACGTCCGGGGCGCAGTTCCGCTTCATTCACGCCGAGGGCGCTCACGTACCGCTGGATATGGACGAGAATATGAACAGAATAGGCAACTGCACCTATCTTCAAAAGACCACAGCCACCGCGAAGCTAATTTCGGCGTTTATCGAGCGGCTGAAAGAAAACGGCGTTTACGACGATTCCGTTATCGTAATAATGGCGGATCACGGCTATCAGCCGTTACAGGGCGCGCCCGAGAACTATATTCTTTCGCGCTTTAATCCGATATTGCTGGTGAAGGGCGCGGGCGAGAAGCACGACCTTGTTTATTCGGACAAGCCCGTATCTTATCTCGATCTGCCACAGGCTTACAACGATCTGCTTGACGGAAAGCAAAGCTCGGAGCTGTTCGCCGAGGCGGAATATCCGCGCACTCGAAAAGTTATCTGGTATGAGATCTACAAGGAGGATCACATGGTGGAGTACGAGACCGACGGAAAAGCTACCGAATGGGATAAATTTCATGAAACGGGGAACGTTTTCGATTTGTCTAAAAACTAATTTTTGAGCGCCGCTGCGTTGTTGAAAATTCACAATTCGACTTGATTTTCTTTATATAAAATGCTAAAACCATTGACACTGAACGGTCGGTATGATATAATATTTAAGGATATCTCTAAAAGCCGTTTTTGCTTAAACTAGGTTTTAGAGGGTGCGCCAGTTCGGTGCAGATAATATAGTTCGGTGAGAGTCCGAACCCGATAAAGCATAGCAAGCAGTCGGT
>CANRFR010000011.1 GCA_947629945.1 uncultured Clostridia bacterium | reverse complement strand
TGTCCAGACTTGGCGGCGGTATCGGCACACGCGGTCCGGGCGAAACCCAACTCGAGACCGACCGCCGTCACATTCGCCGTAGGATAGACAAACTCTCTGAGGAACTGCGCGAACTTGAAAAGCGCCGCGGCTACTCCCGCGAACGCCGCAAAAAAGACAGCGTTCAGGTTGGCGCGGTAGTCGGCTATACCAATGCGGGAAAGTCCACGCTGCTGAATCTTCTTACGGGCGCGGACGTTCTCGCCGAGGACAAACTCTTTGCGACCCTTGACCCTACCGCTCGGGCTATTGAACTGCCCGACGGAAGAAGTCTGCTTTTGGTCGACACGGTAGGGCTTATCCGCCGTTTGCCGCACCACCTTGTTGAAGCGTTCAAGTCAACGCTGGAAGAAGCCGCCTGCGCGGACATTATTCTCCACGTTTGCGACGTTTCCGACTCGGAAGCCGCCGAAAAAGCCGATGTAACGCTGAAAACGCTAGCCGAACTCGGCGCGGCGGAAATTCCCGTTGTGACAGTGCTCAACAAATGCGACAAGCTCTCGGAGAATATCCCGACGGATGATTCCACGGTAAAGATAAGCGCTCTGAAAAACCAAGGTATCGACGAACTTTTGGCGGCTATCGCAAGAAATCTCCCGCAGACCGCTAAGCGTATGAAGCTGCTGCTGCCGTATGATAAGACGGGTATACTCGCTAAGATACGCGAAAAAGGAAAGGTTTTCGAGGAAAACTATACCGAAAACGGTATCGAAGCCGACGCGTTGGTAGATCGTTCGCTCGTTGGACAATTGACAATGTACAGTGTATAATTAAGGTGCGCCGCTTTGCGGCGCATTTATTTCCGCAAAAATTAATTATGCATTATCAATTAAAACTTCGCAGCCGCCTACATTACGTATTGAAAGAACGTGGCATGACCCTATGCCGAACACTTTCTCCATATTCATACGGAATTGCTTTAGCGCTTCAAACGGCACGAACGCTTGAATAGTTCCGGCAAATCCGCCGCCGTGAACTCGGCACGCGCCTTTGCGGTGCAGCGTACTTTCCGCGATGTTGAGACCTACAGACAGGCACTGATGTTTAATGTCGCTGTTCGCATAGATGTTCTGCAAATATTTAAACGAGCTGTCGCCGCTTTCCTTGACGGACAGCAGGAAGTTATCGAATTCTTCGTGTTTAAGCGCGTGGACTACCTTTTCCACGCGCTCGTTTTCGTGGAAGAAGTGAATGGCGCGGAGCACGGCGCGGTCGCCGAATTTATCGCGCAAAATATTGATGTTCAGCATTATGTCGTCGAGTGAAAGAGAACGCAGCGTTTCGCAGTCGAAAAAGCGCGCGACTGCTTTCATCTCGTTGGGGATAGCCGAGTACTCGTCCGACAGGTCGGCGTGGTCGCCCTTTGTATCTACAATACAGAGGGCGTGTTTGTATTTTTCAAAATCGCATTGGATGTTTTCAATAACGGGAATGTCGTTATCTTTAAAATCGATAGCCACAAAACCGCCATAGGCGCACGCCATTTGATCCATCAGCCCCGAAGCCTTGCCGAAATAGACGTTTTCGGCGAACTGCGATATCTGTGCGATCTTTACGGGAGAAATCTGCCCTCCGTTGTATAAATGTGTAAGTATCGTGCCCAAAAGCACTTCAAACGCCGCGGAGCTTGAAAGTCCCGAGCCTTTCATTACCGTGGAGGTGGTGTAGGCGCGGAATGAACCTATTTTGTGTCCGTTTTTCCGAAATCCTTTAAGAACTCCGCGTATCAGTGACGCGGAGGTGTTTTTCTCGTCCTCGTGAACATCGAGGTCGTTAATATCAATTTTGTCTTCGGGGAAGCCGTCGGATTTTATTGTTACAAAACCGTCGTCGGTCTGCTCAACCACCGCGATAACGTCGAGATCGACGCTTGCCGCGAACACTTTGCCGTTGTTGTGATCGGTGTGGTTGCCACAGATCTCCGTACGCCCGGGTGCTGAGAAAAATCGGTGTGCACCGAGTTCTCCGAAATGTTCGGCAAAGCCGATCTCGGCGGCTCTGTAGCGCTGAAGCTGCGACTCGGTCTGGGCAGCCGGGTAAACGTCCTTAAGGTTTCTGACTATCGGTTTCATAAAGTCCTCCTATTTGGATAATGGGCACCTTAAACAAGGTTTTTAGAGATACCCTTAACAAGATTTGTGCGCTAATCCTTTTCCGTATAGAACATGTGCTTTGGCTTTTCTCGGTGACAGGACACGCTTAGCACCAACCCTATACTGAAATGCATCATCATCATCGAGGTGCCGCCCTGGCTTATAAACGGCAGCGGTATGCCGATAACGGGTATCACGCACAGCACCATTCCGATATTTATTACACAATGAAAAAATATCATAGCGAAAACGCCCACGCAGATGAGCTTGCCCAGAAAATCGGGTGCTCCAGAGGCGTTCGACAGCAGTTTGAGACACAACACCGCAAGCGCGATCACCACGCCGATACAGCCGATAAATCCGAGCGTCATTCCTATATAGGCAAACACATAGTCGTTTTCAAGAAATGCGGTTTCGGTATAGTTTTCGGCGTTGAAGCCCAAGCCCTTGAGCTGCCCCGAGCCGAGCGCTATCGTTCCGCGATACTGTTGGTAGAAGTCGCCGCGTATCTCCTGCTCCTGCATTTCCTTGTCAAACAGTATCAGAAAACGCTTTCGGTGGTGATCCTGCATTATAAAGTTCCACGCTACGTAGCCTATGACGGGCACGCACGCCACACCCGCCAGCAGATATTTCCACGAAAGTCCGCCCATAAACAGCATACAAAGAAGGATGAACAAAAAAACCAGCGCGCTTCCCGCGTCGCCTTGCCACGTTATCAGCGCGACCGGAAACAGCCCGTGCGCCAGCACCGGTATCAGATGCTTTATTGAGTTTATCTTGTCGCCGAGCTTTGAGATGTGAGTCGCCAGCGTGATTATAAACACGAATTTCAGCACCTCGGACGGCTGCATGGTAAATCCGCCGATATTAAGCCACGCCATATCGTCGTCGACCTGTATGGTGAGCGACGGCACGAACAGCAAAAGCTGCAATATCAGCGCGACGGGCGCGTAAACGAACCAATATTTCGACAGAAATTTGTAATCTATAAAGCTTATCAAAAACGCGCCTACAATTCCCAAAATTGCGGCTATAAGCTGAGTTTTTGCCGGACCCGGGGCAAGTATCCCGCTTTGTACCATACTGTTCATCAAGAAAATATCGAACGCTGTTATAATAATACAGATAACGGGCAGCACCTTATCGACGTGTTTGAAATGCCGCCACAAAAAATTTAAAACAGTTTTCATTTTGCTCCCATATATTTCCAATTACCGTTTTTTAGGGAAGAGCTGATTAAATCAAGGCTTCCTTAGAGAAAACGGTTCAATAGTTTTTTATTACGCACATTTCTATTATAAACCTTTTTTCGCGCGTTTGCAACACATTTTCGGTGAAATTTTTCCGATAATGAAAATTCGCCAAAACAGATAAAAAGCCGAAGATTTTTTGAAAATCTTCGGCTTTTTTAACAACAATTTGTATATTTAACATTAAAGGTTCATTTGGCGCATTTATAACGCAAAACTAGCGGATCAAGATTATTTGACTGCTTGCCGAACCACCATTTTTTTTATGAATTCCGTGGTATGAAGCGGGCGGCAGTTTACAATCCCCTGATACATATCGGCGTTGAAATGCCGCGCGTATTCAAGCGACCTTTCATTGTCAACGCCTTTTATGCACACGGAAATTTTCTTTTCATGAGCTTTTTGGATAAGCGACTGCACAAACGAAGCCGCTACGGGGTCGTCGTTGAGACGGCGTGCACGCAGCATTACAACATTGATGTTGGGGTTGTCGAGGAACGCGCCGGTGAAGAAGTTCTCGCCTTTATCGTCGGCAATAACCGACATTCCCAGCTTTGACATCAAACGCAAGCTGCCGCTGTTTGACAGCATTGTATGATCGCTTTCGGAAACGGACACCGCTATCGCGTCAGGAGTCAGCGAGTGACGCAATAGGGTTTCTTTAAGCATCACTATACAATTTTCCGAATTGAGAATGTTTTCCGGAATAGTGTAGCTTACTTTGAAATTCGGTATGCCGTTCGACCTTACCTCGGCACAAAGTTCACACAGCTTATTCAACGAGAATTTGTAAAGCTCGGGCAAGGCGTTCATGCGCTCTATTATCGGCAAAAATCTGTCGCGCGAAACGATGGTTTCCCCATTGCTCCAAAACAGGTGAGCCTCGCATGCGACAAGCGAACCGTCGCTAACATTCATAACGGGCGTGTACAGATAATAGAATCCTTTGAATTTGTTTTCCACGGCGTCTATGATAAGTTTTTTAACGCGCTGAGTGTCGTCGAGCTTCTCTTCCAGATCTCCCGAGTAGCAGACCGCGTCGTGAAGCTTTCTGTCCTTGGCAAGCCGCAGCGTTTTTGTGGCAACGCGAACGCAGTCGGGAACGCAGTCCGCGTCCGTGGGGAACATACTTACCCCCGCGTATATATCGAGTTGATTCTCGTTGTCGTTCAGATACCACGGCGAACGGAACTTGAACAGTATCGCCTGTGCCAGAGAAACCGCTTCGTCGCGCTTTGCGCCGTCGATCGTTACAAATAGGATATCGTTTGAGAACATATAAATGTGCTTTTCATTTTCGGTGCGGATTGCGGAAATGTATTCGGCTATGCTGCGCATGACTTCGTCCGCGTAGCGGCAGGAATACAATTCGGACAGCTCTTTAAGATTTGAGATCTCAACGGAGACTACCGCGCCGTTTTTGCTTTTCGCGATAAGTTCTCGGAAATCGCGCTCAAACGCGCTGCGGTTCGGAATACCCGTGGTGGTGTTGTAGTAAGCCAGCCGCAGTAAATGCTCTTGCGACACCGCAAGCTCAGTTTCCATAAACGAGCGGTAAATAATCGTCGACATAATTTGAGTTACGCTGCGAATGGCTTTACGGTCGCGGTTAGACCAGCTTCTGTCGTTTTCACGCGATATAAAGACTATAACGCCGCGTTTGACTCCGTTTTCGTAAATCCGCGACATAGCGCAGCTGCGGTTTTTGTCCGTGTTATTGCGGAATTCGTTTTCGTTTACGCAGACCACCGCGTCGTTGTCGAGCTTTCGATCAAACTCATCGCTGTAAACGTCATGTGATATCATCGGGATAATAGAGCCGTTTTCGTCCCAGCGGTAAACCTTGGCGGGATATTTGTTGTCCGAACAGAACAACAGATCGTCCAAGTCGAAATATTCTTTGATGAGCGGTATAACGCTGCCGAAAGATGTGGTTGTGTCCTTGCTTTGCAGAATAAGCGAGTAGATGTTGTTCACCAATATTTGATCCTCAAAGTTCTGCCCCAGCAGCTTGTTTGCGTTCTGCGAATTTTCCATTTCCTCGCTTATTACGAGATAACTGTTTGCTATCTCTGACAGCGTTTGTACCATCGTATCAAGCAGCGGAGCGCATTTGTTGATAGCTTCGGAGGACTCTCCCGCGATAAGCCACGAGGCGGCGTTCTGGTGCTTTATACGTATATATTTCTTCCGCTGATAGCTCATTTTGTTGAGGTTTATTTCGGGGTTTTGACCCGGCGCCGCGGCTATAACCTTTCCTTCTTCGTCAATTATGACAGAGTATAGGTTTTCAATGAAAGTAAACGGCTGTTGAATGCGCGCCAAATAGTCATCACCGAGGATATTGGACAGGCGCGGCGTATGCTCCGCCGAATCGAACGCCGCCTTGACCTTGTCTTGTACCTCGCGCATAACCGGATCCACGTCCTCGCAGTCGAGATACGCCGTTACATCATACATTATTCCGTTTATTTCGGCAAGCAGCCCCTTTTCGCTGAAATCGGGCTGTGCCGAGATATAGTACCATCTGTAGGAACCGCCGCACATAAGTCTTGCGTGCGCCTTTATTTTATCGGCGCGGCGGCTTACGATATCGTTGATTATTTCGCAGAACGGCTGGAAGTCATCGGGGTGTACTATATCGCCGAACAGCACGTTCGAGCTTTCGGAAAACGGGTTGTTATCAAAGTGAAACTCAGTTGGAAAATCCGGCTTATATTTCATTGTGAATACGAATATTCCGCTTTGTGCTACAGTTTTTTCCAGTTTTGTCATTGCAGACCACCTCTTTGGGAACTTACCATGATGAACCGTGCGTCACAGACCTTTTGACAGCACAAGAATAATTATATTGTGATTTTGTACGGTTGATTACAATTAAACGCAGAAATTATTTCGACGGTTGCCGAATGTTCGTATTTTTGTTACATCTTATCTCTGTGTATATTATAACACAAAATTTTCAACATTTCAAGTGCTTTTTTGTGATTTTCACAATTTTTTCATATATTTATATTATATGAGTGTTTTGCAACAGATTGTGTAAAAAAGTTCACAGTTTGCTCTTGATAATAGACGCGGGGTCAATTTTCTGAAGAACGGAGCCGGATCCCGAGAAAACTTTTTTTGTCAAAATCGACTGAAACTCCGCAAAGTACTTGATTTTTTCGGAGAAATATGTTATTATATATAATAGCAGAGTGGGGCAGTTTTCTCTGCCTGTTATGATTGGAAATTGACTGTTTTACCGCGGTGTTTGCGGCAAAATACGGAGATACGTTAAGGAGTTGAGATGTTATGCGATTTAAAAAGACTGTCGCGGCGGCAGCGGCGACCTGTGTTATGATGGCTTCGGCAGCTTCTTTTATAAAAAGCGTTACGGCGTTTTCCTCGGAAATACCCGCGGGTCCCGTAGACGTTTCGGTGGAGCTTAACGGAGTTACCGATGAATATGCGAAAAAGATCCCGCTTGAAGCTATCCTTGACAATATGATGTACGCTTACGATGTTTATGAGAATGACGACCACGTTATTCCCGAAAACAGTGAGTCTGTCGCTCCCGAAAACAGCGACCCCGATGTTCTTGAAAATAGTGAGCCTGTCGCTCCCGAGAGCAGCGAACCCGATGTTCTTGAAAACAGCGAGCCAGTCGCTCCCGAAAGCAGCGAACCCAATGTTCTTGAAAATAGTGAGCCTGTCGCTCCCGAAAGCAGCGACCCCGGTGCTCTTGAAAACAGTGAGCCGATTGCTTCCGAAAGCGCCGACGATGGTAAATCATCGGACAGTGGCTCCGAGGCGAAAGTCGAGATCGGAGTGTCGGAAAACACGGACGATCTGCCTAAACCGATACATATAAAAGGCGAAAAGGTCGAAATTGACTCGGACGCCGAGTATATATGGATAGGGGAGGAGAAATTCCCGCTTTCCGATAAGGACGCGGCTGTCGATCTTTTTGTTGAGACCCCCGAGGATCATTACACGGTCGAAAAGACCGTGACGGTTGGCAGTGCGGAGTTTGACGATCCGAACAACAAAATTTATAGCACAAAATTCAAGATAACAAAGAATTGTTGGTCGTTTGACGAGTTTGAGTTTTACACTGTCGGTGCGAACGACAAGAAAGCTTATTTGCGCTCCGCAGTGAACGAGATACGTTTAAATGCCTGTGACTTTACAATAAACAGTCCGATTGAGGAGGGCAGAAACGTTTATCTTAAAGCGTCGCCGCGTATGCTTAACCGTGACGATGTAACGACGGAAGTAAAATATTACGGCGAAAACGCCAAAGACGAGCATATCTTGACCGATGGCAAGATGACTATAGACGTCCGCGCACTTGATAAGGACGAAAATGTCGTTGCCGAGTTAAAGGGCTTTACCGTTACCGCTCTTCGTGAAGAGTTTGTGCTTTCGGCACGGCTCGACCCTGACGGCGGCTCATCGGCGACCTTTGACGGAGCGTTCCCTTTAACGTCCGACAGTGCGGATCAAGCGGAGATAAGCGTACTGTTCAAGACGGATTCTGCGGATACGGAGCACAGTGTTAAGCTTGACAAGTTAAGTCTGAAGTTTGCCGAGAGGGAACTTTCGGAAAGCGACATCACAAAAGCGGTACTTGGACGTTACGAATCGGCTTTCGACGCCGAAAATGACAATGCCGAGGATATCAAAGCCGAGCTTTTCGGAGACGGTTTTAAGACTGCCACAGAGGGCGGCGCGGAGTTCACCCTGTTTATCGAGCCGAGTTCTGTTCCCGAATTGGTGAACAAAGATTCGGCGGCGTTCGTGGTGCATTTGTTTGTAAATGTTGAATCTGCTCAATCAGAGCCTGTTGAAAGCGACACATCAAGTGAACCTACAGAAAGCAACACAACAAGTGAGCCTATAGAAAGCGACATTTCGAGTGAGCCTACGGAAAGCGACATTTCGAGTGAGCTTACAGAAAGCGACAATTCGAGTGAGCCTACAGAAAGCGATACATCAAGTGAACCTACAGAAAGCGATACTACAAGTGAACCTATAGAAAGCGACACTTCGAGTGAGCCTATAGAAAGCGACACTTCGAGTGAGCCTACGGAAAGCGATACTACAAGTGAACCTATAGAAAGCGATATGTCGAGTGAGCCTACGGAAAGCGATATTTCGAGTGAGCCTACAGAAAGCGACACTTCGAGTGAGCTTACGGAAAGCAACACATCAAGTGAACCTACGGAAAGCAACACATCAAGTGAACCTACGGAAAGCAAACCCGCAAGCAAACCCATAAAAAGACCCGCAAGCAAGCCCGCCGTTACGGCTCCAATAGAACTTACTGCGGACTGCGGCGGCTCGGCTGAGATATTCTTTGATAACATAAGCGGCGACAGCTTTGAGATAAATGTTAAAGGCGCTTCCAAAGGATTTGACGCGGAGCTTGTCGGCGCGGAGAACGTTGTTCTCGCGGGTACGGAATTGTACGACGGCGGCGTAAAGATAGTGCTGAGCGCGGTCAAGGACATTAACGACGAGTTGGCTTTCGGTGACATTTCCGGCAGACTTGTCGTAAAAGCCGACAATGCCGAGCCGCTTCTCATCGAACTTAGCGGACATTCGGGCTGTGCGCGTGTCGTTGAGCGCGACAGTTTCGGTATTGCAATGAAATATGTTCCGTATTGGAGTGAGTTTTCGCTTGACCGCGATTATCCGTGGCTTTCCGCGAAGTTCTCGGTAATAGGCGAATTGCCCGAGGGTCTGGAGCTTGATTCGCAAAGCGGCAGACTGAGCGGCTCTCCGACCGTCGCGGGTACATTTGATTTTGAGATCGCGGCGAACATAATACGAAACGGAGACGAAAATTCAGATACCGCGCAGACGGTGCGTAAAGTATCTCTTTCGATATCAAACAACACCGAGAAAAACTTAAAGCTGATAACCGACCCCAATTACGGATTTTTAAAGCCGCTTGGTGAGGCTATTGACGGGCGCGCATACTACGTTTCGACAGAGGAAACATTTGAAAAGCAGTTTGTTTTACTGAACGGCGAGTGCAGTGAATTCAGCGACCTTTGGCTGAACGGAGTTAAGCTGAAACGCGGCTCCGATGATTACAAAAGACTGCACGGTTCAACGCAAATAACGCTTGAACCCTCCGCGTTCGACGGAATTGCTAAGAACGAGGTTAACACGTTGGTGTTCGTATATAAGCCGAACTCCACGGAAAACTACAAAATAGCCGCGCAGAACTTTATCATTGTCGATGACAAATCGATAATAGCAAAGAACGAGGACGCCGTACAGGAATATTTAAATATGTATACGCCCTCGAATAAGATTGCGGACGGCGATTCGGAATATGCCGAAACTTTGTCGGCAGTGAAGATCTACGCGCAGAACGGCAATTTGCCCGGCGGCACTAAAACCGTTGTCAAGCCGAACAACTCTACCGGCAGCGGCGGGATAGCCATGGATATCGCAATGGTCGACAAAAACGGCGAAACCGTGACTGCCGACAGCGGCGTAACCGTGCAAGTACCGCTGCCAGAGGATTATAAAGACAGTAGTTCCGTTCAAGTCTACGAACTGGAGGACGGAAAATACAGCAAGACTGGTTCCACGGTCAAGGACGGAAAAGTGTTCTTTACGGCGGACGAATCCAAGACTTTTGTGGTTACAAAGAAAGCGCTTTCCGCAAAACGTGAAGGCTCGTCGGTCAACCCCGAAACGGGCGTTGTGGTCTCAAGCGCGGGCTTTGTAGTATCGGGAGCGGCTCTTATAATGCTGGCGGCGACAGGCAAGCGTAAAAAGAAGTGACAAAATATAACATATCCGCCCTCTTGTTTTGAGAGGGCGGATTTTTGTATGGAGCGGCAAACGTTTCGTTTTACAGAACGCGTTCGCAGTGCCGAGTGACATGGCACCCCACGTTCACCGCGACGGGCAAGCCCGCGATGTGAGTTGCGGCTTTTTCGATGTTTACGTAAAGCGCCGTGACAGTTCCTCCAAAGCCTTGAGAACCGATTCCGAGCTTGTTTATTTCCGAGAGCATGGTCTGTTCAAGCTCCGCGTAAAGCGGCTCGGGGTGGCGCGTGTTCAGGTCGCGGCAGAGCGCTTTTTTTGCAAGCAGCGCCGAGTACTCAAAATCGCCGCCTATTCCCACGCCGACAACTATCGGCGGGCAAGGGTTGGAACCCGCCAGCGACACGGTTTCCACAACAAACTTAACAATATCTTCTTTTGTGGCGGACGGCGTGAACATTTTAAGGCGGCTCATATTTTCGCTGCCAAAGCCTTTTGGAGCAACTGTAAGCCGTATTTTATCGCCGCTTACGAGTTTTGTGTGAATAACGGCGGGGGTATTGTTGTTGGTGTTTACGCGTTCTAAAGGGTCGGCGACTACCGAGAGCCTCAGCCGTCCGTCAACATAGCCCTGTGCTACGCCGTCGTTCACAGCTTGCTCGAAATCGCCGTTTATGTGAACGTCCTGTCCTATTTCCGCGAAAATAACCGCCATTCCTGTGTCCTGACATATCGGCACGCCGAGTTCGGCGGCGCAGTCGATGTTCGCGGCGATATCTCCCAAAACGGAGCGGCAAAGCTCGCTTTTTTCACACGTTTGCGCGTTTTCAATGCACTCGCGCATTCCGCACGGAAGATTTAAGTTGGCGTCCACGCACATCTCCGCGATGTTTTTTGTTATTTCCTCACTGTTAATTTCTCTCATGTCTTTCCTTTCTTTAAATGATTACGATTGCTTATTATTTATAAGCGACTTTTCCGTTCACGATAACAACGTCGGGATTGACGCAAATGTCGAGAGGGTCGCCAGAAAATAACGCGAAGTCCGCGTCCTTGCCGACTTCAACGGAGCCAAGACGGTCGGATACGCCGAGAACCTCCGCGGCGTTTATCGTTATCGCTTTCAGCGCTTCGTCGCGGGGCAAGCCGCCGCGTACCGCAAGCGCCGCCGTGAGCGGGAGATATTGAATGGGAGTTTCGGGGTGGTCGGTGCAGACGGCAAATTTCAAGCCGTTATTTTTGAGAACTTTTGGCGTGGAAATATCGTGGTGAGCAAGCTCGGGCTTGCCGCGGTCGCCGAAAAGCGGTCCGAGAACGATCGCGGGGCTTACGCTCAATTCTTCGTAAAGCTCGTCGGCAATCAAAGCACCGTCCGTGCAGTGAATGAGCACGTAATCCAAGTCGAATTCTTTCGCTATGCGTATCGCCGTAAAGATATCGTCCGCGCGGTGGCAGTGAAAATGCGCTTTAAGGCGGCGTTTCTTGTCGTAGTCGAACAGCGGCAGAAGAGCCTCGCATTTAGCGTCGAAATCGGGTTTGCCAATTTCGTCGTCCGTGCCTTTTTTTGCGTAATATTCGTCGCGGTCCTGTTTATAGCGCAGAGCCTTTTGAAGCTGTTCGCGGATAACGGCGGCGGTCGCCATACGCGTAACGGGTGTTTCGTCACGGTCGTTGTAGGTGGCTTTGGGGTTTTCGCCGAGCGCGAACTTGATAGCAGCGGGATTTTTTACTATAAGCTTATCGACTCTTTTAGAACCGAAAGTTTTTATAACGGCGAACGAGCCGCCTATAGGATTTGCAGAGCCTACGCCGGTGCAGACGGAGGTTACTCCCGCCGATATCGCGTCGGCGAAACACCTGTCCATAGCGTTTATACTGTCGATGGCTCGAAGATGCGGGGTTGAGGGATCGGTGGTCTCGTTGCCGTCATCGCCCTCAAGCTGCATGGAAAGGCTGTCGCTCCACATTCCCAAGTGGCAGTGAGCGTCAATAAATCCCGGGTAAAGCGTTTTCCCAGTGCCGTCTATCTCGTCCTCGATTACAGGTGTGAGTTCGTCCATTGAGCCGAGTTCCGTAATTTTGTCGGTAAAGCGGACGTAGCCGTTTTCAATGTCATTGTCCGCCATTGTGATTATTTTAACGTTTTTGATTATCATTGTTAAGTTCCTTTTGCTCAAATCCTCTTCAAAAGCTCCGCTGTTATTGTCGCATACCCCTCGTGAGTGGTGGTGAAAAACAGCGGTTCGCCGTTTCTGTCGAGAAACGCTATGTCGTCCTGACCGAAATCTGTTTCAACGACCATATCACAACCGTATTCGTCACGAGAGTTCACGAAAAAATGCTCGTATTTTCTTAAATGCGCGAAAATCGTTTTGTCCGCGCGGACGGTGAACTTCGGCGCGCCCTTGCCGCCGCGTTTTGTTCCAAACCATTTGTTTACGGTTTCTTTTTTTATAACATAAGGCATAGCGGCTTTTATCAGCGGCTCGTTCAAGTCCTCGCCGTTTATTTGGACGATTTCGACAACGGCAGTATATTTCTCCAAAACGGAAAGCAGCCGCAAAAATTGTTCGTGGTCGGCGAGGGTTATGTTTTCGTATTTCATAATTTATTGTTACCCTCAAAATAACGCGTAAGCTTGGCTATTTCCTCCACTATGACCGTGTCCGTGGCGGAGCCGTTCACCATATACATCGAATTGCGGCGGTAGATCTTTGCGCGGTTTTTATACAGTTCACGCAGCTTCTTCTTGGAGTTATTCACCACCAACGGACGGTTGGAGTCGTCCTTTATTCTGTTGTAGCACACCTCGAACGGTGTGTTGATGTACACCGACAAACCGCTTTGCCGCGCGAATTCTGCGGTCTCGTCGTTTATCAAAGCGCCGCCGCCCGTTGCAACTACTTTATTGCCTGAAAGCTCTCTGATGTACTTCGCTTCCAGTTTGCGGAAGTGCGACTCGCCGAATTTCTCGAAAATAAACGGAATAGTCATACGCTCGGAATTAATTATATATCTGTCAAGATCTATGAATTCCTTGCCCAGAGCAGCCGCGAGCTGTCTGCCAACGTGGCTTTTACCGCAGCCCATAAATCCGCATAAATACACCGAGCTCATACCAATTCCTCCATATCGGAGATCAATTTGTCAATGTCCTCTTTCTTGTAATCCGCGCCGTCCCATATCTCGTGAGCCGCAACTGCCTGAAGCACCAGCATAGCCATTCCTGTGAGCGTTTTGCAGCCCTTTTTCCGCGCGGTTTTGGCAAGCAGAGTTTCGCGCGGGTTGTAGATCACGTCGAACACGAATTTTACGTTATCGAGCACGTCCGCCGCACACGGCATTTTATCGACGTTCGGGAACATTCCAACGGGCGTGGAGTTTATCAGCAGATCGAACTTCTCGTTGTGCAGACTTTCCGCCGTTAAGCCGTTTTCGCCGATTATCACTATTCTGACGTGCGCGTCGGGGTTTTGCTCGTGAATTTCCTCGATGACCTTTTCAACGAGCGGCAGATCGCTTTTCAGAGCTGCGATAGACAGCTCGCCGCCCTCCAGAGCCGTCTCTATGGCGATCATTCTTCCCACGCCGCCGCAGCCTATCAGCAGAACCTTGCTTTTTAAGCTTGCTCCGAGCATATCTATAGATTTGGTAAAACCAACACAATCGGTATTGTAACCGAGCGGTTTATCGCCGTTTTTCACGCAGTTCACCGAGTTATACCGCCGCGCTTCCGCCGACAACTCGCCGCAATAATCTATTATCGCCATTTTGTGAGGGATCGTGATATTAAAGCCGTCAAACTCTTTAAGGTAATCGAACTTCGATTTTATTTCCTCGGGCGGGATATCTTGCAGCGTATATTCGACTTTTTCTCCGGACAGTTCAAACAGCCGCGAGTGTATTTGCGGCGAAAGCGAGTGACCTAACGGGTGCCCTATCAAACAGAATTTTCTCATTTCTTCTCCTTTACTTTAACGCGGAAAGCGCCTTTCCCATTGTCTCGGTATTTTCAACATTTGTGTTCACTACGCCCTTTAACGTCTTGCGTACAAGACCCGTAAGCACGTGTCCCGGTCCCAGTTCTACAAATGCTTTAATGCCCGCGTTTTGCATTTCGTTAAGCTCGTTTACGAACTTGACGGGCGAACAGATATGCGCCGCCAGATAGTTTGGCATATCCGAATAATCCTCCAACTTTTTGCCGTACAAATTCGAGTAGAAATCAACGCTCGGTTTGCCGAACTGCATATCCTTTATCTGCTCCTTGAATTCGTCCGCAGCACTCTGCATAAGTTTGGTGTGGAACGCCGCCGAAACCGCTAGTTTTACGCAGCGTTTTCCCATTTCCGTAAATTTCGCCACAGCCTCGTCGACCGCTGCCGCTTCTCCTGCTATGACCGTCTGAACAGGGGAGTTGTAATTCGCGGGAGCGACAAATCCGTTTACCGCCGCGCACACCTCGTCTATCTGCGAGTTTTCCGCGCCTACTACCGCCGCCATCGCTCCGTGAGAGCTTTCCGCCGCCCTAGCCATTGCCGCGCTTCTTAGTTTGATAGCTTTGAACGCGTCCTCCAACGGCAGCATTCCCGACGCGTACATCGCCGCGTATTCGCCCAGCGAATGTCCCGCGACCGCGTCGCAGTCCACGCCCTCCTCGCGGATGGCGGTCAATGCCAACACCGACGTCGTGAATATCGCGGGCTGTGAAAGCCGCGTTTGCGCCAATTCCTCGGGCGTGCTTTCTGTCAGCTTTTTCATCAAGTCAAATCCCATGATATCAGAGCCGCACTCCAATACCGCCTTATTTGCCGGATATTTTTCCGCAAGCTCTTTGCCCATTCCGGGATACTGCGATCCCTGTCCCGAAAATAAAAATGCCTTTTTCATTGATTGTACCTCCAAAGTTATTGTCTTTTCAATTAGCGCGATTTACGCTGTTATCCCTTTTGGGGGAGTGTTTCTTAAAAAAATGTTCGTTCAACGGATTTCGACTGTTATTTTCAAACGCGCTCAAAATCAGCCGATGCGATTGAGGCTGTCGTCCGCTTTCGAAGATATTTGAGCAAATTCCGCAAAAAACGCGAAATACGACTTAATATATAATAGGAATAAAGTGTGAAATTTACGTGAATTAAAAAAAGTAGGTTGACAAAAAGGAAAAAATAGGTTAAAATATATATTGGTATATCTTGAAGTGAAGCGGTTCTTGAGCGCGCTCAAAGGCGGGGACAAGCCCTACGATATATTATACAATATTTGGTGAATAAAATCAAGGAGTTTTTTGATGAACGGAATAAAGATTTTGGGAACGGGCAGCTACGCGCCCGAGTTTACGGCGGATAACGATAAATTTTCGGAGATCCTCGATACGTCCGATGAGTGGATATTTCCGAGAACGGGAATAAAACAGCGGCATATTGCGACGGATATACCCAATTATTATATGGGAACAAAGGCTGCTGAAAAGGCGCTGGAGAGCGCGGGGGTTACGCCCGAGGACGTTGAACTGATAATCGTGTCGACCTGTACGCCCGACTTCTTCTATCCTGCAATGAGCTGCCTTATTCAGAAGCGGATAGGCGCGAAAAACGCTGCCTGTTTCGATGTTAACAGCGCGTGTACGGGTTTTATAACCTCGCTGGATATTGCACAGAAGTTTTTGGCTTGCGGAAAGTATAAAAACGTGTTGATAGTATCGAGCGAGAAGCTGTCGCAGCAAGTGGATTACACCGACCGCGCTTCAAGCATACTTTTCGGAGACGCGGCGGGCGCGGTGCTTGTGACTTCTTCCGATAAGTCGTTCTGTTCGTATTTAAGAGCCGAGGGCGATGAGTTTGAAGCGCTGTATTGCAAGGCAAATTACAATACTAATTGCCCGTGGTACGGCGATATTGACAAATTCTACGAAAATCGTTTCGATACCGAACAGAAGCGCAATTTCCTTGTGCAAGACGGCAAGGCAGTGTATAAATTTGCGGTGAACGCAATGGCGGACGCGGTAAGAAACGCGGCGGCACAAGGCGGTATCGAGCTTGAAGCGCTTGATATTGTGATACCGCACCAAGCTAATCTCCGCATTATCGAGAAAGCTACCGAGCTTCTCGGAATACCGGGCGAAAAGGTTTACACCAACATAGAGCACATGGGTAACGTATCCAGTGCGTGCATTCCCGTCTGCCTTGACGAACTGAGTAAGGCGGGCAGGATACGCGAGGGTATGAAGATTTGTTTCGTGGGATTCGGCGCGGGACTTACCTACGGGTCGGCTATTATTGAGACTTAAAAGTATAGATCTGCGGGATCTGCCAATATTATATAATATTAAAGAAGCAAATTAAATGAAAGGACATAAACAATGAGCAAAACGGCATTGATAACAGGAAGCGCGCGCGGGATAGGCGCGGCTATAGCGTTAAGACTGGCGAAAGACGGCTTCAATATTGCGCTGAACGACATCAGCGAGAAGAGTTTTGAAGATAACGATATAATTGAGAAAATAACGGCGCCGGGAGTTCGGTGCGAGAAGTATATCGCGGACGTTTCAAGTCACGATGAGTGCGCCGAGCTGGCAAAGAAAGTCAAAGCGGACTTCGGCACGATAGACGTGTTGGTAAACAACGCGGGAATAACGCGCGACGGTCTGCTGCTGAGAATGAGCGAGGAAAATTACGACGACGTTATCCGTATAAATCAAAAGTCCGTATTTAATATGACAAAGCACGTGGGAGCCGTTATGCTGCGGCAAAAGAGCGGCAGAATAGTTAATCTCGCGTCCGTGGCGGGTCTTTACGGAAACCCCGGTCAGATGAACTATTCGGCGAGCAAGGGCGCTGTGGTCGCTATGACAAAAACTGCCGCCAAGGAGCTGGGAAGCCGCGGTATTACGGTGAACGCAGTGGCTCCGGGCTTTATCAAAACTCCGATGACGGATAAGCTTACGGAGGAGCAGAGAGCCGCGATGTTAAAGCAGATCGCAATGGGCCGTTACGGCGAGCCGGAAGAAGTAGCTTCCGTGGTGGCTTTCCTTTGCAGCGACAGCGCAAGTTACGTCACAGGACAGACGATAGAAATAAGCGGCGGCTTAATGATGTAAAACAGGAGAAATTATGCGGCGGAATGCCGATTTGAGGAGAATAAACTTTATGAGCGACAAAAGAGTAGTAATAACGGGAATGGGCTGTTTAACGCCATGCGGGAACTCGCCTGAGGAGCTTTGGGACAACCTGCTCGCGGGAAAGCACGGCTTTGAGCTTGATAATTGGTTCCCCGAGGAGCCGGACACTAAGGGCATTGTGGCGCGCGTCAAGAACTTCGATCCGACGGCAGTGTTTGATAAAAAAGAGGTACGGCGCAACGATGTCATAGTTCAGTACGCGGTATATTGCGCGGAACAGGCGCTGAAAGACGCGGGCACCGATTTAAAGGATATAGACCCGTATAAGGTCGGGTGCGTTATCGGCAGCGGAATCGGCGGAATACGCACTACTGACGAGGAAATGCGCACCTATGCGGAAAAAGGCAGCAAGCGCGTTTCCGTGTTTACGATAACCAAGATGATCGGGAATATGGCGGCGGGCGAAGTTGCAATAAGGACAGGGTTTAAAGGCTCGAACTTTTGCGTAACGACAGCGTGCGCTTCGGGTACGCAAGCGATCGGAGAGGCGTTCCGTTCGATAAAGCACGGCTATCTGGACGCGGCTATAGCGGGCGGTACGGAGTGCGCGGATATCGGGTTTTGTTATGCCGCGTTCAATAATATGAAAGCGCTTACGCGTTCTCAGGACGTTGACCGCGCTTCTATCCCGTTTGACGCGGAGCGCGGCGGATTTGTTCTCGGCAGCGGCTGCGGTATTTTGGTTCTTGAGGAATACGAGCACGCGAAAGCTCGCGGCGCGAAGATATACGCGGAGATATGCGGCTACGGCTCCACCTGCGACGCATACCACGAGACCAGCCCCGACCCCGAGGGTAAAGGCGGCGCGAAAGCCATGGAGCTTGCTGTTAAGGAGGCGGGTATCGCACCGTCCGAGGTTAATTACATCAACGCTCACGGCACGGGCACTCACTTGAACGACCTCACGGAAACGATGGCTGTAAAGACGGCGTTCGGAGACCACGCGAAAAATATCGCGATAAATTCCACAAAGTCGATGACGGGGCATTTGCTGGGAGCTGCGGGCGGCGTTGAAGCGATAGTCACCGCGCTTTCCGTAAAGAACTCGAAAATTCATCAAACCTTGGGCTTTAAAGTTTCCGACCCGGAATGTGATTTGGATTACGTAACCGAGGGCGCCCGCGATTTGAAAATAACCGCCGCGCTGTCAAATTCATTGGGCTTTGGCGGTCACAACGGCTGCATTTGCTTAAAGCCCGTTGGCAATTGACAATGGACAGTTGACAGTTAAGGTTGCCGTTTGCGGAGGGTTATTAAAATTACGCGCGAAGCGCGCACGTTAATTGCCAATTTTCAATTTTACATTGTAAATTAAATTTGGGGGAGCAGATCACATGACATTAAAGGATAAAGGACCTCGCCAGATCGAGGATACTATTGAGTGCGTTGAGGAATTGGCGCGTATACTGAAAGAGAACGACCTTGGGATCATTAAGATCAGCACCGAGGATATTGATATTGAGATCGGCGCGAAAAAAGCCGCGCCGCCTCCGCCTCCGATCGGAGTAATGCCTCCCGCAATGGGCGCGGCTTCCGCGGCGGCGCCGGGAATTTCCGCGGAAAAGCCGGCGGAATCTCCCGAAAAAGGAAATTATATAACCAGTCCGATAATAGGAACATTTTACAGTTCGCCCAGTCCCGAAAAGCCGAGCTTCGTTAAACTCGGCGACACGGTGAACGCGGGCGACGTTGTGTGCATTATCGAGAGTATGAAGCTGATGAACGAGATAAACAGCGAGTTCTCGGGCAAGGTCGCCGAGATTTATGTAAACAACGGCGACGCTGTAGAGTACGATCAAAAGCTTATGAGAATTGAATGAGGATAAAAAATGGTATTAAATCAAGAACAGATCAAAGAAATAATCCCTCACCGCGACCCGTTTCTTCTAATTGACGAGGTAACCGAACTGGAGCCGGGCGTTTCGGTGACGGCGAAGAAATATCTGAAGCCCGACGAGTATTGGTTTAAGGGGCATTTCCCCGGACAGCCCGTAACTCCCGGCGTGCTGATGATAGAGATGCTGGCGCAGGCGGGCGCGGTTTGCGCGCTTTCGCTGCCGGAAAATAAGGGCAAGATAGCGTTTTTCGCGGGTATAGACAAGGCGCGTTTTAGAGGTCAGGTGCTGCCGGGCGACACGCTGGAATTAAACGTTACAATGACAGATAAAAAGGGCGCGATCGGCTTTGGAAAGGCGGTTGCCAAGGTCAACGGCAAAAAAGTGGTCACTGCGGAGATAAGTTTCGCGGTGGCAGACCCGAAGTGAAAACCAAGTCCGTTCAAGGAGCGTGATTTTTTATGAGCGATTTGTGGAAAGGTCTGCTTAGAGCAGGTCACGATATCGGCAGAGAGGTGGGTGAAGCCGCCCGCCGCAAAGCCGACCGCGACCGTCAGGAGCAGGACAGAGAACGTCAGCGCAAGGAAGAACAGGAGCGCCGCGAGTACGAAATGCGCCGTCAAGAGGAAGAGAGGGCGCGTCAGCGCGAGGACGAGGAAAGACGTCGTCAAGAACAGCAGCGTCAGCGGCAAAATTCTTTTGATCCGTCTCTTGAAGCGGAGCGTGCTGCACTTGAACGGGAGCGTCTGGCGTTGGAGCGCGAAAAAATTGAACTTGAACGGGCGAGAATACAGGCCGAGCGCGAAAAACTCAATAAAGGCTGAAAACGTCATATACATTGACAATAGAAAAAAGCGGAGTAATGGAAGATGTTTAACAAGATACTTATAGCTAACCGCGGCGAAATAGCCATTCGTATAATGAGAGCCTGTCGGGAGCTTGGAATAAAGACAGCCGCAGTGTATTCCACGGCGGATAAAACCGCTCTTCACGCGCAGATCGCGGACGAAGCGGTGTGCATAGGTCCGGCGCCGTCAAAGGACAGTTATCTTAATACGAAGTCTATTATAGCTGCTTGCGAGGTGACGGGTGCGGACGCTCTGCATCCGGGCTTCGGATTTTTGTCGGAGAACGCGGATTTCGCGCGGCTGTGCGAAAAGTGCGGAATAACGTTCATTGGTCCCACGCCTAAGACGATGGAGGAAATGGGCGATAAGGCGCACGCAAGACAGACGATGATAGACGCGGGCGTACCCGTAATTCCCGGCTCGGACGGCATTGTGCCCGATATCGAAGCGGCGAAGAGGATATGCAAGGAAATAGGATATCCCGTTATGGTGAAAGCTACGGCGGGCGGCGGCGGACGCGGCATTCGCATGGTGGAAAACGAAGCCGACTTGGAAGCGAAGTTCGCCGAGGCACAGTCCGAAGCGCTTGCGTGTTTCGGCAACGGCGATTTGTATATTGAGAAGTTCGTTGTGAATCCCCGTCATATCGAGGTTCAGCTTTTGGCGGACAATTACGGAAACGTCGTTCATTTGGGCGAACGCGACTGTTCGCTTCAGCGGCGTAATCAAAAGGTGCTCGAGGAAAGTCCAAGTCCCATTATGACGGAGGAGCTTCGCGCTAAAATGGGCGCGGCGGCAGTCGCGGCGGCAAAGGCTTGTGGCTATCGAAATGCGGGTACTATTGAGTTTTTGGTGGACAAGGACAGGAACTTTTATTTTATGGAAATGAACACCAGAATTCAGGTGGAGCATCCCGTAACGGAATTCGTCACGGGAATAGATCTGGTAAAGGCGCAGATACGTATCGCGGGCGGCGAGCCGCTGTGGTTCACACAAGACGATGTGAAAGTTACGGGTCACGCGGTCGAGTGCAGAATAAACGCCGAGGATCCTCGGCAAAACTTCCGTCCGTGCCCCGGGACAATACGCTCGATACACGTTCCGGGCGGCTTTAACGTAAGAATAGACAGCGCGGCTTACGCGGGCTACGAGATACCGCCGCAGTATGACAGCATGATAGCGAAGCTGATTGTCAAGGGCGAGAACAGGGAAGAAGCGATAGCGAAAATGCGCGTGGCGCTTTCGGAGTTCATAATAGACGGCGTGGAAACCAATATCGACTTCCACTTGCGTTTGCTGAAGAACGAAAATTTCGAGCGCGGCGAGTTCGACAACGGTTTTCTCAACCGCACGAATATAATGGATAACTAACGGCGAAAAGCCGATAACAGAGGAAAATTATGGCTTCAATAGAGGATTTGTTTAAGGTTGTAAAAAATCGCTTTACGGACGATAGCCGCCCCGCGGCGAAGTCAAAAAGCGTGGAAATACCGCAGGATCTGCTGTTTAAATGTCCGCGTTGCGGAAACGTTGTGTATAACGAGGAATTTCAGCGGGCTTTAAAAGTCTGCCCGAAATGCGGCTATCACGCGAGACTTACATGGCAGGAGCGTCTGGAGCTGACGGCTGACGCGGACAGCTTCAGAGAGTTCGACACGGAGTTGAAGTCGCTGAATCCCATAGGCTTTCCGAGATATGAGGAAAAAGTCGCGAAATGCAGCGACCAGTGCGGCACAAATGAAGCGATCGTAACTGGCGAATGTACGATACGCGGATATCGCTGTGTGCTCGGCATTATGGACAGCCATTTTATGATGGCGAGTATGGGCAGCGTAGTCGGCGAGAAGATAACAAGAGCGTTCGAGTATGCGACCGAGCGCGGACTGCCGGTTATTATGTTCACGGCGAGCGGCGGCGCGCGTATGCAGGAGGGTATTATTTCGCTTATGCAAATGGCGAAAACCTCGGGCGCGGCAAAACGCCACAGCGACGCGGGCGGTTTATATATAACCGTCCTTACCGACCCGACTACGGGCGGCGTGGAGGCGTCGTTTGCAAGTCTGGGCGACATCATCATTGCCGAACCGAAAGTACTTATCGGGTTTGCGGGGCGCAGAGTTATTCAAGATACGATAAGACAGCGCTTGCCTGACGACTTCCAGAGCGCGGAGTTCCAAGAGGAGTGCGGGTTCGTTGATACGATAGTCGAGCGCGGAATGATGCGGAAAACGTTGTCGAATATTTTGAAGCTGCACGGTTATACAAAGGAAACGACCATGAGGTAAACTGTGGAGTTTGATATGAACAAGGTTTACCCGTGGATAAAGTCCGTGACCGTCGAGAACGGAACGGGTTACATCACCGTTTACGCCGCAAACGGCAAACAAGGAAAAAGGTTGGAAATAAGCGAGGATATTCCGTGGCACGTTTTCGGCGAGGATGTGGGTGTGTTCTATATTTTTGATACGGGTGAACAATTCACATTAGTGCAAAAGTCGATGCTGCCCGAGGGAGTGACCGAGGACGAGCTTTACGAAATCGCGTGCCGCAATCTGTGGAACGACGTTGAGTTCCACATTCAGCAGGCGAATTACGGCGGCTGGGGAGTGATCTGTGGCGGCAATTTCGAGGCGAGCAGTATTCTTCTGATGAACGTTTTGAACACTATCGGCGAGCAGTACGGCGGCGATTTTTACTTTGCCGTGCCCGTGCGGGATATGATGGTGACAGCTTCTGTTGATAACGAGGAGCAGCTTAAAGGCTTGGAGCAAATTATCGATAATATTTTTACGGACGGAGAATGTCCGCTCTCAAAAACGATTTTTAAGTGGGAATACAACAAGACAGGAGGAGCATAAAATTCGCGAAAGCGAGTGACGTTGACGTAGTGAGCGAAGCGAACGGAGGCAATGTCACTCGGCTAGTGCGGCGAAGCCGCACGGTTCGTGAATTTAAAATCAAAATATGAGTAATTTGACGGCATGGGAGCGAATGGGTCTGGTTCACGACAAGAACCGCCCGACGGTAAACGATTATATACCCGCGATATTCACGCGGTTTATGGAGTTTCACGGCGACCGCTATTTCGGCGACGACGCGGCGATAATTGGCGGTATAGGTATGCTGTCGTCACAGCCTGTTACAGTGTTGGCGCAAGTCAAGGGGCGCAATTTGGAGGAGAATAAGCGGACGAATTTCTCGATGCCGCACCCGGAGGGGTATCGAAAGGCGCTGCGGCTTGCAAAACAGGCGGAGAAGTTCCACAGACCCGTTATTTGTTTTGTGGACACTCCCGGCGCATATTGCGGCATAGAGGCTGAGGAACGCGGTCAGGGTGAGGCGATAGCGCGGAATTTGTATGAGTTTATGACGTTGAAAACGCCTGTTATCTCGGTTATCTTGGGCGAGGGCGGAAGCGGCGGAGCGCTGGCTTTGGCGGTCTGCGACGAGCTTGCTATGTTGGAAAACGCGCTTTACAGCGTGATTTCTCCGAGAGGGGCGGCGTCCATATTATGGAAAGACGGCTCCAAGGAAAGGGAAGCGTGCGAGATATTGAAGATAACCGCCGAGGATCTGACAAAATTCGGTGTTTGCGACAAGATAATCAAAGAGCCCGAGGGCGGTGCTCAAAACGCTCCGGAGCAAGCAGCGGACAGTATCTATGAGTATCTTGCGGACGCGGTTTTGCGCGTTAAGGCGGTAGACCCCAATGAGCTTTTGGAGCGCCGTTATCAAAAATTTAGAAAAATCGGAATGTTTACCGAATAATTTTGTTAAAAATTACCCGTAATTTTTTCGTAATGCCTATTGATTATTTTTGCCGATTGATTTATAATAGAATGTGACAATGCCGCGGGGAATTTTTTTAGGCTGTGTAGAATTTTTGCGGAAGCACCGAAAAATAATGCGGCGAAAATTTATGGAGGTATTTTATGGACATTTTTGAAAAGGTAAAGGATCTTATCGCGGAACAGTTGGACGTTGACGACAAGGAAAGTATAACCGAAACCTCTTCCATCACCGATGATCTCGGCGCGGATTCCTTGGACGTCGTTGATTTGGTTATGGCTCTTGAGGACGAGTTCAGCGTGGAGATTCCCGAAGACCAGGTTGAGAACATGAAGACCGTTGGCGATATCGTAAAGTATATTGAGGATAAGCAGTAATTGAGCATTTGATCCCCCTCGGATTCAGACCGAGGGGGATTTTTATGTGTGATGTATTTTTTCATACTTCGCGGCGCGGTCTGCGCGTCTTGATTTGATTTGTACTTCCCGATATTTCCTAAATTGGAAAAAATTTATTAAATTTGTAAAAAAGCCTTGAAAAATTTCTTAAAATATTGTACAATATATAGTGTAATGTGTCGGGTGAGAAATTTAAGAAACTTCCAAAAAACTTTTGAATGTTTTTCTTAATTTTCCGACAAATATTTCATTAACGAAAGGAATAATAACTATGGCTAAGCTTAATAAGAAGAATGTCGAAGATTTGAACGTAAAGGGCAAGCACGTTTTGGTGCGCGTTGACTTCAACGTACCGCTTAAAGACGGCAAGATCACCAACGATAACCGTATCACAGCGGCTCTGCCCACGATAAACAAGCTCACGGAAAACGGCGCTAAGGTAGTGCTATGCTCGCACCTCGGCAAGCCGAAGAACGGTCCCGAGGCTAAGTTCTCTTTGAAGCCCGCCGCAGACAGACTTGCGGAACTGGTTAAAGCTAAGGTAACTTTCGCTCCCGATGATAACGTTGTTGGCGAAAATGCTAAAAAGGCTGTTGCGGCTATGGGCGAGGGAGAAATAGTAGTTCTCGAGAACACACGTTTCCGCGGCGCTGACGAGACCAAGAACGGCGAGGGCTTTGCAAAGGAACTTGCAGATCTCGTAAACGGCGAAGTTTTCGTAATGGACGCTTTCGGTTCTTCTCACAGAGCGCACGCTTCTACGGTCGGCGTAACAAAGTTTGTTAAGGAGACCGCCGTAGGTTATTTGATGAATAAAGAGATCGAGTTCCTCGGCAACGCCGTTGAGAACCCGACACGTCCGTTTGTTGCTGTGCTGGGCGGCGCTAAGGTAGCGGATAAGCTGAACGTTATCAGCAATTTGCTTGAAAAGTGCGATACGCTCATTATCGGCGGCGGTATGGCTTACACGTTCCTTAAGGCGCAGGGCAAGGAAGTCGGCAAGTCGCTCGTTGACGATGAGAAGATTGACTACTGCAAGGAAATGATTGCGAAAGCAGAGAAGAACGGCAAGAAGCTTTTGCTCCCGATTGACACGACTATAGCGGCGGGCTTCCCCGACCCGATTGACGCTCCTATCGAGGTTTCTACCGTTGACAGCGACAAGATACCCGCAGATATGGAAGGTCTTGATATCGGTCCCAAGACTATGGAGCTGTTCGCAAACGAGGTTAAGAGCGCTAAGACCGTGGTTTGGAACGGTCCTATGGGCGTATTTGAGAATCCCATTCTTGCAAAGGGTACTATCGCAGTTGCAAAGGGAATGGCAGAGGCTGACGCTACTACGATTATCGGCGGCGGCGATTCTGCGGCGGCTGTTGTACAGCTCGGCTTCGCGGACAAGATGAGCCACATCTCCACGGGCGGCGGCGCTTCTCTTGAGTACCTTGAGGGCAAGGGACTTCCCGGAATCGACGCTATCCAAGACAAGTAACAATTGACAATGTACAGTTGACAATTGACAGTTATGGTGTGCCGCCGCGCTGCGGCGGTACATTTTTGTGATATGGATGGTGAAATAACGTGGACATCAATAAGCGCATATCCGATATAATGGCGAAGATGGAAAAACTTTCGGCTAAACACCCGAAAGATACGTGCGGAGAATTTCCCCCTAAGTGGAAAGAGCCGCTTTCGGAGGAGAAAGTGCGGGATTTTGAGGTTCGTAGCGGAATAAGTCTGCCCGAGGATTACAGGCGGTTTATAACCACCGTCTCAAAAGGCGGTACCCAGCCCTTTTACGGATTGCGCAGTATTGATGATGGCAAACGGAAAGGCGGACTTATTGCCAACGTTAAAGCCAAGTTCCCCTATACGCTGAAAAAGCCGCTAAATATTGCGGAGCTCTCCGATGAAGAATATGATAGATTATTAGATGCGTGTTATGTGAATTCGGGATTTATCGAGCTTTGTGACGAGGGCTGCGGTATGTACAGCATTTTGATAGTGAACGCCGAAGACAAGGAAACCTACGGCACGGTATGGTTTTACGACCTTGCCGACGACGCGGGTATATTTCCGCTTATCAATCCTTTTAGCGGAAAGGCTATGCACTTTATTGACTGGCTTGAATATTATGTCGACCGAACTCTTGAACTTGACGACGACGAATATTTCAGCTATTCGGAGCTGACGGGCGGATATTGAAATAAGCGGCAAATGAATAGGAGGCTAATGGAAAAAAGAAAGTATTTCATAGACAATCTCAGGATATTATGTATCTTGATGTTGTTTCCGTTTCACGCGTCAATGTGCTTCCTGTCGGGCGGCTATTACGGCTTTTACGTTTACGGCGGCGAGATACCCGCGCTTCAATATATCGATCTCTCGGTGTATCCGTGGTGGATGTCCTTGCTGTTTGCGTTGGCGGGAGCGTCGTCGTTTTTCGCTCTGAAAAAGCGAACCGCCGCCCAATACGCAAAGGAGCGCGTCTTAAGACTGCTTGTTCCGTTTGTGAGCGGGCTGCTGCTTTGGATACCGATACAGAGCTTTATAGCGGACGTTTTTTACAACGATTATCGGGGCGGATTTTTCAGACTCTATTCGGTTTTCTTCACCAAGTTTACCGACCTTACGGGATATGACGGCGGGTTCACGCCGGGGCACTTATGGTTTATACTGTTTTTGTTTGTGATTTCGCTGGTGTTCCTGCCCCTGAACGTTTGGTACGTTAAGAGGGATAAAAAACCGGAGTTGTCGAAAAATCCCGTTGTGTTACTGATAATCGGCGGCTTTGTACTGCTTTGCGCGGGCGGTCTTGTCGCGAATGTCGGCGGAAAAGGAGTTCTTGAATTTGCGATATGTTTTCTGTTGGGCTTCTTTTTGTTTACCGACGACAAAGTAATTGAAAAGCTGAAGCGCAATTGGATATTGCTCGGCGGCTTATGGCTTGCGATGATGATATTCCGCTGCGTAATGCGGAATGTCGGCATTGAAAGCGTGCTTTTTTGGTATCTCGATTTCAGAGCCTTGGAGTGGACGGGCGTTCTGGGAGCGACAGCGATCGGAGCTAAGGAAGTGCTGATTAAATCGGGGTGCGCAGATTTTTCGTTAGATTGTACAAATTCGACGCCGGCGGGCTGACGCCCGCCAAGGAGAATTTGTGCAAGATAACGGAAAATATGCAAGCAAGCTGTGCACATCCGATTTAATCAGTGCTTCCCTAAGTTCTTGGATTTCAAAAACGGGTTTACGGATTATTTTTCTCCCGCTTGTTTTCCTATATACCGGCTTCATCAGACGGTGCTTGCGGCGGCTGCGTTCTTTATCGTAAAGATAAATTGCGCTGATTTAATACAGTTCTTTTTGATAGCGGTCGTTAGCTTCGCCGTTACCGTCGGGCTGTACGAAATTTGCAAGAGAATAGCCCCGTTAAGATTTATCACGGGTATCAAAAAAGCGAAAAATCTACAAAATAATTCGGGTTATTCCCGAAATTGAAAGGAAATAACATACTATGAAGAAGAATGTAAGAAAGGCGATAATCGCCGGAAACTGGAAAATGAACAAGACGCGCCCCGAGGCTAAGGCTCTGCTAGACGAGCTGAAACCTCTCGTAGCGGACGTTAAGGGCGTGGAGATAGTGGCTTGCGTACCGTTTACGAACCTTGAAACGGCTCTCGCGGCTGCCGAGGGCACGAACATCAAGATAGGCGCGGAGAACTGCCACTTCGAGAAGAGCGGCGCGTTCACGGGCGAAATTTCTGCGGATATGCTCGCGGAAATGGGCGTTGAGTACGTGGTTCTCGGACACTCCGAGCGCCGTCAGTACTTTAACGAGACCGACGAGACCGTCAACAAGCGCACAAAAGCGGCTCTCGCGGCGGGCTTGAAGCCTATCGTCTGCGTGGGCGAACTGCTCTGGGAGCGCGAGTGCAACATCACCGAGGAGGTTATCGCGCGTCAGATAAAGCTGGACTTCTTCGCGATCTCCAAAGAGGACGTTAAGAAGTGTGTTATCGCTTACGAGCCGGTATGGGCTATCGGCACCGGCAAGACCGCTACCGCCGACCAAGCCGAGGAGGTCTGCGCGTTTATCAGAGCGCAGCTCGCGAAGCTCTACGACAACGACACCGCAGAGAGCATTACCATTCAGTACGGCGGCTCTATGAACGCGAAGAACGCCGAGGACTTAGTATCCAAGACCAACGTCGACGGCGGTCTTATCGGCGGCGCTTCTTTGAAAGCTCCCGACTTTACGACGATTATCAAGGCTGCGGAGAACGGCTGATATCAGTTGACAATGTAAAGTTGACAATTGACAGTTATGCCGCGTAACGCTGACTACGCCGATTAAAGCGGAATATAAATGTAACGCGGATTGAAAGGAACATCCGAAAAAACGCACACTGTTGCTTAACATTTCGCTGATACTTTGTAGGATTAAGAAAGAAGGTGAATAAAATGGGCGACAGCGACAGACAATTTAACGCGAAACTTATCGACGATTATTATACGTTCAGAGACTTGCGCCAATTGGCGAAAAAGACAAACGCGGACGAGGTGGTTCGGGCGATTGAGGTGCAAATGAAAAAAATCAGATTGAAACTTCAGCCGTTGGAACTTCCCGATGATTTGGATTGATAGTAAATCTTAATATGAAAGAGGTATATAGAATATGGCAGTAAAACCTATTTTATTGGTAGTAATGGACGGCGTGGGCTACTCCAAAACGGGCTTAGGCGACGCGGTAACGCTCGCGAATACGCCGACTTTGGACTGGCTTTTGAAGAACTGTCCGAACACGCGCCTTAAAGCGCACGGCGACGCGGTGGGACTTCCCACGGACGACGATATGGGCAACTCCGAGGTCGGACACAACGCGCTCGGGTGCGGACAGATCTACTCTCAGGGCGCGAAGCTCGTAAATGAGAGCATCGAGAGCGGCAAGATGTACAACTCCGAAGCGTGGAAAGAGCTTATCGGAAACGTGAAGTCTAAGGACAGCACGCTCCACTTTATCGGCTTGCTTTCGGACGGCAACGTTCACTCCAACATCTCGCATCTGTTCAATATGCTGAAAAAGGCAAAGGCTGAGGGCGTTAAAAAGGTACGCGTTCACACCTTGCTTGACGGGCGCGACGTTCCCGCGACTTCCGCGCAGATCTACATTCAGCAGCTTGAGGACGTTCTCAAGGAGCTGAACGACGCGAATTTCGACGGCAAAATCGCAAGCGGCGGCGGTCGTATGAAAATCACAATGGACAGATACCAAGCCGATTGGGCAATGGTGGAGCGCGGCTGGAACACTCACGTTAAGGGCGAGGGCAAGACGTTCGGTTCTGCAATGGAGGCTCTTGAAACGCTCCGCAAGGAGACGGGGGCAATCGACCAAGATCTTCCCGCGTTCGTTATCGCGGAGAACGGCGTTCCCGTTGGAAAAATCGTAGACGGCGACAGCGTTATTCTCTATAACTTCCGCGGCGACCGCGCTATCGAGCTTTCCATGGCGTTCGATATGGAGGAGTTCACGCACTTTAACAGAGGACCGAAGCCCGACGTTTGCTACGCGGGTATGCTCCAGTATGACGGCGATTTGAAGCTCCCGGCGCGTTTCCTCGTAAATCCGCCCGAGATACACGATACTATGAGCGAGGTGCTTGTTAAGGCGGGACTTCGCCAGTACGCGGTATCGGAAACGCAGAAATACGGTCACGTAACGTACTTCTGGAACGGCAACAGAAGCGGCAAATTCTCCGAGGAACTGGAAACGTTCAAGGAGATACCGAGCGACAACGTTTCGTTCGACCAGCGCCCGTGGATGAAGTCCGCGGACATCGTGGACGACCTTATCGAAGCGATAAAGTCCAAAAAGTACGATTTTCTGCGGTGCAACTTCCCGAACGGCGATATGGTTGGACACACAGGTTCGCTTGAAGCTACGATAATCGGCGTGGAGAGCGTAGATATCGGGCTTGCGCGGCTCAAAAAGGTCTGCGACGAGGAGGGCGTTACAATGCTCGTAACCGCCGACCACGGCAACGCCGACGAAATGCTCGAGAAGAACAAAAAGGGCGAGGTTCAGGTGCGTACCGCGCACTCGCTCAACCCCGTGCCGTTCATCATCTACGACAAGGACACGACCTACACGATAAAAGAGGGCAATTATGGGCTTTCCAACGTTGCTCCCACGGTTATTAAGATGTTCGGGCTGGAAGCGCCGAGCTCTTGGCAGCCGTCTATGATTTGATTTTCGGTATTTTCAACAAAGCCGCTCGGAGAAATTCGGGCGGTTTTGTTGTTTTAACCAAATCACAATGTGTAGTTTTGGTGGAAATTACTCTTGACTATATATGGGATTTTTGGTAAAATTATAATATAAATTTAATTTTGGAGGTATTTTTATGAGGTTTAAGAATATTATCGCGGGTTTGATTGCGGGAGTGATGACGGTTGCTTCTGTGTCCGTGACTTCGTTCGCGCAGGATGTTTTCGTTGAAGATTGCATTGACAGGAAAATGGCAAGCGGTGATACGTTCACTGAGGGGGATTTAGAGTACACTGAGCTTGATGATGACACACTTTCGGTAAAATATGCCGGAAATGATGCGGCAACTGTAACTAAGATAGTTATTCCAGAAACTGTAAAAGGAAAATCGGTTTCGACAATATCAAGGATTGGTTTTATTGGACTTGAATCACTAAAAAGCATATCCTTACCTAAAACACTAAAAAAAATAGAAAAAAATGCATTTATGAATTGCTGTTCTCTTGAAGCTTTGACGCTTCCCAAAGGCTTAAAATGTATTGAAGAATATGCATTTGAATATTGTACGAATATTAAAACAATGCATATACCAAATAGTGTGGAAGAAATTCAAGAAGGCGCATTTGTTGGATGTAAATCATTGGAAAACTTTACAACCGATTCTACCGCGCTATGGTACAAAGCAGTTGACGGTGTGCTGTATAGGTATAATTCAAAAGATAACATGCTTGCTTGGGTTGAAAAGTATCCTCCGGCAAAAAAAGCAACAAAATTTGTCGATGTTTCTTACTCCAATGCGATAAGATACGGCGCATTTCAGGACTGCTCCTATCTTGAGGAAATTGACATCAGCAGTGCGGTGACACAAATAGATTGGTATGCGTTTGCAAACTGCACCTCTTTAACTAAAATAAGCTTGCCCGATAATATTACCGTGATTGGCGATTTCGCGTTTACCGGTTGCTTGTCTTTGGAAAGCATTGAATTGCCACATTATATAAGAAATATTGAAAGCGGAACATTTTCAAATTGCTATAGCCTCCGCGCTATTCGTTTGCCGGGTGTTTCAGAAATAAAACAATACGCTTTTTTAAATTGCATAAGCTTAAAAAGCGTTTATTATACCGGCTCCCAAGAGAATTGGGATAGTATTTCGGTTCAACGATATAACGATGCTCTTTTAAACGCCGACTTTTATTACAATGCGAAGCATCTTGAATTACCGCCGGTCGTTTTAAGCGGATTTTCGGCGAGCGATGTTACATCTGACAGCGTGTCGCTTGAATGGGATATATATTACCCGGCGAAATGTTATAAGGTGTGGATTTGGAAAGACAATAAGTGGACTTTTCTTTATCAAACCAAGGATAGCCAAACCTTGTCATACAATATAACGAATCTGGCTTCAAACACCTCATATAAGTTACGTCTTTCGGCATACAATAAGAAAAACACTGCGATTGCACATTCTGATATTACGATAAAGACCAAAGTTGGAGAAATTGCAAATTTAAAGGCAACTTCGAAAGAAAACAGCATAAAGCTTTCGTGGAACAAAAATGCTTTAGTAAGCTATTACAAAGTATTTATTTGGAAAAACAGCAAGTGGACAGAGCTTACTAAAACCAAGAATAACACAATTTTAACATACACAGCAACAAAACTCGTTCCGAATACCTCGTACGAATTCCGCGTAACTGCTTATAATAAAAGTAACAAAGCAATAGCTTACAGTGACATAACATCAAATACAAAAATCGGGAAGATCGCAAATCTACAAGCAACGCCGGGAATTAGGTTGGTCAAGTTTAAGTGGAGCAAATTTGCGAATGCGGATTCCTATTACATATGGCTTTTGCACAATGGATATCGGTATAAAATTGCAGAGATAAAGGGTGGTACAAAGTTCAATTACACTCTGGAAAAACTTAATCCCGATACTTCTTATAAGTTTCGTGTAAGCGCATATAAAGGAAATACAGAAATCGCGTATTCCGATATTACTTTAAAGACGCAGAAAGAAAAAATTACCGTAGGTAATTTAGAGTATATGGCATTTGACGACGGCACGGCGGAGGTTTATGGTCCCGTTGATCAAAATTTGGTGAAAGCCACTATTCTATCAACAGTAAATGGTAAAAAAGTTACGCGTATTGGGGATCGTGCTTTTAGCGAATGTTCAAGCCTTACCCGGATAACGATACCAAGCAGCGTTACGTCAATTGGCGAGAAAGCGTTTGACATTTTTGTAAATCTTAAAGATATATATTACACTGGTTCTAAAGCCCAGTGGGGTAAAGTTACAATTAATTACGGCAACTGGGGGTTGGAGTATTCAACCATCCATTATAATTATCATCAAAAAATCAAGGATTTAAAAGCTGCACCAACAAACAGCAGCATAAAGCTTACATGGTGCAAAAACACCTCAGCAAGCTTCTACAAAGTATGGATTTGGCAAAACAGTAAGTGGACGAAGCTGATACAAACTAAGAACAACAGTGTTTTGTCTTACAATAAAACGGGTTTGCAAGCGAATACTTCTTACAAGTTCCGAGTAACTGCGTATAATAAGAGTAATACGGCAATAGCGTATTCCGATATCACGGTCAAAACTAAGTGCGGAAAGATCGCAGATTTGAAAGTCGCACCGAGCAAAAACAACGCGAAAATTACTTGGAGCAAAAACACATCCGCGAAGTACTACAAGGTATTCGTGTGGAAGAACAACAAGTGGACGCAGCTTACACAAACCGCTAATAACAGCGTGGTTAACTATACGGCAAGCAATCTCACCGTGAATACCGCGTACAAGTACCGCGTGACGGCGTACAATTCAAGCAACAAAGCGATAGCGTTCAGCGATATTTCCACAAGAACCTTGGCGAACATCGCGAATTTGAAAGCTGCTCCCACTAAAAATTCCGTAAAACTTACATGGAGCAGAAACGCGTCCGCGAAATATTACAAGGTATTCGTGTGGAACAACGGCAAATACCAATTGTTAAAGCAGTTAAACAACTCCACCGCGCCAAACTACACGGCGGCAAATCTCAAGCTCAACACAGCGTACAAGTACCGCGTGACGGCGTACAACACAAGCAACAAAGCGATAGCGTTCAGCGATATTTCCACAAGAACATTGGCGAACATTTCTAATCTGAAAGCCGTTCCCGCGAAGAATTCCGTAAAGCTTACGTGGAGCAAAAATACATCCGCGAAGTACTACAAGGTATTCGTGTGGAAGAACAACAAGTGGACGCAGCTTACACAGACCAAGAGCAACAGTGTACTTACTTATACTGCAAGCAAGCTCACCGCAAACACCTCTTATAAGTTCCGCGTGACAGCTTATAATGCAAGCAGCAAAGTTATAGCGTTTAGCGATATAACGGTTAAAACTAAAAAGTAAACAACATCGACCGCGCGGCTTCGGCTGCGCGGTTTTTGCATATTTTGCACAAAAGTTCCGTTGTAATATGTTGATAATTTCTATTGACAAACAGTAATGTTTTTTGGTATAATTTATAAATAAAGAGAGTTTAGGAGGATTTTATTTATGAAACTGAAAAAAATTCTTTCTGTTTTTTTGGCGGCGGCGATGACGGCAAGTTTGGTGACGTTTGTTTCGAGCGCGGAGGAGACCACCGAGAGAATGCAATCTTCCGTTTCGGACAGCGAGGAGATAATCGTTAAAAATAATACATTTGCTAATCCGAAGGTTAATATAGAATATGTCGAACCTGCGGACAGTGAAAACAGTTATGATATGAAAATAACTTGGAACGATGTAAATCCGAACGGGTGGTATTGGGTGCGGTTTCAAGCGAGAATGGGCAACAGCAAGGGTTATCTCGTAAAAAGCAATGAAATTACAATTCCGGTTTATAATTTGAGCGAAAGGGATTATACCGTAAAAATATTCCTTATGAACTCAGAGGTATTCGGCTGCGATGGCTTTTATGAAAATGTGAACGGCGACGAGGCGTTACTTTGGTACAGCAAAAATGTGTACACGCCGCCGTACTTTTTAAAATGTACGGAGAAATTAAGCGCAACATCAACTCAAAACAGCGTAACGTTGAAATGGGGCAAAGTAAGTAGCAGCGCGACGATGAATGCCAATTCCATTAAACCGGAAGATATAGTTCGTTATTCCATAGAGCAGCGTGTTGATGGCAAGTGGAAAAAAATCGGCACAACATCAAAAACCACCTACAAAGTTAACAATTTGGATAAGGGTGTAAAATATGATTTCAAAGTTATACCATACGGAAAAGAAATAGCAATAAATTATGGAATTAGCGAACCGCTGATTTATTATCAGGGTTATTGTTCGATACCGGAAGAGGTAAGCGTCACAACAAAACTCGACAGCATTGTGAACCTCAAAGTCGTTCCAAGCAAGAATACCGCGAAAATAACGTGGAATAAAAACACGGCGGCGAAATATTATAAAGTGTTTGTCTGGAAGAACGGCAAATACACACAGCTTACGCAGACCAAGAGCAACAGCGTACTTAATTACACTGCAAGTAAACTCAATGCGAACACTTCCTACAAGTTCAGAGTTACTGCTTATAATGCAAGTAACAAAGCGATAGCATTCAGCGATGTCTCCACAAAAACCCTCGCAAATGTAGCGAACTTGAAAGCCGCTCCGAGCAAAAATACCGTAAAACTTACGTGGAGCAGAAACGCGTCTGCGAAGTACTATAAGGTATTCGTTTTGAAGAACAACAAGTACACAGAACTCACGAAAACTGTAAACAACAGCGTACTTAGCTGCAACGCAAGCAAACTTAATGCGAACACGTCTTACAAGTTCAGAGTAACGGCGTACAATGCAAGCAATAAGGCAATAGCGTTCTCTGACGTTTCCGCTAAGACTTTAGCGAACATCGCGAATTTGAAAGCCGCTCCCACTAAAAATTCCGTAAAATTGACTTGGAGCAGAAACGCGTCCGCGAAATATTACAAGGTATTTGTGTGGAACAACGGTAAATATCAATTGTTAAAGCAGTTAAACAACTCCACTGCGCCAAACTACACGGCGGCAAATCTCAAGCTCAACACCGCGTACAAGTACCGCGTGACGGCGTACAATTCAAGCAACAAAGCGATAGCGTTCAGCGATATTTCCACAAGAACACTGGCGAACATCTCTAATCTGAAAGCCGCTCCTGCAAAGAATTACGCAAAGCTTACGTGGAGCAAAAATACATCCGCGAAGTACTATAAGGTATTCGTGTGGAAGAACAACAAATGGACGCAGCTTACACAGACCAAGAGCAACAGTGTACTTACTTATACTGCAAGCAAGCTCGCCGCGAACACCTCTTATAAGTTCCGCGTGACAGCGTACAACGCAAGCAAAAAAGCGATAGCGTACAGCAACATAACGGTTAAAACGAAAAAGTAAACTACATCGACCGCGCGGCTTCGGCTGCGCGGTTTTATGTTTACGACACTTATAGCAAAGAACTGTATTTATGTATAAAAATACCAAAAGCCTATTGACATTGTAGGTAAAGTGTGCTATAATGATATCGAAAGTCAGAGCAAATTTTCCTTTTGTACTTTGCCGCCGCCTTAATGCTGTTGGGAACAGCTTAAGGGTAGGTTTTATTTTATGGAGGTTTTATGAACGTTTACAAGAATGTTACAGAGCTTATCGGCAAAACTCCGTTGTTGGAGCTTACTCATATCGAGCGGGAGGATAAGCTGGAGGCTGTCGTTTTGGCGAAACTCGAGCTGTTCAATCCCGCAGGCTCGGTCAAGGATCGTGTCGCGAAAGCAATGATAGAGGACGCGGAAAAACAGGGTAAGTTAAAGCAGGGGTCGGTGATTATTGAGCCTACAAGCGGAAATACGGGCGTGGGACTTTCGGCTATCGCCGCCGTGAAAGGATACAGAATAATCATAGTTATGCCCGAAACAATGAGCGTTGAGCGCCGCAATCTTATGAAAGCGTACGGCGCGGAGCTTGTGCTGACCGACGGCGCGAAGGGAATGAAAGGCGCGATCGCGAAAGCGGACGAGCTTGCCCGGGAGATTCCGAACAGCTTTATCCCGGGTCAGTTCGTAAACCCCGTAAACCCCGCTGCGCACGCGGCGACAACGGGCGTTGAGATTTGGGACGACACCGACGGCAAGGTGGATATTTTCGTAGCGGGCATAGGCACGGGCGGTACGATTTCGGGCGTGGGCAAAACGCTCAAAGAAAAGAACCCGAACGTGAAGATAATCGCCGTTGAGCCGAAATCCAGCCCCGTGCTTTCCGGGGGCGCTTCGGGTCCGCATAAAATTCAGGGAATAGGCGCGGGCTTCGTTCCCGAAACTCTTGATACCGACATCTACGACGAGATAATACAGGTTGAGAATGAAGCCGCTTTTGAAGCGGGCAGACGCGTCGCGAGAACCGAGGGCGTTCTTGTCGGCATAAGCTCGGGCGCGGCTGTTTGGGCGGCGGTAGAGCTTGCAAAGCGCCCCGAAAACAAGGGCAAGACTATCGTCGCGCTTTTGCCGGATACGGGCGAGCGATATCTTTCAACGGAGATGTTTGCCGAGTAATTTTTACAACAGACAATAATTCGTTTTTCTAAAAGACCTCCGCAAAGGCAATTTGACTTTGCGGAGGTCTTGTTTTTTGAGGTTCAGCCGGTGTTTCCCGTCATACAAAGCGTAACCGCGGCGGCGATAGTGTTTATCAACAGAACGCCAAACGTGATTGAGATGATAATGGTAACTATAGCGCCACAGCTTTTAAACAGCGCGGCAAGCTCTTTCAGATCGAAAGTCTCCGCAAGGCTTTGCGCCAGAATTATCGCTATTTTGTAGCAAAACAGACCCGCCAGTACGGGCACGATGACTGCTGCGGCGGCTATTATCCCATAAACTCCGACGCTGCTTTTGAGTATCGATATCCCCGTTTGCAGCGTGTTCACCGCGTCGGATACAGTACCGCCGACGATGGGAACGCCCTGAGATACCATAAACTTTGCCGTTTTAACGGCGGCGTTATCGGAAGCGGCGGAAACGGCGGTTTGTATTGATAAAACACCCATAAAAACCGTCATAACAAGAGATAGTCCCCATACGACGAATTTTTTTATGAGTTCGCCTATCTTGTCCAGCTTCAGTTGAGGATGAACCGCGCCCGCTGTGGAAACTCCCAGTATCGCGCCGCACAACGGAGCCAAAAAGTTAGCGGCAAGCTGCGAAAACAGTTGAGTTCCGCCAATAACCGCAGAGTTTACCGCAGCGGCGGTCAGCGTGTGACCCATCGCCGCCGAGATACCCGTAAGTACGGGAATAAAAATCAGCATAAAATTTGCCGCCGCGCTTATCGCGGTAAGAGAGCTGTTCAGCAGATCGTACATTGCCGCCGCCGCGATACCTGCGCCGCAAAGAACCCCTACCGCCGAAAACACTCCTTTCAGGCTGCCCGAATGTTCCAAGCTTTGCGTCAAAGCGCAGAACAAAACTACTCCGCATAAAGCGCACAGCGTTTTCAGCGGCTTTGAAGCCTTGCTTTTCAAAAGCTCAAACCCCTTGCCGAGCGCGTCCGAAAAAGAAAACGCCGTTGTGGTCTCGGGAGTTATCCCCTCGCTTTCAAGATATTCCCGCGCGTCGTCGGGAAGAGCGCTTTCAAGAGCGTCTCTGCCGTAGTCGAATTCTTCGGCATAAGATCGAGGACTGAAAATCAAAATCGCGAAAACCGCAAATAAAACAGCAAAAAAATTCCTCATATTTTACCTATCCGTTTATCATTTTTGTGATGATCTCCGCCAATTGAGTAAAGACAGGCAGAGACAGCGCAGCGATCGCGGCTCTTCCCGCAAACTCCAGTTTTGTTCCCAGAGCCGTCTCGCCCGCGTCCTTGGCGCAGTCGGAGGACAACGCGGTTATGTAGCTTATCGCCAGAGCTTTCAGCAGGATCTCCGCAAAGCTGCCGCTTATACCGGCGTTTTCCGCAAGTTCTCCAACGGCTTTTACGGAGGGCGACAGCAGCTTAACTGCGGAAATAAGTATCATAAGCCCCGCCGCGATATTCACGATAACCGCGCTTTCGGGTTTTAGCTGCCGAACAATAACGCAAAGCGTTACCGCCGACAGCCCGAATCCGCAAAGTCTTAAAATATCCGTCACCACAGTCCAAACACGTCCTTTACCGTTTCAAAAAGCTCCTGAATGAACGGTATTATCATCATAAGAACGATGATCAGCCCCGCAACGTTCAACATTACCACTTGCTCGTCGTGGTCGGTTTTTTTGAGTATCAAGTTCAAGATGGCGACTATAACGCCCACAGCCGCTATTTTAAAAAGCAAATCAATTTCCATTGCTAACCCCTTAAATAATCAAGATAGCCGCGCCTATTCCGCATAACGCCCCAACCTGAAAGACTGCCTTGCCGCGTTTGGAGTATTCCGCCTCGGCGGCATTTTTAAGCGATGAGATCTCCGCTTGACAGCATTCCAAAAGCCGCAGAGTGTTGTCGGTGTCCATTGTACCGAACGACGCTCCAAGCTCCCGCAGAACGGCTGTTTCGTCGGGATATTGCGGAAGTTCGCTGCAAGCCATTTCCCACGCCAGACGAGTGTTGTTCGTTTGTTCCTTGAACGATTTGACCATACGCGCGAAACGTCCGTTTTCCGCGTCCAGCAGCTCGTCCGAGTTTTTTGCCGAATAGCGTATCCCAACAGAGAACCGTTCAATCATCGATTGAATTTCCGCCGTAAATTCCGAGCGTTCTTTAAGCGCGCGGCTGCGCCGACTGCCCTCCGAAGCGCAGATAACGAACGCAAGCGCCGCCGCGATGAGCCTGAATATATTCACGGTCATCACCTGCGCCTTTCAAATTCCGCAAGCCTTCCGTTTTCATTTAAAACGGCGGCGCAGTCGAACAGCGGAAAAAGTCCGCGCGTGGAATTGCGCCGTTTAAGTTCTGCTAAGCTTGCGGCGTGCGCCGAAGCGATTATCTTAACACCGCAGAACATAGCTTGCTCGACTGCCGCCTGATCGTCGCCTATCTCGTCGCAGATTATTACCTCCGGGCTGAGACTTCTTATTGCGAGCATAATGCCCTCGGATTTTTCAATTCCGCATAATGCGTCGGTGTTTAGTCCTATGTCAAAGTTCGGTTTTCCGCGCACCGAGGCGGAAAGTTCGCCGCGGCTGTCGATAAGGGTTACACGGTGACGTTCGCCCAGCAGTCTCGCAAGATCGCGCAGAACCGTCGTTTTTCCGCAAAGCGGCTTGCCGCCTAGCAGAAGCGATTGAAGCCCGCTCGAAAAAACGCGTTCGTACAACTCGTCTGAGCAGCCCAAAATTTGGTGAGCAACGCGTATGTTAAGTCCCGAAATATCCTTGAACGCCGTTATCTTTCCTTGTTTTGTGACCGCAGTCCCGCAGATCCCAACACGGTGTCCGCCGTCAAGCGTCACAAAGCCGCGGGAGATGTCCTCCTCAAAGCTGTAAACGGAATATCTGCATATTTCGTCGAAACATTCCGCGATTTCTTTTGCGGAAAACGGCGGTGAGCAGACCTGCATATTTGAGTTAACGTCCACCGCAACGCAAGGTCTGCCCGCGCGAAGACGTATCTCGGCGATCTGTGAGATCGGCCTTGGTACTTGAATTTTTTCAATACTCTTTAATGGGATAGCTGTTGCTTTTATCATTTTTTTGTCCTTTCTTTACTTGTCCGTTTTTATAAAATCTATGCTGCTTACTCATAAAATAGAACAGCGGTTTGCTTTGTCGGTTGGTATAACAAATGAAATTTTTCTCAATCAACATAAAAAATGCTGTCTAAAAAACAGAAAATTGTTGTGCTTTTATCATAAAATTAACACAAAGCTAAGTTATAATAAAATTACAAAAAGCGAAGCACAGAAGACACGGCGAGGCTTTGCGATTCTCAATGGGAGTGAATATCAATGGCATACGCGAATACGTTCAAACGACGCGAGATGAAATTCTTGCTGGATGAAGAGCAATATAACGGGGTCGTGAAAGAAATATCGAATTTTATGACCGAGGACGAATTCGGGCTTCATACCATACTCAACATCTACCTTGACAACCGCAACAACGATCTGATAAGAAGCTCGCTTGGAAAGCCCGTCTATAAAGAAAAAGTACGGCTGCGCTGCTACGGCAGAGCCGAGGACGATTCCAACGCGTTTTTGGAAATAAAGAAGAAATATCGAGGGATCACCTATAAGCGGCGCTATGACGGCACTTACAAAGAACTGCACGATTACATAACCGACGGCGTAAAGCCCGAAAAGCGCGGACAGGTCTTTGAGGAGGTCGATTACCTTATAAAGCGAATGGATCTGAAGCCGAAAATAGTTATCTGTTACGACCGCTGCGCGTTTTACGGCAACGAGGACAAAGAATTTCGCGTAACGTTTGACAGCAACATAAGATATCGCCGTCAAAATCTTGATTTGAGAGCGGGCGACGTCGGAAAGAGGTTAAGCTCTCAGCCGTTCACGGTTATGGAGGTAAAGTCCGTCGGCGCTGTTCCTTTAACGCTTGTGAAGGTCTTATCGCGGCTCAAAATCTACAACGGTTCGTTTTCAAAATACGGCACCATTTATTCAAGCGAGGTGTGGCAGAATTTAAAGATGGGAGTTTAATTCAATATGTTTTCGACAATTATAGATACGTCCGTGGGGCTTACCGCGCAGAGCGCGATATTCTGCACGCTGACCTCGGCGGGACTTGGACTTGTGGCGGCTATGCTTTACAGATTAAATAATCCGCGCGCGTCTAAAAATCTTATGGTAACGCTGGTGGTGCTGCCCATTTTGGTGCAGTCGGTTATAATGCTGGTGAACGGCTCGGTGGGCGCGGGAATAGCGGTTATGGGCGCGTTCAACCTTGTAAGGTTTCGTTCGGCGCCCGGCACTTCCAGAGAGCTGTGCTACGTGTTCTTGGCAATGGGCATTGGTTTGGCAACGGGCATGGGATATCTCGGCTTCGCGCTGATAATCACGCTTGCGGCAGGGCTTATTCTGGGGTTGTTGGGATTTATTCCGGCGTTCGGTATCGTCAAGTCCGCGAAGCTCCTTAAAGTGCTGATCCCCGAGGATCTGGACTATATGAGCTGCTTTAAAGATTTGTTCGAGGAATACACAGTCTCGCACCGTTTGGTAATGTCCAAGACGGTCAGTATGGGAACGCTCTATGAATTACGTTACGAGCTTGTCTTAAAGGACGCTTCAAAGGAAAAGGAGTTTTTGGACAAGATAAGAACACGCAACGGTAATCTTACGATAATGTGCAGCGTACTTACCGATAATCACGAGGAAATGTGATGGGAATTTTGGAGTATCCCGCAGTGTAAAGCGGTATACGGGAGATTTTTAAGAGGGAATAATATGAAATTCAACTTTAAGACTCTGGCGGCGTTCTGCGCCTTTTCAACTATGATGACAGGCTGCGCCAACGACAACGACATATCCAACAGTTCGTCAAGCCCGCTTTTAAGCACGGCGGACAAAACCGCGAGCGTCAATACAAGCGATGAGGAAAGCGAACTTGCCGTCCCCGTTGAAACAAGCTGTACGGTGACGTTCTCCGATGAAAAAATCTCCGTTAACGGCAGCGGCGCGGTGGAGTCCGATAAAACCGTAAAGATAACGGACGCGGGCGTTTACGAGCTTTCCGGCAAATGCTCCGACTGTAAAATTTTTATAGAAGCGGATAAAAACGCCGAGATAACGCTGCTGCTCAACAACGCCGAGCTTACCTCCAAGAACGGCGCGGTCATCGATTGTGAAAGCGCGAAAACGCTGACGATCTTTTCAAAGGACGGCACAAAGAACGCGCTTTCCGACAGCGAGAGCTATACCGCGAACGACGAAGCGGACGCGGCGGTGTTCACACGCTCCGATCTGGAATTTAAGGGCGCGGGCGAACTTAATATCGAGAGCAAATTCGGCGACGCCGTAAAATGTAAGGACGCGCTTTCAATAGACGAAAGCAGCCTTACCATAATCGCCGCGGACGACG
>CANRFR010000010.1 GCA_947629945.1 uncultured Clostridia bacterium | reverse complement strand
GTCAAGGAAAATTTGTGCAAGATGACGGAAAATATGCAAGCAAGATGCGCGCATCCGATTTAATCAGGGCTTCCTTATGTTCAAAGAAGTCTTGCCGCTTATTTTTCAAGCAGTGCCCGCACAGCGCTCCATAACATCATTATACGACATTTAAAGCCCTTTGTCAATCGAAAAAAGCAAGAGGTTGAAAAAAGCCTATTGACATAAGGTGGAAAATGCATTATAATAGGTAAGGAAGTGAGAAAGATGCAGAAAATTTTGGGCTATATCCGCAAAGCCTGCCAAGAATTTGATTTGATAGACGACGGCGACAGAATAGCCGTGGGGGTCTCGGGCGGCAAGGACAGTCTTGTGCTGTTGGCGGGGCTTGCTAAAATGCGGAGATTTTATGAAAAAAAGTACGAGGTGGTATGCGTAACGCTCGACCCGAGATTCGGCGGCACGGAAACGGATTACTCGCCCGTTGAGAATATGTGTAATGAGCTGGGCGTGGAGTTCAGGCTTGTCAAGACCGATATCGGAGAGATAGTGTTCGATATCCGAAAGGAGCCGAACCCGTGTTCGCTGTGCGCTAAAATGAGAAGAGGGGCGCTGCACGACGCGGCAAAGGCGGCGGGGTGCAATAAAATTGCGCTGGGACATAACTGCGACGACGCGCTGGAAACATTTATGATGAATCTTTTTCAGGAGGGCAGGATAGGCTGCTTTTCGCCGAAGTCGTATCTTTCAAGAAAGGACATCACGCTTATCCGACCATTAGTATTCGCGCCGGAGCATATCATCGCGTCCTGTGCGCGCAGAAATAACTTTACGATAGTAAAAAGCAAATGCCCCGCCGATAAGCATACGACAAGGCAGACTATGAAAGAGTTCCTGACGGAACTGGAGCACCAAAACCACGGCGTTAAACAGCGCATTTTCGGCGCGATGAGAAAAGCAAATGTAGACCGTTGGGGATATAAGGATAATTGATAATCAGCAATGTGCGGTTAGGGAGGAAAAATGGGAAAACAAGTAAAACTGCCGCCGAAAAAAGGCGCGGAAAATAAATCAAAAAAAGCAAGCGAAAAGGAAGCGTTCTACTTTTTCGCCAAAGATCAAGGCACGGGCGCGGTCAAGGTTTTTGTCATAATCTTAAAGGTACTGGAGCTTATCGTCACGACGATTTTCGCGTTTGTGTTGGGAATATTCGGACCGCTGTGCATTTGGAACGGGGATATCGTCGAAGCGGAGGTGGCGGCGGATCCGTCGGCGATGTGGTGGATGATTTCCTCGATAATTTATGTAGTCGGAATGTTCGTTATGATGTTCGGACACACAAAAACCGCCGCAGTGATACACATTGCGGCGGCAGGCGGAACGCTCGTTACCTACAAATTATTTACCGAGCTTTATAAAAACGCCGCGACAAACGGACCCACGATGCTTTATATGCCCAGCCTTATAATAACGGTGTTGTCTGTTATTATAATGCTTGCGGTGAACGTTCCCAAGTGGATAGACAGGCGCGTTGAACAGGAGAACGAAGAAGCGCCGTCAATTCTCGAGGACAGACGGGAAAAATGAACGGTTGATTTTTTCGGAAAAATATGGTATAATATAGAAAACGTTGGAAACGTACAGCGGAAACGTTATAATTTCAACGAACATAACAGTGGTACTGAAAATATGGTATAATAAAGAAAACATTGGAAACGTACAGCGGAAACATTATAATTTCAATGAACATAACATTGGTACTAAAAATATGGTATAATGTTGTATATGACGATTTGATAGAATAACTTGAAAGGTTTTGCAAAAATGTCGCATAAATTTCAGAATCAATACCTGCTCTCGGATTTGGTGAAAGAGGTTTCAAAGGTGATAAAGGGCAAGGATGACGCGCTTCTTATTATTTTGACGTCGCTTCTGGCGAGAGGTCACGTGCTTATCGAGGATGTGCCCGGCGTTGGAAAAACCACTCTCGCGATGGCTTTGGGAAAGGCTTCGGGTCTGGCGTTCAGAAGAGCGCAGTTTACTCCCGACGTAATGGCTTCCGATATCACGGGCTTTATGATGTACAATAAGGGAGAAAATAAATTCGAGTACCACGCGGGTCTCGTTATAACGAACATTTTGCTTGCCGATGAAATAAACCGCACTTCGCCCAAAACGCAGTCCGCGCTTCTGGAGGCTATGGAGGAAAAGCAGGTGACGGTAGACGGTACAACTTACGTGCTCCCGCAGCCGTTTATGGTAATAGCCACGCAGAACTCACAAGGCTACGTTGGAACGTTTCCTTTGCCCGAAGCGCAGCTTGACCGATTTATGGTGAAGATAAGCATGGGGTATCCGACGATTGCCGAGGAACAGCAGATAATGATGGAAAGGCTTTATGACAATCCGCTTGACGACGTGAAAAACGTGATGAGCGCGGAGCAGATATCCGAGTGCATAGAGGAGGTGAATAATATAATCTTTGCGGAAAGCCTGTGCAAATATGTAGCCGAGCTTGCCGCCGCCACGCGCAATCACCCGACTGTTGCGCTGGGGGCAAGTCCGCGCGCGTCTGTTGCTTTGATGCAGGCTTCGCGGGCGTATGCTTATCTTCGCGGCAGAGATTACGTGGTGCCCGAGGATATCGTGCGGCTGCTTATCCCGGTATTTGAGCACAGGATAGTTTTAAAGCAAGAATCGCGCGTCAATAAGCGTTCCGTGCGCTCGGTGCTGGAGGACGCGGTAAGTTCCGTTGTTCCGCCCGTAAAACGGAGCTGACGGAGAGAGCTATGTTAAGAAACCGTATTGTTTATATATTGGCAGTGCTGGTGTGCGTTGGATTTTCTATGCTGTATAAGGGCAGAGTGTCGGCGATATTGCTGTTTACGGTGCTTTTGTATCCCGTGCTTGCATTTGGTATGACGGTATGGCAGCTTTTCGGAGCGAATGCTCGATTTTGCTGTAAGCGCGCCGCTTTGCCAAAGGACATCCTGTTTGAATTGGGGATAGAGGTATCCAATCGCTTTATTTTTCCGGCAGTGCCGTTTGAATTGAAGTGCGTTCTTCCCGATGAGGATCTGGGGCTGATTGCCGATAAGCGGCTGTTTGTTTCGCTGCCGCCGTTCGGTAAAGCGGAAGTTCCCGTAAAGTGCAGGCACAGATTTCGCGGGAACTGCACCTGTAAGATCGAGCGCGTTTATGTTGTCGATCCGCTGCGAATTATCCGCGTTTCAAAAAAGTATCGTGCGGAGATCCCCATAACGTTTCTTCCGCGAAATCTGGAATTGGAGGATATTCTTTTCAAATCGGCGGTGGAGCAGAGCGTCGTTCAAAAACAGTTGAACACGGCGGATGAGGACGAGTTTTCGCACGTCCGCGAATACCGCGACGGCGACATTTTTCAAATGGTGCACTGGAAGCTCACCGCGAAGCAAGACGAGCTGATGATAAAGCAGTTTGACAGCGTGAACGACCTTAGAGACGTGGTGCTGTGCGATTATCACCAGCAAAACGACGAAGCCGGAATGGTACGCGCGGATATGGTCATTGAGACCGCGTTGGCGTTCGTAAGAACGGCTCTGGATAAAGGCATACACTCAACGGTAAGCTTTTGCGGCATAAATTCCGAACCGTTGTTCGTGAACGATGAAGGCTCATGGGGCAGGTTTTATGATCTGGCGTGCGTAATGCCGCCCGATCTTGAGACGGAGGACTTCGCCGCAGTGATAGACAGGGTCGATAAAAGCGCGGCGGCAATTTTAATATTGATAACCGACAGTCTTTCCGAGGAATTTATAGAACGCGCCCGAAACGCCGCGCAGCAAGTCACGGTTTTTTACGCGTATCTCAATTTATCGGGCAAGCCTTTGGAAGAGGATTTTTCGGACGAACGCTTTATGTTTTTGAATATTATAGGCACACACGAGAACGCTCTAAAGAACGCTTCGGCGCAGTTGGCAATCGATAATTGATAATTGATAATGTTACAATTTTCAATTATTTATTTTTATACAAAGGAGAAAAGGTATGAACATCAAAGAAAAAATTGAAGAAATTGTAGACAAGGTAAAATCGGACGAGGGTTTTGCCGAAAAGTTCAAAAGCGAGCCTATAAAGGCAGTCGAGGAGGTACTTGGCGTTGATTTGCCCGACGACCAGATAAACTCGGTCATCGAGGGAGTTAAGGCAAAGGTAAACCTTGGCGGCATCGCGGATAAGATTGGCGGACTGTTCGGTAAAAAGGACTGAGCGGGTCAAGAAATAAGAAGCAGAGCCGCGCTCTATAGCAATCCACGAAAATAACGCAACAGTTTAATTAAACGTTAATTGTGTGGATTGCTATAATAAAGGAGGATGGTTATGGCAACAATTATGAATGAAAACGAACGTTTTCATCTGAAAATCAAGACCGGCGATGTTGGGCGCTATGTAATTCTGCCCGGCGACCCCGGCAGAGTTCCCAAGATTGCCGCCTTGCTCGACGATGCAAAACAAATCGCGCAGAACCGTGAGTACAACATCTATACGGGGTACTTGAACGGAGAAAAAGTGAGCGTTTGTTCTACGGGTATCGGCGGACCGTCGGCGGCTATAGCGGTCGAGGAGCTAATCGACAGCGGCGCTGACACCTTTATCCGTATAGGCACGAGCGGCGGTGTTGATTTATCCGTGTTCGGCGGCGACCTTATTATCGCCGAAGCTGCTATCCGCGCCGAGGGTACGAGTTACGAGTATCTTCCTCAAGGGTATCCCGCGCTTGCGGATTTCAACGTGACCACCGCGCTTGTTGACGCGGCAAAAGAGCTTTCCTTGCCGGAGCCGGGCAAACGTTATCACGTTGGAGTAGTCCACTGCAAGGACAGTTTTTACGGCGAGGTGAACCCCGATGGCTCGGCGGTTGGAGAGAACATCAAGAGCCGCTGGGACAGCTACTTTAAGTGCGGCTGTCTTACCTCCGAGATGGAGTGTGCGGCTATCTACTCGGTATGCACGGTGCGCAGCGCTTTTCCGAAAAAGATACGCGGCGGCGGAGTACTTACCGCTCTTTGGAACGCCGAGCGTTCCAAGCGCGATATGTCCGACACCATTACGGAGGACACGTCAAGAGGAATAAAATGCGCCGTCCGCGCGGTAGAGCTTTTGATAGAGCGCGATAAAGCACAGCAAGCATAACACATTATAACATATTAAAATTCCCTCGAATTTGTGTTCGGGGGAATATGTTTTTTTGGAGATCCGCAAGTTTCAATTTAGCGGAGTAAACCGCAGTATTTCCTTGATGTTGTCGGCAAATTCTCCGAGATTTTCCGCGTAGAAATCGGCGGCGTTTTTAAGCCCCTCTTGATCGCTTTCGGCGATGTCTTTTACGGCGGCGGTCGCGAAGCCCGCCGATTTAGCGGTCTTTACGGCGTGCAGAGAATCCTCGAAAACCATCGTTTCCTCGGGCAGCGCATAAATCAAGTCCGCCGCCGCAAGAAACACGTCGGGAGAAGTTTTCGCTCCGTAGTTTGAGCAGCTTACCGCTCCGGCGAAAAAGTCGCCCACGCCCAAACGCGTCAGCGCTTTCATTCCAAGGCGCTCGTCGCTTGCCGTAGCGATACACATGTGTACGCAGTGCGAACGCAGCGCAGCCAAAAGCTTCGGTACGCCGTCTTTCAGGCGCACCTCGTCGGTGTAATATCTCTCGATCATTCGCGTGATGTGCCGCATTATTTCTTCGGCGGAAAACGGAATATCGTAATTACGCCGAAGATAGCGCGCTCCCTCAAGCATAGTCATTTCGCTCATTTCCTCGGCGAGACCCTCGCGCGGAGTTTTTTTCATAAATTCCAAATAACGCGCTCCCAATGTCCGCCACATTTGCGAGGAATCCAGAAGCGTTCCGTCCAAATCGAATATTGCGTATTTGATCATAATTTGCACCGCCTTTTTCAGATGTAAAGTTAGTCAAAAGCTGAGAAATAAGAGTTCGATCGGGGAATTTGCCATTATTTTATTTCTCTTTGCGACAGCAGAACGGAATTTCTCGGGTCGCCGCTGTCGATGTTTTCACGCAGGATTGTAATTGTTTCCATTTCGGAGAACAAAACGCCGTCCGCGCTTGCTTTTGCGGCGAACCCCTCAAGTGTTCTGAAGCATTGGTCGTCGAGGAAGAAGTATGTGTTCGAGTAAACGCATTTTCGGCTGTCGTACTCCGAAGAAATGCCGACATTATGCGGCTTGCCGTTTATCTCTATCGTGAAGTCCTCCAGCGGCGCGTTTATCGCGATATCCTGTCGGAACAGCTCGATAATGTCCTTTGGACGGCAGACAAGCGGTTCCCACTTGGGTTTTCGTTTACCGAATATTCCCATTTCAATCCTCCCGTTTTCCCGCGAGAAGCGGCGAGTACTTGTTCCGAAACTCCGTAAACGTTCCGTTGTCAAGCGTTTCGCATATCTTGTCCATAAGAGTGTTGTAGAAGTAGAGGTTATGCTGAACCGCAAGCCGTCCCGCAAGCTGTTCTCCCGCCTTGAAAAGGTGACGAATATAGGCGCGGGAGAAATTGCGGCAGGTCGGGCAGTCACATTCGGGGTCGAGAGGGCGCGGGTCGGTCTTGTAACGCTCGTTTGTAGCGTGCATGATGCCGCCCCATGTAAAGACGGTCGCGTGACGGGCATTGCGGCTTGGCATAACGCAGTCAAACATATCGACGCCGCGGTATACTCCCTCGATAATGTTGGAGGGAGTTCCCACGCCCATAAGATAGCGCGGCTTGTTCACGGGCGCGAACGGCAGCACCGTATCAAGAACATGATACATCACGTCCGTAGGCTCTCCGACGGCAAGCCCGCCTATCGCGTAGCCGTCCAAGTCCATCTCGGCAATGGTTTTCATGTGCTCCACGCGAATATCATCGTACGTTCCGCCCTGATCGATAGCGAACAAAAGCTGTTTTTTGTTGATTGTCTCGTTTAAAGAATTCAGCCGCGCCATCTCCGTTTTACAGCGCGTCAGCCAGCGTGTAGTCCGTTCAACGGATTTTTGAACATAGTCGCGCGGCGCGGGATTTTCGACGCACTCGTCAAACGCCATTGCTATTGTTGAGCCAAGCCGCGATTGTATCCGCATACTTTCCTCGGGTCCTATAAAGAGCTTACGACCGTCAATGTGCGACGAAAAGTACACGCCCTCTTCTTTGATCTTTCGCAGTTTAGCGAGTGAAAATACTTGAAATCCGCCGCTGTCCGTAAGTATCGGCTTATCCCAGTTCATAAATTTGTGCAGTCCGCCCATTTGATAAACAACGTCCTCGCATGGGCGCAGGTGAAGGTGATAAGTATTGCAAAGTGCGACGCGCGTTTTGAGATCCCGCAGATCCATACAGGATATCCCGCCCTTTATTGCCGCGGCGGTCGCCACGTTCATAAAGAACGGCGTTTGGATATCTCCGTGCGGCGTATGGAAAACTCCCCGTCTTGCTCGGTTTTCCGTAAGCTTTAATTCAAACATAAGTCTCTCCTTGTTGTTTATATTGTACCACAATTTTTAACAAAATGGGGAATTTTGTGCAATTTTTATAAATAATGCCGGAACTTTGTATATCTTAGCAATTTTAACGTTATAATATTGGTTGTTTTGCAGATAAAAAGTTGGCTTGTCCGGCTTTGAAATGCCAACAGTCGCCGGCGTCGAAAGCAAAAGGTCATTTGCGTGAGTTTATACTCGCAAGAATGTCGTCCACTGCCTTGTCTCTGACGTTTCTTGTCGAGTGTGGGTCGTCGTCATCGGCGAAAAAGTCATCGAGACTTTTCGAGGCGAGTATTTGAGAGCTTCGTTTGCCTGCGGTTCTTTCGGGCTTCGCGTGAGAAGCGCGCGGCGCGTTTTCGGAGATTTCGTCGTCCAAATCCGCGTTATGCTCGGGAACGCTTTTGCCTATTTGCGGAGCTATCTGCCGCCCAACGACGGAGGGTTGAGCAAAAAACGCGTCATCGTTCGTTTTCTTTCCGATAATCGGAAGTTCATTGGTCTTTTCGTTTACAATAGGCGGTTCCTCGTGAACAGCGGTTTTCTTGAACCGCGCAGTCGGCGCGGCGGTTCGGATTGCCTCGTCGTTCTCGGGAATGACTTCGTCGGCAAGACTGCGCTTTTCCGAAACAGGCATATCCGCCGGAATTTTGATATCAAAGAGCCTGCCGGTGTTCTCCGAAACTTTGCCCGATGTCTCTTCGGGCTTGACTGCTGGCTTTCGATCCGTCAGTGGGATAATTGGACGGTTTTTTGCGGGCATCTCGGGTTTAGTCGCCTTTTGCTTTGCTGTATGATCATACAGAACGCCGCTGTTTTTCGGAAGAGTTTTCATATTGCGGTCTTTGGAGTAAAGCGCCTTACCTTCGGGGTCAACGGAGAGTTTTACGTCAACATGACGTTCCTCGTCGACGTTTTTTACTTTTGGAACGACTTCGGGTTCGGGTCTCTTCGCGGCGGATGCACGTATAACGTCAAACAGGATAAGAGCGGCGCACGGCAGAACAGCCATTATCATAACTCCCAACGGCGTTCTCATAAAGCGTATTACGCCGCCCCACAATACGCTTGAATAATTCGCGACACCCACGAGCTTCGCTTCCGGGAATTCATAAGGCTCATTATGGTATGATACAGTAATATAATGTACCCCATCTCGGTCGGAAATGTTTTCCACATACCCCAAAGTGGGATTGTCGGCGGCTTCCGATCTGAGATACAGAACCGCTTTCCCTTCTTCCAGTTCTGCGGTGGCGCACTTTTTAACAATGACCGCGCTGCCCATAGGCGCTGTCGGCAGATCGTCGTTTTCAACAATGTAAACTTTCATACCAAACAATCCCAAATTCCTGTGTGTACCGAATGTCGCCGTTTGAATTATCAGCAGTATGCATAGTATCATCAAAAGCGTACAGATGAAATATCCTATGCCTCTAAAAATTTTTTTCCTCAATTTTATCAAAATCCCCCTTTTGGTACTTGACAAATGCAAAAAAATGTTATATAATAATATAGTCGTTTTAATACATTTTAATTATATCACGTTTCTCGGCGTTTTGCAAGTGCTTTTTGCAAATTTGCGCCGAAATTAGGTTCGCTGGTGTAGCTCAGTCGGTAGAGCAGCGCATTCGTAATGCGCAGGTCGGGGGTTCGAGTCCGTTCACCAGCTCCAAGCTAAGGCCGCTCTACAAGCCAATTGAGGCTTGCGGGGCGGCTTTTTGTTTCGCGTACCATTGATAAAATGCGTACTATTTGCGTACTAACGAGACTGAAATAGACTGGAAATCATTAAAAAATATGAGCGTTCTCCCGACAAGAACGATTCGGTCTGTAGAAAAAGTCCTTTTTCACGTTTGATTGTAAACTATACGCGCCCGTTTCGATGGGAACACTTCATATATCCCTATTTTTTCTGAATTTGGATTGTTACGTTGCCGGGTTCGAGGGGACAACCCTTCGGGAAAGGGGAGCGGGGGGCAACCTACCTTTGATATCCCCACAAATGCATTCTTGACTTCTACCTGTAGTATTTTTTCAGACGGCAGGAAGCCCCCCTCTCCCCTCTCCCTACGGGTTTAGGGTGACCGCTTGCGGTCACTCGCCCTCGAGCTCCCTTTTCCCCTCTCCCTCACCCCTTTCCCCCTTTACCACTCAATGAGGTTGGCCATTTTTTTATAACCGACTTTTTATACAGACTGAAAAGTCCGGTAAAAGCCGGACTTTTTCGTTTAATGTGATATAATATAAAAGAGTGATAAAAGTGCTGACAAAAGGAAACGAAAACAGGACGCAAAGTGAAATAGTATGAATAGAGGATCCGGTTCCGAAAGAACATCTGCTGCGGAAAATAGAGGTGGCGGTGGACTTCACAAAGATATATGAGATAGTCAAGGACTTGTATTGCAAGGAAAATGTCAGACCGAGCACCGACCCTGTCGTGCTGTTCAAGACGGCACTAATTCAACATTTGTACGGCATTTCATCGTTGCGCAAAACCGCCGATGAGATCAGCTTAAACGTTGCGTACGCGGTTTATACTAAATTTAAATAAAAGGTAGACAAATCGGCAAAAAAGTGGTATAATAAAAAATGAAATACAAGTTCAATGAAGAACAGAAAGAAGAAATAAAAGCCGCACGTCGAAGCAGCAGAGATAAGCAGATAGAAAAGCGTCTTGAGGTGCCGGAACTGCACTGCAATGGAGTTGGTCAAAAAGAAATAGCGGAAAAAACGGGGTATCACCGATCTCATGTTTGTAACCTGATCAAGTTGTATTTTGAAAAGGGCTTGCAGGCAGTAGCCGAAACACACTATGGCGGAAACAGAAGGAACATAAGCTCTGACGAGGAAACAGGGGTCCTTGAACAGTTCGGGCAAAAGGTTGAAGAGGGACAAATACTCGATATACGAGAAATTGAAAACGCATATCAAGAAAAGGTTGACCACCGCATTGGGAATGCGCAAATATATCGCGTACTTGACAGACATGGATGGAGTCAAATTATTCTGCGGAGTCGGCGTCCGAAAAAGGCAAGCGACGAGGTCATAGAGACCTCAAGAAAATTAAATGACAAATAGAAGAATTGAAAATCTTCAATAATGGCTGTGAAATTCGTTTAATGTTTCAGGACGAAGCCGGCTTTGGGCGCATCAACTAGCCCAAATACTGTTGGTGCGCAAAGGGTATCCGTCCAAGCGTTTCGTGTCATCATATCAGAGAGTATCGATATGCATACGGCGCGGTAGAGCCGCTTACGGGGAAATCTTGTTTTTTAGTAATGCACGATTGCAACACAACATGCATGAACATCTTTTTAGAAGAACTGTCGGAACGATATCACGATGATATGATTCTTCTTTGCTGTGATGGAACTGCGTGGCAAAAAGTTTATGCGTTGTGCATTTCAAAAAATATACGTCTTTTCTATATTCCTCCATATACATCGGAAATGAACCCTATTGAGCATATATGGAAAGAATTGCGTAGAATGGGATTTCAAAATGAGGTTTTTTCTACACCGGAAAAGATGCAAGCAAGCGGACGACAAAGCGCGAAGCGCGGTCTTTGCGCGGTGTTGCCTTAAGTAACAAGAGCGTGTAAACCATGACCGGATTGTCATGGATTTACCCGACAAAAATATTATAGTAGGAGGAATCACTATGAAGATGAAAAAAATAGTCGCCGCATTTTTATCGGTAATTTTGATAACATCAGCCTGCGGCTGCAATAAGAACAGCAACAGCACCGACGGCGAAAACTCTACGATAACGGAGGACTCGCCGGCTGTGTCTTCCGAAACCGAATCCGCTGAAAGTAAAGCCGAAACTCCGCCAAGCGCCGTTGCTTTACAGTATGCCGAAAAATCGGAGGAGTTGGATAAATTATACAAACAGATCTCTGAACAAAAGGATTTCCCCGCAATAAATATCACAACGCTTGACGAGGAACAGATACGCTCGAAAACCAAGTACGTTGATTCGGTTATCGACGTGTTTAACTGCGATGAACGCTATGTACTGTCGGCGGAAGGCGGGGTAAAGGTTCGCGGCAATTCCTCCGCCGATCAGGGAAGCGAAAAGCCTTACCGTATAAAATTCAAGGAAAAACAGGGTATGCTCGGTCTGCATGATCAGAATCAATACAAAAGCTGGGTGCTTCTGCGTTCCAACTGGAATTTAGCGCCCGATTATATGGGATTCAACCTTGCGCGTGAGATTTTTGAGGGCAAATATTACAGTTCCGACTGCGAGTACGTCAACCTGTATATCAACGGAAAAAGCAAGGGCGTTTATCTCCTTTGTGAACAAAATCAAGCGGGAAAAGGACGCGTTGACGTAACCGAGCCGAAAAGCGGAGAACAGCCTGATGAGATCGGATACCTTCTGGAGATGGATAATTATCCCGATTCCGAGGAGCATCCCTTTTTCACCGTAAATCATAATATCAGACCGTTTACCGATATTACGGAAAAGAAGCGCGAGTTTCTGAAGAAGGATTACACTATCCGCAGCGATACGACTACCAAAGTTCAGCGCGACTTTATTGCGAAATACGTTGAAAATGCCTTTAAGATACTGTTTGAGGCCGCCGACGGAAATCTGTATATGATGAACGACAAGTACGAGCTTGTTTCGGCGCAGGGCGTATATTCCACGCCGCAGGAGGCTGTAAGCGCCGTGATCGACGTCGAATCGCTTGCGAATATGCTGATACTTGAAGAGCTGGTTCAGAACTACGACGTGGGCGAGGGCAGTTTCTATATGGCGGTCGATTTCGGTAAGGACAGCATTTATCCCAAGCTGACGTTTCTTGCTCCATGGGATTTCAACTGGGGTTACACCGAAAACCCACGGGGCGGTTATTACGCAAGCACGTTCCAGAAAAAAGCCAACAATATCGACAGGTCCAATTCGTGGTTCATTACCGCAATGAAGCAGGAATGGTTCAGCGAGATCGTAAAAACCAAATGGGCGGAGTTATCGGAAAGCGGCGCTCTTACCGCCGTTACCAAAGCGGTACGCGAACACACCGCGTCTCTCGCGGGCGACCTGAACAACGATACCAATCGCGTAAAAAACGCAGCGTCGCTGTGCGATTACGTAAATAAGCGAATCAAATGGCTCGATGACCAATGGAAAACGGCAACGTAAGCCCGTAAAAATCGTAAACCATCCGAACTTGAGATCGGGTGTTCGGTCTGTAAATTAATCCCAATTTCAAAAAGAGAATGGGGTTAAAATTTATGCAAAACGAGGAAACGACAGAAAAGAGTGATAAAGACGAAATGAGGGCAGTTATCGGAAGAGCAAAAGTAGAATACGTTTTCGCGGTTGTAAAGCGGCAGCTCGGTTTCCGGCAAACGTGCTATCGCGGTCTAGCCAAACAGTCCGCGAAATTTAATGTTATGTTCGCTTTGGCAAATTTGATTTTAGTTGACAGAATTTCTCTGCCGGCTTAATTTGGTTTGCCTTGCGAACAAGAAAACACATAAACCGCGCTATGCTTTGAAAATTCATAGCGTGGTTACTTTTTTGCTCAATGTGCGGTGTTGCCATAAATAATTAGAGCATATCTAAAATGGTAATGTATTTGATGCAAAACACAAGAAGCCAATCAAGCATAACGCAGGATTGACTTCTGAATTTTTTAGTTTGGCTCCCTTCCGCGCTCTATCCGTGCCATCTTCTTGTGTGACTTTTTCGGAAATTCTTGTGATCAATACGAAACCCCGACTGCAAAAATGCAATTTCAACTGCATTGAAAGGCAAAGTAAAACCGCTGTAAGCCGATTATCACGGCTTACAGCGGTTTCGTGTATGGTGCGCCCGACAGGAATCGAACCTGCACTTCTCTCGAAATTGGAACCTAATGGCAGCGACACTACAGTGGATTTTTTAAGCCCGCCAATCGCACCAACAATATAATTATATTTTACCACATATAAGCGGTTTTGTCAAGCCCTTTAAAATCCGACATTCCTCAACAGCCTTTGTGCAAAAATAACAAATTCCTATTGACAAGATTTTGTTTGTGTTGTATAATAGAAAGGCAAGTGTGAATATAGGGTGGGGTATCGGATGTGTACCCCATCAAAAGTACCAAAACGGTAGTTGAGATAATGGAGGATAGATGTCAGACCTATTTAATAAAGAAGAAATAACATTGGACAGGCTCAGAGAGCAATTCCACAACAACGACTTTTCTACTATGCCCGTCAAGGACCCGTCCGAATATACCGAAAAGCAATTGAAGCTCTATAACAGAGTGCTACGTATCGTTAATTCGGAGTGGAAATCTATCTCGAAGTCATTAGGACTGACACATCCGCAGGAGTGTTACTCAAAGGACTTTCCTCCGGAGCTTATCAGGGATAGAGTCCAGCGTATCATCGCGGATAACGTGGTCAGGCTGTGCGATAATAAGAAAACGTTTTGGAAAATGCTTTGGCGTTTTATCATACCGATGTTTTTAAAGAGGAAAAGCAGCGATGAAGCGCTCCATAATACAACAAACGCGCTCATGCAAACTTTGGACATTGAGGGAATATCGAAAACCGCAAAGGAGTATTCGTGCGACGAGGACTTCAACCCGAACAAAGCCTTGAACTACCCTCGAATGGATCACATCAAAAAATGGAATCACACTCGCGCAAAAATGAAGGTCGGGTCACTTGACGAAATGGCAGAGCGCTTTCCGGACGACGAATCGCCGCAGATCCCCGATAAAACGAATGTCGAAACCGCAGCAGATATACATATTCTTATCGAGAGCCTTATCAACAGTTCTACCGAACAGGAACGCGAGATCATCAGTTTATTGTCCGAGGGTCACACCCAAAGCGAAATTGCCGAACGACTTGGTGTTTCCCAAAGTACGATCTCGCGCAAGATCAAAAAATTCAGAAGCTTCTTATCAGCCGACGCATAATCAAGCGTTGGCTGATTATGTTTCTCACAAAACGATCATGTGCAAAATTCATATAATCGATTATAAAAATTTGTGCAACCATACAAAACTAAAAATTATAATTTCCCCGTGCATAAAATCTTTTCCTTATGTCGGTAGGTTTATAGAGGGCGATCCCGCTGTTCATCGGCGGGATTTTGTTTTCGGAAAATTTATTTGACGGGAGGAATTTAATGGGCGAAAGAAAAAAGTTGGAGCTTATCAGCAGCGTAGAAATTATGAACACACCGATGAAAAAACAGAGGTTCATAGTTGACGGGATGATCTATCCCGGCATCCATATTTTGTCCGGAGATCCGAAGATCGGCAAGTCGTGGATGATGCTCGATATGTGTCTAGCAGTCGCAAAGGGCGGAGATTTTTTCGGCAGGAAAACCGAGCGCGGTCAAGTCGTGTACATGGCGCTTGAGGATACGTTCGTCAGTTTGCAGTCGCGAATGTATGAGTTGACAGATGAGCCAAGCGAGAATCAGTTCTTCACAATGCTCGCAAATTCGATCGGCAGCGGCTTGGAGGAAGATCTTCGGGATTGCAAGAAGATGTTTCCAGAATTGAAACTGATAGTTATCGATACGCTTCAGAAAATCAGGAACAACATTGACACAAAGTACGGCGCGGATTATCAAGAGCTTTCTGTTCTAAAAGGTATTGCCGACCAACTCGGGATCGCTATCGTTCTTGTTCATCACAACCGCAAGGCTCGCGATTCAAATCCCAACAATCTCATTTCGGGAACGAATGGCATAGCAGGCTGCGCTGACGGTTTGCTTGTGTTCACTCGCAGCGGTGAAAACGCGAAGCTCCACATCAGCGGCAGAGGCGCACCTTCGCTGGAGTTGAATTTGAAAAGAGAGAAGTCCAAGTGGATATTGCTCGATGATGCGCCCGAAAGTGCGTCGGATATTTTCTCCTTCACAATTCATGATTTTATGCTGGAGAAAAATTCGGTAAGCGGAACTGCTTCGGAAATTTGTTCTATGCTGAAAGAAAAATTCCCTGAACAGGAATTTAACAGCAACTGGCTCTACCGCGATCTGCTCCAACACGATGATGAGATCCGCGCTCTTGGAATTGACTACGGAAAAACAAAAAGCAACGGCACGCGCAAAATATTTATCAGCTACACTTCCGAGAGGGACAGCAGTGGCGGTAGAAAATTGTGTACGAAAAATGCTGTTCCTTCCGTCCCTGAAGATGTCGCAAATGCTGATTACAGCTTGATCGAGACTGGCAGCATCGATCTTTCAAGTGAAAATTATGCTGTCCCTGTTGAACGAACGCAGGGTGATGCGCTCATAGCAATGGCGGCGTAAATGATGAAATCAAGTCTTGCTAAGGACGGGATCATCGTTCCCGCCTTTCCCGATGCTTGACGGGCGGTTTTAGCGAGGTTTCCCGCCGAGTAGAGTAACACCTCGCCGAGCAAATACGGAGCGAAATTTGAGCCGTTTCCGAGCGAGTTTGAGCAGAACATCAAACCGAGCAAAATGCAGGAGTTATTTGAGCAGATTTCAAGTCAGAATCGGGCAGGGGCGAGGTTATGATTTTCATGCAAGTTAAAGCCGGGTGTACCCGGCGATAACAGCGGACGGCAAAGCCGACCGCTGTTAGGCGAATTGTGGAAAAGGAAGTGCAAGAAATAAGGTGGCTGTAACCGCCTGTTTGGCTGAATTCAGGTGCACCTGCTCTAATGCAATGCAAGCGGTTAAGCCAATTCTTAGATGAATGAAAGGAGTTTCTATGGAGCATGAAACCAAAATTAGAGTACCATTGTGGATTTACCCATCAACGGACGGAGAGATTGAAAATACTTACGAATCAGACAACTGTCGCTCCAAGAGCGAGTTCATAGAAAAGGCGATAAAGTTCTATCTTGGCTACCTCAAACAGGAGAAAAACGTAAACTACTTATCGCCGATGATCACTTCCACAATGGAGGCTGTCGTCAACGGCTGCGAACAGCGCATGAACCGAAATATGTTCAAGATGGCGGTTGAACTCGGTAAGATCGCTCACACATTAGCTGCCGCGAACGATGTTGACGAAGATACCTTGCGAGAGCTCCACGCGATGTGTGTTGATGAAGTTAGGCACATAAACGGCGCGATCAGTTTTGAGAGCGCGGTCAGATTTCAAAATGGGGAGGACACTATTTGAAAAAACTCAAAGAACCTAAGATCAGCTTTATTATGGCAAGATACTCCGGTAATAAGGAAGCGTTCAGAGCATTTATGAAAGGCATGATCTCCGATTATTTGATTTCGGATAAACTGCCCAAATTACAGGAGAACGCTCTTGTCGGTAATGTAGAAAATCCGTCAAAAGCGAAATAACCGCTGGATATTTCGAGCGCAATGTGGTAGTGTTGTGGTAACGCAGCACTGCCGAGTGCGCGTGCCAAAACAGAAAGGATGATAATATGAAAGCATGGCTTTACTATCGACTGTCCCGCGATGAGGACGAGGAAATGAACAGCTTACAGAACCAGCGGCAAATACTTATCGACTATGCTCGTCAGAACAATTACGAGGTCGTCGGCGAAAGTTTTGACGACAATGTCTCGGGAATGACCTTCGACCGCAAGGGCTTGAACGAACTTGAAAACGCAGTTGATGAGGGCAAGGTCGAGGCGGTTCTGGTAAAAGATCTGTCAAGATTAGGACGGCACAGGACGCAGACCGCGCTCTTTATTGACCACCTTCGAGAGAACAATGTCAAGGTCATATCGGTCACAGAGGGCATAGATACCACGAATGAAAACGACGATCTGCTGATCGGGTTCAAGCAAATATTCAACGACTTCTACGCTAAAGATATAGGCAAGAAAGTCCGCGCGGGAATACGTCAAAAGCAAAAGACAGGTCTGGTTGTCAACCTCCCGATGGGGTACTACAAGGACAAGAATACGGGAGAGGTTCTCATTGATGAAACAGCCGCGGAGATAATCCGCGAGGTGTTCCAACGATATATCGGTGGGCATGGAATAACCGCTATTGCCAGAGATTTTAATAAACGAGGTATCAAATCTCCCGAATATTTCTCGCATAGAAAAATAAGCTCTACCCGAACCGAGATGTGCAAAAAGTTCCTTTGGACACAGACCGCCGTAAAACGGCTTCTCCAAAACGAAAGCTACACGGGAACGCTTGTAAATCACAAGACTTCTATCTCAAAGATCTACCATACACGAAAGGAAATTCCCGATGAGGAACGCTACCGCCACGAGGATTTTCTGCCGCCGATAATAGACAAGCAGATGTGGGCTCAGGCGCAATTTCTTCTCGAACAGCGCCCGAAATCCAACGTCAGAGCGGGGCGTGGTAAAATAATTCATCGCTATTCGGGGCTGATAAGATGCGGAGACTGCGGCGCGATCTTGATAGCGAAAAGGCGTAACTGGCAGGGAAAGGAATACGTTGAATACACCTGCAACAACCACCACAGATATGGAAAACAATACTGCACACCGCACCGAATACATCAGTCGCAGCTCGATGAGATCGTCAACAAACAGTTGATTTATATACGCGATAAGGTGGTTGCGGAAAGCGAACAATACGAGCAGATCATCAAAGATTGGATAAGGAAAAAGCCGCTTTACGAGCAGAACATCAAGCGATATACAGAGAAGATCACCGCCTTGAAAAATCAGATCGAGGATTTGATCATGGGCAAGGTCACGGATAAAACCCGATCTGAATATTACGACAGCATGATTGAGAAGCGCGAGAATGAGATCGCGGAACTGGAGCAGAAGATATCCGACAGTCAAAAATACAACGAGGTAAGCCGCCAAAAGCGTGACAGCCTGAAAAGCACCTCCGAGCTGCTGAACGAGATAATCTCAAGCGGCTATGTGTCGGACGCCAACTTGCGGATGCTGAAAGAGGTCAAGGTGTTCAACGACGAGGATGGCGGGATTGATGTGGTGCTGGAGTTTAATGGGGATTTCAAGCAATAAAGCTAAAGCTTAGACAAAGCATAAGACAAACTATATGAAGCGGAAAAGTGGAAGCGGTTTCATCAAGGTCAAAACGTAAAAACAATGATCCTCCACAACTCTTTGTGAAAAAGGGTTGACAAATAGCGAAAAATATTTTATAATAAATATATAAATTTACTTATTTCTTATGGAGGTGACAATTGTGGACAACTTGAGATTTGGCAAATTTCTCAGGCAGTTACGCCTTAATCGCAACCCCGCTGTTACCCAGGCGGACTTGGCATCCGCAATTGGTCGCGGTAAAATGATGGTCTCGCTTATTGAACAAGGCAAAAATGCGCCGCCTCAAGGGGAGCTTTTGGAGCAAATAATTCATACACTGTCACTTGATGAAACGGACGCTGTAAAGCTAAGGTTTTTGGCAGCTGAAGAAAGAGGCTCGATCCCTCATGATATTGCCAAGTATTTTTACTCTAACCCCAATATCTACCAAGCCATACTTGTCGGTATGAAATCCGAAAAAAACGATTCCGATTGGCATAAGGTAGCTGAAAGATTCGGTGAAGAAAATGAGTAACAAAACGCAAGAACAAATCAGTTATAATATGCGACAGATAAAAAACAAAGACTCAAAGATCGAAATCCTGTTGCGAAAAGAACTGTGGAAACGGAACCTGCGTTACAGGAAAAACGTTGCCTCAATAACAGGAAAACCCGACATTGCCTTTATCGGCAAAAAGATTGCGATCTTTGTTGATAGCGAGTTCTTTCATGGATTTGATTGGGAAAACAGGCAAAACGATATTAAATCAAACCGTGACTTTTGGATCAAAAAAATTGAAAGAAATATGCAGAGAGATGCTGAAGTAAATGCCGCATTGCAATCGGACGGTTGGCTTGTCCTTCGTTTTTGGGGGTATGAGATCAAACATAATGTGAGCGAATGTGCGGACAAAATCGAAAAAGCGTTTTGGGAGAGAAGATAATGCCATTTAGAACAATTGATCTGTGTGCCGGAATAGGCGGAATAAGAAAAGGATTTGAACTGACGGGAGAATTCGTTAACGTTATTTCTGCCGAGATCGACAAATATGCTTGTATGACATATTCGCATTTGTATAGCGGGGATCCGTATAATGATTTAACTTCTGATGAATTCAAACAAAAATTGCGCAACAATCCATACGATGTCCTTCTTGCAGGCTTCCCGTGTCAAACATTCAGCCGTGCGGGATTGGAAGAAGGTTTCAATGATGAAGAAAAAGGGATCATATTTGATCACATTGCCGAAATAATCGAATTAACCAAACCCCGTTCGATTTTCCTTGAAAATGTTGATAACCTCGTCCGCCATGACGATGGGAACACATTTAAAACAATTATTTCAAGACTGGAAAACACGTTGAACTATAAGGTTATTGGCGTTGATTATAACGAAAACGGCGAACAGACATATAATTGGAAAAGTTTTATTCGAAACTCCAAAAATTTCGGTGTTCCTCAAAACAGACCTCGAACATATATTATGGCATTTGACAGGCAGAGATATGGCAACGAATTGTTGGGAAGGATCGCAAACCGTTTACCGGAAGGAAACGATTTAAACTTATATGAAGATCTGAATGGTCTACTTGAATTACATGCGGAACCTAAGTATTATATGTCATCCGGCTATTTGGAAACCTTGGAAAAGCACAAAGAGCGCGAAAAGAATAAAGGGAACGGCTTCGGTTATAAAATAGTCAATATGCCGCAAACCCCTCATCCGATCGCGAATACAATAATGGCTACGGGGGGATCCGGAAAAGAGCGCAATTTGGTTTTTGATCCTCAGGAAGGGATAGCCGGCACGGACATTCCCACAAAAAAGACGCCGTTGAACGATAAAGGAATTCGCGTGATGACACCAAGAGAATGGGGAAAACTACAGGGGTTCATCAATTATGCGTTTATTGATGAAAATGGTATTGATCAATTTTCGTTCCCACCCGGATTGTCACAAGCACAACAATATAAGCAATTCGGAAATTCCGTAACAATACCGGTAATAAAAACCATGGCAGAGTTTATGCTGAATTGTTTCGAAATTCTGGGCGATCTTCCTAACGAATAAAATGAAATGCGGCGCTTATATGCGCCGCATTTCTTAATATATTACAAAAATATAGAATTTATTTGAAAAATATATTGACAAATGTAAAGCGGTGTGCTATAATATATTTACGGAATGTTCAAAAAATATATAGAATATATGTTTTGATTAAACCGATATGTATCATATGTCAGCGGGAGGTATACAGTAATGGCAGAAAGTAAGAGGGACAGATTTATCAGGATCGCAGAAGCCAGAACCAATAAGATTCTTGATATGTTGAAACTTCTCGGCAATTGTGCAAGCAAATCAAACTATGATTATTCGGAAGACGATGTGAAAAAAATATTCACAGCCATTGAGCGAGAACTTAAAAATACCAAAAACAAGTTTTTTGGTTCCGATGAGCAGCGTGAGGGCAGATTTACATTAAGGTAAGGAGGGAATGTTGTGAAAAACACCGAATGGCGATTTCCTCTGCTTGACGGAGGACAGCAACAGGGCTATACCAATAACGACATTGAGGGTTTCAAAGGGCATGAGATGATTGATAATTTGGCTCGCGAAATATGCCAAAACTCTCTTGATGTGCATTTGGATGGTTTGGATATGCCTGTAAGGGTTGTTTTTGAACTGAAAAAAATTAAGGCAGACCAATACGATGTTTTTTCGCAATATTCGGACTGCCTGGAAAGATGCCGTAAATACTGGGGAGATAATATGGATTCCAGACTCTCACAATTCGTTACAAATGCGGAAAAAACACTTAAAGAGCCGTATGTTTTGACGTTGGTTGCGAGTGACTATAATACGAAGGGCTTGGATGGCAGTCACACCGAAGACATAAAATCAGGATGGGTAGGGCTTACAAGTTCCGAAGGCGTTTCCGTGAAAAATAATGAATATAGTGCAGGGTCGTATGGCATCGGAAAAAACGCTCCGTTTGCGTGTTCCGCATTAAGTATGGTTTTTTATAACACCGTAGACGAAAAGGGCGATGGTGCATTTGTAGGAGTAGCTAAGCTCGCGACTATTCTAAACAACGACGGAGCGCCCACGCAACGTGTCGGTAAATATCAGAAGACCGATCGCACTCCGATTTATCAATCCGACGCAAACGATTTCAGAGATTTGTTTTCCAGAACCGAACGCGGAACCGATGTTATTATTGCCGGTTTTACGGAATCACACGGTTGGGTTTCAAATATTACAAAAGCCGTGCTTAAGAATTTCTTTGTTGCTGTTATTGAAAACAAACTGATTGTTGAATTGAAAGATCAGAACAAGGTAACTGTTATCGATTCTAACACTATTTCACAGCTGTTTTTGGACTATTCTTCCGAAAGGGAAATGGCTTCGGCTTATCAATTGTACAACGCTTTCATATCTCCCGATTGCAGAGAAAAGTTGCAAGTGTTTGAACCGGATGACGTTGAGGTATATGTTAAATCCGACAACAGCTATAGCCGAACAATTGCCAACTTCAGGGAAACGGGAATGATGGTTGGCTCCTATTATAAAAGAATATCTCAGCATTATGCGGCGGTGGTAATTGTCCGCGGAAAAGAACTCGGGTCGTTGCTGAGAGACACCGAACCGCCTCGTCATAATCGTTGGGACTACAAGCAGATTGTTTCTTCCGAGAAAGAGAAACGTAATAAAGCTAAAACTTCGATAGACAAAATCGATTCCTTTGTATTACAACTGTTAAAGTCTCAGTATGAAACGAATACAAAAGATATTGTGGATGCCGTAGGGGTCGGAGAATATTTTCCCGATGAAACTGCGGAAGACTCCGATAAAGGCAAAGGTGACGATATTCTAAAAGCTAAGGTAAAAATCGGAAAGGTTCAGGTTAACCGTATTTCTCAAGGAACAACAACAAATACGGCAGTAAAATCAAAAGGAACCGAGAATAACGGGAAAGTAAACAACAAAACGCGAAATCCCAAGCCATTGCCACCGAAGCCACCGACCAAGCTTGTTACCCCTAATCCGAATGAACCCAAACCACGTCCGGGAGTTAGCTCCGGAAAGGGAACAAAGACCGTGACTGTTGAAAACATTTCGGCGCAGAGAGCGTTTCCGATTAACGTTTCCAAAGGGCTGTATAAAGTCGTCATCAAAACAGCGGAAGCTCATAACAACCTGTTTGTCGAAGCCTTAGCCGTCGGAGAGGACGGGAATGACGATCTGTTGGATATTGAAACTTTTACTTACAATTCGAAAACCGTGCATGTTAAAGACGGCAAAGCGGGAGCAATTTCAATTAACGCAGATACACCGGCTGTGTTCTTTGTAACATTCGCAAGGAAAGAAAAAATGATGTTAAAATTGCGTCTTACGGAGGTTGTTTAGAAATGAAATCCGAGAAATACGAATTTCCGAATCCTGTTCTTGCTTCGGGAAGAGATGATTACATTGATAGCTGCAAGTTTTACACCGAATTACCCGATGAAAAAATTGTTGTGGACAATGAGAATATCGTCTTTCCGATAAAATATGTTTTAGAGTGCAAGGGTATTTCGGATTTGGTTAAAAAAGAGGATGCTGCGGTTATTGTGAAGGTAAAAAGCAGTGCCGCTTCTTACAGCCGTCTGTTTAGATTTGCTGCGGATGTCTGCGAAATGACCGTTAAAGTTCCGAAATATGCGGTTGTTGACAAGATCGAGGTAGCGTGCAGTATCGTAGCATCTAAAGATATGGATATTTTCCGTTGCGAGGGTGAGTTTAACGATTTGTATTTCGGTTCATCTGCCTTTGAAGTTAGGAAAGGCGACATTCTTGCAACGGAGGATAGCAGAATCATTTATATTGATGCTTCCGAATTGGAAAAGCCCATTGATTCTATATTCCTTATCAGAAAAAATGACGAACAATCCGATTATGTAAAACCATGTTTCGATGATTTGCAGTATTCCGACAAAATCGTTATCGACCTGAGAAGCAATCTTCACGACCTTTACAGCCAATTAACAAGCTCCGACAACGGCATATATAGGCGATATGTCACGGGAATAATTGTTTATCCTGTTCTTGTTGAGGCAATCGGTTATGTTGTGAGCAGTTATCAGAACGAAGATACCGACGAATTTGAAAGCTTCAAAGAAAAAAGGTGGTTCAGAGCCATTGAAAAGCAAGCCGAATCCAAAGGTTACGATTTAAACAGCGTGGATTCAACGACTGCCTTAGCAAATTCTCTGTTGGGGAATATTGCTCTTGACGCATTGAAACGACTTAATGATGCTCTTGGTGAGATGAATGATGGGATGAACCAGATGTTAGGAGGTATGAACTGATGCAGTTGGGCTTTTTTACCGAAGAAGCGTACGATAAACTGGTTAATGATATATCCGCAAACGCAGAAAAATATATAACTGATGGGGAATGGTTAAACGAATATTTCGGCAGCAATGATTATTATAAGATTTCAACTGTTGAAGTGGACAAATTCACACCGTCATATGTACCTGGGAAAAAGGATGATGCACAAAAATCGCTGGATGATTTGGTTAATACGCGTTTGGTCTATGATGCGTTCAAAAACCTTACCCCGTTACAGGCTTCAAACAAGTATATGTGGACATATTTATGTCACGTTGTTCCCGAATATCAAACATATATAAGAGATCGCTGGCTTCAAGAAGCACGGGAGAATACAATAAAAACCAGGTTTTTTGTTACGACCCCCGGAAGTTTGCTCAACGACAATGCTTTGTCAAGACTTTGGTGGTACGGGTATCTTACATATGATAAAAATGATCGCAATCCCTATGCCTTGACAGAAGTGTTGCTTACAAATCAAACAATATGTACCGATGTTATGGATACTTTTAACAGGATGAATCCCAAACGAATGAAAGGGGTTCTTCTTGCAATAAAGGACTTCAAGAATGAACTTGACGGTTCGGAGGGTATTACCGATTATTTCCGCGAGTGCAAGAAATACTTAAATCATTATGCGGCCGTAACTGCTTTGGAATTCCTTGACAGTTCCGAAATTCGGGATCTGGCTTTTAACTATATGAAAAAACTGCATGAATTAAAATTGAACGGGAGTACGACTGTAAAAAAAGAAAGTAAAAATATAGCTCGAATATAGCCCGACAGTTTTGTTGTTCGGTTGTTTAAAGATAACTAAGTGGTAGCGCACGATATTACTTCCCCCTCTTTGAGCTGAACATTATATAAATTGTATTGTGAAATTGTGACTAAATAGACCTTTCATAAAGCAGGCGCTCTGAAACGAAACATCACCCGGACGAATAGAGCAGCGTAACGCAAAAGAGAAGATTGATCCCGCATGGTTGCGTCATACAAAATTTTCCTCGGCTTTGCCGAGGAAAATTTTGTATGACTGGTGCACCTGACAGGGGTCGAACCTGCACTCCTCTCGGAAATAGAACCTAAATCTATTGCGTATGCCAATTTCGCCACAGGTGCATAATATTTTCTCTCTATTTAAAATCAAATCGCCGATAAGCACAATTATATTATACAAGGTTTTCGTAAATTTGTCAAGTAAAAATCTCCACTAAAGTAACGCCGCCCAAATCTATCGCGTATCCCAATTTTGTCGATTTCCTGTGTGATAAAACCTGAACTTCTGCTTATAAATACAATTTGTTCCTAATACGCAAACAGGCTTCTATATGCATAATCCAATGTCTTGAAAACGGCATTTGAATTAGTCCGCGAATATCTTTATTACACCAATATTCAATCAGCCAAATGGCATTTTCATCTGTACTTACAACATTCAATGATTTTAAATATTCTCTTCTATCTTCAGGTATTTTCCTTTTCAATTCATCATAAGACAATCTTTGAACTATCTTCTCAGTACTTTCTCTTACTTCAAAGATGTATGAATATAATTCTTCCAGATTAAGCTGCTTTGAAAAGTCTGCAATCTGCTGTTTTACAAGTTCATTTCCTGTTGTAATTATTGGCGAATTGATACGTGACTGATAATTGCCTGTAAAAAACACTTGTTCATCTTCATTTATCACTGTATGAGCAACTATATCTTCAATGCGAAAAATATGCCAAATAGAATAGGCAATCGTTTTACTGTGGTAACCGTCTGCGCTTATAAAGGGGATTGCGTCAAAATCCTCTCTGCATAATTCCTCTTTGAACGATATTAAGGTTTGCATTAACTCATTTCGTAAATCAAATAAAGTATTAATTCCCGCTTTATAGGTGCCTTTCTTATTGATTTGCGTTTGCATTGTTTTATTCAGTTCAGACCATTCCTTATTCATAATAAATCACCTCCCAACTTTCTACTTTTGACAAACTCAGTAAAACATCCACTGTAGTAACGCCGCCCAAATCCAACGCGTCTGCCAGTTCCGCCACGGGCGCTTATTCAATTATCCGCCGATTTTTTACCTGCCCGACAGCCACAGGAAAATTCCACTCTCATTAATTATCCGAATCTATCCATTGTAATGATACACTATATCTTTCCCGTGTTCTTTGGCATATTCGATCTCTTTTTTAACAGATTCGCCGATATATCCACCAATATTTACAACGTATATACCGTCACTCAAGTCAATTTTTTTGTAATGAGCAGCCGCAAGCCGCGAAAGCTCCGCATCGGACAGAATAACATCTTCCTCGCAATAAACGCATTGCAGTACATTATATCCCTTACCGGTTTCAAGTTCATAAGCGATTTTCTTCATCTCTTCGGCAAATCGCATACTGCCGCAAAGTGTATAAGTTTTCAACTGATCGCCCTCTCAGAATCAGACTTGTCGATTTTCTGTTTTATTTCAACCGCCAAAAATTCCACTGTAGTAACGCTGCCCAAATCCAACGCGTCTGCCAGTTCCGCCACGGGCGCTTATTTAATTTTTTATGTTAATTTTGCAGCTATCCGACACCCCAAAGGAAAAATAACTGTAGTAACGCTGCCAAATCTATTGGGTATGTCAATTTTGCCACAGGTACGTGTTATTTTCGCAATTTAACATCGAACTGTCAATAATCATCATAATAATATTATACAACATTTTTATGAATTTGTCAAGTAAAAATCTCTACTGAAGTAATGCCGCCTCAAACCGAATGTCCGACGGTTCTGCCATATCTGCATATTAAATTTTCCGTATATTCTGCCTTACGGAAAATTGTTTCAGAACTTGTATTCATAGGACTTGTGTGTTGATTTTCGAGCAGATTTTTCCTTGTTCTCGTCAAAATCTGCCGAAATGACAAGCACAATACTCTATGAACACATGCTCTTTAATATCAATTTACGTAACGATTTATGTATGCGGCGCGACGGTATCCCAATCGTCCGCTCCGTATGCGCCGATGATCCAATTCAAGCCCTTGTGTCGTTCCACAACCACGTCTTGGAACAGGTCGCCCATTAGGCTCGGGTCGTTTTTGAGACGCGCTTCAACGCACGCCCAATCCATACGGAATATCAAGTCCGCTTCATCGAGAATTTCCGCGGGGGTTCGCATTTTGACCTGCTTCATAAGCTCCCCGAAGCTTTGACAGCCGCCGATCAAATGTATCTGCGCCACCGTGTCCATCATCTCGCTCGGGTACTCGAGCTTTTTGCGGAATCCGCATGCCCAGAACAGCGGCACGCACATTTCCAGCCGCCATTGCATTTGATATGCCTCGTCCTTTGAGATCTCCGCGCATTCTCCTTTATCGAAATAAATTTTCTCATCTTCGGTTAGTTCGTCCATCAGACCGAACCGCTCCATAATCGGAGTGAAAAATTCCGCAGATTCCAAAGCGCCATTATCGTTGCAGATATCTATCGCTATCTGAACTGTAATAAACGCCGTGACTGCGCGCTTTACTATTTCCTCGGGGGATTTTATTTTCGCTTCGTCCTCGTTTTCAATTCGCGGAAGATTTGGGTTTATCGCGATTTTGTGCTTAGCCAAGATTTTCTCGGATCGTTCTTTTCTGCTTTTAGCCATTGTAACTCCTTATTCCTTGATTGATTTTCGTTTTATTTTTAGGGAACTGTCGGAACAGCCGCTCCATGACTTGCGTCCGAGAGACGGTATTTTTCATGGGCGTCTATTTGTTTTTCTTATCTGTATTAGAGGTGACCAGCTCCGGTATGAATACAAAGCTCCATGCTCCCGCTATGGCTAGTATAAGCATGGCTAGCCGCGAGTATTCCGAAAAGTATTGACGGATAAGTCGGAATTTATCGATATCCCAGAACAGCAGAAACCCCACGCCTACGGCAAACACCGCCCAGATAAGCACTGCGCCCGCCGCGCAGTCCTTGGCAACTCTAATTCGGTGAGAGTATTCTTTGGTAACTTTATCGGCAAGCCGCTCCAGTCCCGTGTTCACGGTTTCGAGAGCGAGCGCGCCCGCGCAAGTGAGCAGCAATATCGCCCATTTTTCCGAAGAAAACCCATAAAACCGCGCCGCGAAAAAAATCACGAACGCCATAGCGCAGATATGAAATCGGAAGTTGCGCTGTCTGCACGCTTCCTTGATTCCGTGCCATGCGTAAACAAAGCTTTTAAAAAATTTTTTCATCGCGTGATCCCCAACTTTTCGAGAACCTTTTCCTGTTTCGCGAACATCTCCGTTTCCTCCTTGGAGGTTATATGGTCGTATCCAAGCAGATGAAACAGCGAGTGTGTTATCAAAAACGCGACCTCTCGCCGAAAACCGTGTCCGTATTCCTCCGCTTGCGACTTTGCTCTTTCAAGAGAAATCACGATATCGCCGAGCAGAATCGCGTCCGTATCGGGGTCGACTTCAAAGCCGTTTTCGTCTCCCAGCGGAAACGAAAGTACGTCAGTTTCACGGTCAATCTCCCGAAATTCATTGTTAAGTTCCCGTATTCGCGAATTATCTACAAGCGTCACCGAGATTTCCGCATCGTCCTCTATTTCCTCTTCCTCAAGAGCCGCCTTTGTGCAGTCCTCGACGAGTTTTTCAAAATCCTTCGGCGGGTCGAGTTTGTCCTGTTCGTTGCTGTATTCAATATAAATTTTCATTTTCGCTCCTTGTAATAATCAAACGCGGCTTGATATAATTCGAGTGTTTGTTTTTCATCGCCCCAGGACAGCGGATCATCGGCGTAGCACAATGTGTAAAACGGCTCATCGTCTCCGATTTTTTCAGGCAGCAGTCTCCATATCCGATAGCACTGCTCTCCAAATTCTTTAAGCGGAAACAAGTTTTCATTGTAGATTTTTTTGAGAGCCGAGAACAGTTCTTTGCCGAATTTGTCAACGTCAACATCCGCGCTTGTTTCGATAAGTGTGTAAAGCCTTGAAAAAGCAGATTTGAGGTCGCCGCCGAGACACTCAAGCTCCAACAATAAATCGTCCTCAGGGTTTTCGAGAAACAGCCCGTCAAGTTCCGCGAGGTACTCTTTTTTGCCGCCAAAACCGCAAGCCCAAAGCACGCAAAGCGCGACTAATTTTTCCACGTGCCCTTACCGGTTTTGGCGCTGCCCTGATATTCGTCATACGCTTTGACAATATCTTGTACGAGCTTGTGGCGCACCACGTCTTTTTCGGTGAAGCGGTTCTGGGCGATGTCCTCAACGTTTCGGAGAACTTTTAGCGCTTCTATAAGCCCCGACTTTTTGGTCTCGGGTAGGTCTATCTGCGTTATATCGCCCGTTATTACCATTTTTGAATTGAACCCCAAGCGCGTTAAGAACATTTTCATTTGTTCGCGAGTGGTGTTCTGCGCCTCGTCGAGTATTATGAAGCTGTCGTCGATCGTTCGTCCGCGCATATAGGCAAGCGGTGCCACTTCAATTGCGCCCTTTTCCTGATTGCGGGCAAACGCTTCTTGTCCGAACATCTCAAACAGCGCGTCGTAGAGCGGTCGCAGATACGGGTCTACTTTATTCTGCAAGTCGCCCGGGAGAAATCCGAGCTTCTCGCCCGCTTCAACGGCGGGACGAGTTAAAATTATCCGCTGTACTTGGTGCTGTTTAAACGCGGTGACAGCTAAGGCTACCGCGAGATATGTCTTGCCCGTACCGGCGGGACCCACCCCGAAAGTTATCGTATTTTTGCGTATCATATCGCAATACTTCTTCTGACCGACGGTTTTCGGCTTTATCGGTTTTCCCGTGAAGCTCACGCAAACGCAGTCGCCGGATATCGCCGCGATTTCGCCCTCTGCGCCGTCGTTCACCATTGAGATCGCGTAGCGCACATTCTGCTCCTCTATAATCTCGCCGCGCTCGAACATTCCGCAAAGCGTAACTATCGCCTTTTGCGCCTTTGCTATTGAAAGCTCGTCGTCACCCGCAATTTTTACCTCGCTTCCGCGGGACAGCACCGTCACCGCAAATGCCTTTTGTATCAGATTTATGTTTCTGTCAAAATCTCCGAACACGGCGCGAACCTGCTCGGTTGAGTTCATTGTTATTGTTATATCCGCCATTTTACCTCCATTAAAGTTTCTCTTTGGTTAAATCTTCCGGCTCAAAGCTGTAGATACTTGTTATCTTATCCCAATCGCGTTTCAGTAATATCCCGTCTATGGTCTCGGTCTCGTATAGTTCGTCCAAACTTTTGTAAAACATTTCTCCGCTGCCGTCGAATGGTGAAACTCCTTGGGAGCCGCACCGTTGGAACGAGCATTTATCTTTGAACACGATTATCATATAATCGCTGTTTTTGTCCGTAAAGTTCAGCCAAATTTCCGGCTCCATATCAGTGTGCCGGAGCGCCGTACTTTTTAACTCATCAAACGTTAGCATCTGTTTTCTCCTTCCTCGTCGGTCTGCCCCGGTGGCGCTTTTGGGGGGGCGGGCTCGATTTTCCGCGGCAGCGGAAAACGGCGGCGTCAGCCGCCGCGCTGCGTAAGCGGCGGCGAGCCCGCCCCTCGCAGCAACGTACGGACGCGGGGGTCAACGTTCGAGATTTAAGGCGGGTTCGGGCGCGGGGCGGGGAGGCTTTTCCTCACGCCCCTTTCGGGTCGTGCCGCCTGCGGCGGCATTCCCCTCAAGGGACATTCGGAAAAGCCGAAGGCGGCGCACTCAAGCTTGCCGCGCTATCGCGCGAGAATAAAGCCGAAACGCTGCTGCTTCCCGAGGGCAAGCTTTCGCGCGCCGCCTTATACAACGTCAGACGTACATCGTAAGTAGTCAGAACCCGCGCTCCCGCAGCTCCGACACCATCTGCACATAAAATTCGCGAACGTCGAAGCCCTTGATATCCACGCGATTGAGGTCGATCATATCCGCGTGAGTTATACCGCGCCGTCCCTTGGGGTAAATCGGCGTAAATTTTTCGCCCCACGGCGCGGAAGAAAGGGCTACTAAGCCGTCGTTGTCTCCGTCGTATTTTTTCACAACGGGATAGGAAAAATTTAAGGGGAAATGTCCGCTGCGGTGATTTTTGGCTTTTGAGCCGTAGGATTGATACATCACCTCGGGGTCGTCCAAAACTTCCTTGTTGAACTTTTCGCAGTAGCTGTTGGTAAGGCACTTTACGGCGGACATAAAGTCGGGCGAATCGTCGCCCAGCATATAAAACATCTTGTTGTAGGTCTTTTCGATAAAGTTTTTGAGCTTCGGCTTGCACGCGCCGAGAAGATATTCGGCGAAAAGACAGCCGCGATGCGGGGTGTTTATAGTGGTAAGGCTGGCGACGTATTTGCCGCAGCCGAGCTTCGATATCGCGTAGCGCGAATCCAAGCCGCCCTTTGAGTGCGCTATGATGTTGAGTTTTCCACAGCCCGTTTTCGCAACGATATTTTCAATCTTGCGCGCAAGTTCCTCGGCGCTTTCGGGAACGGAAAGCGCGCTCTGCTGCTCGCCGTAGTATATCTCCGCGCCGTTTTCCTTAAGCGCCGCGGGAATACGTCCCCAGTAGTTCAGAAGTCTGCTGTCGCGGAAAAATACTCCGTGTACAAATAAAATGGGATATTTCGTCGCGCAAATCTTTTGGTCGTGACGGCGTTTGTCAAGTTCTATTCGTGCAGTCTCTGAGATGGCTTCGCGGCGGGTTTTGATGTAGATTATCATCAGCATAACAAGGTTTGCGGGAAATATCATTCCGAAAACCAATCCGAGAACTCGGTGCTTCACTCTAAGCTGCACGGACGTTACGTAAACTCGAATAATGCCGTTCCAGAAGATCACAGCTTCGCACACGACAAGAACAACGCCGTAAGAAATATAAAATCCGTAGTTTTCATCGCCCAGCACCGGATTTCTTATACTCATCACAGCAAACGGAACCGCCGCCGCACAGGTGACCCAAAACGCGAGGATAAGCTCCGCGCCGTCGCCAAGAACCTTCAGCCGCCAATTCGGATAACGCTTAAGCGTCGGAAAAACGTTCCACGCAACAAAATAAAAGAAGAATATCACCCATACCGCTATCTTCAGCGGCAGCGGAGCGTTCTCAAGAATAAACACCGAATTTATCCCGAAAAACAAAATAACAAAGTTAACTATTCTCAATAAAAAATTCATAAAACCTCTCCCGCTTTAATTATACAACGAAAACTCGGGTTTGTCAATAATTTGAAGATAACGCGCGCTAAAATTCCCCGCAATTTGGGAATAATCCGCGAAAACGGGAGAAAAATAACGCCAACGGAGGTGTGGAATGAATATGGTATGCTGCGGCGAAAATTGCCGCTATCAGGTTGACGGATACTGCACGCGAAGCGACCTTAAATTTACGGACGCTTCAAACATATCAAAATGCTGTTATTATGAGAAAAGGAGCTGATAATATGAGAAAATACGGAAGAACCGCAGTGATAGCGTCGGCGCTGCTGTTTTCATCTCACGTCATTTCAATGAGCGCCGCGGCGGAGAATTCGGTGTGCTTTGTGCTGCGGGAGTACGACGGCAAAATAGCGCTTTTTGAAGAGGACTTGCCCCAAGAGCCGCTGGCGGTCTATGAAACGCCGATAACCTCGCTTTATCCCGCCGATATAGAGCTTTTGCGCGAGGGCATAAGACTGAAAAGCCGCGCCGAGGTCTCGCGCCTTATCGAGGACTTGGGCGTGGAATAGATATTCTTAACCAAAAATCGGCGGCGCCGTACCGAACATACGATGCCGCCGAATTTTTTACTCCTCGGTGCCCTCCAAAAAATAACTCGCTTCCATATCCGCTACGGACAGCGCGAATGCCAATGGGTACATTTCCAGAGCCTTTCCAATAGTGTTCTTGTCCTCAATTCCGGAAAAGCCCATGTGCCAGCGGATAGCCATAGCTTCCTCGCGAGTCAGCCGCATAAAACCGCTTATCATATAAACGCTCTTTTCGCCGTGCCCGTAGGGAAGTTTGTCGTTTATCGAGTAGTACGGCACTTTTTCCCATTGTCCCGTTTTCTCGTTTTTTGCGTTACGCATAGATATCGTATAAAAGTTTACCTTGCAGATATCGTGAAGCAGCGTGACTATCGCGGCGGTTTCCTCGGAAACATTCAACTCGTATTTTTGCCGCACACGCTCCCGCGACAGGTATTCCGTAAGACACTCGTAAACGTTCAGCGAGTGCCGCAGAAGCCCGCCCTCATAAGCGCCGTGATAACGCGTTGACGCGGGCGCGGTAAAGAAATCGCTTTTTTCAAGAAATTCCAACAGCTTATCCGCGCCGTCGCGGGTTATTTTTTCTTTGTATATTCCGATGAAATCTTCTTTGTCCGTAGACTTTGGTTCGTTTCTCATAGAAAGTCTCCTTATTTCAATAGTCCCATCCGTAAAATTTTACCTGCCGCTTATTCAGCCGCCTGTTTTCAATATCGAACGTGTATTCGTACTTAACTATCCGATATCCGTCGCCGTCCGGCACAGTCAGGTGCTGCACGGCAAGCCCCGCGCTTTTCGGCTCCAGCTTCGCGCCGCGCGGCGATACCTCATAGCCGTCCTCGTAAATCGGCAGCTCCGTCAGCTTACCGTCAAAAACGGAGAAAAACCGTTCGTAAACGGGCACCGCCGCTTCGTCCTCGCCCTGAAAGACCAGTCCGATAACGTCGGGGTACTCCTCGGCGCCGAAAAGCTTTTTGTTAGAGATAACATCACAGCCGTAGGATAAGCCCTCGGCGGCGTTTTCCAAAATGATGAAGCGTTCGCCGCTCGGAATGTCCAGCTTCAGGCGGTCAACAAGCTTGCCGCCGTCGTAAAGCGATATTGCGAAGTTTTCATAAAGAGTATCGCCGATTTTGAGCGCGTTTGGGTTTTCCGAGGTGCATTTTTGTCCCGAAATGACCGCGTATCGGTTTTTTCCTCCAAGGTAAACATCTTTCAAAATGTAAGCCAATTCGTTGTCATGAATGACCGGTTCGGTGGAAGTTTTTTTCGGTGCGGCGGGAGCCTTTTTCTTAGAAGAGCTTACGGATGAGCTTTTTACCGAGCCGACGGAAGAGACAGAGCGTTCCGAACTTGAAGTGCTTTGCCGTGCGGAAGACGGAGCGGCGGAACTGTCCGAACGAGTCTCCGTTTCCGAGGAAGTTCTGTCGTTCGAGCCGCCGTCGTAGTTTTGTTTTTCTTCGGAGATCACATACTTTTCAGGCTGATAGGTCTCGTCGGCTATATCGCAGCCGTTTAAAAACGCCGCAGCAAAAACCGCGAATGCCGCGGCTGTAAGCTTCTTCAAGACCACACCTCCCAATACGGCTGAAAGCCGAATCATCGCATAAAGCGAATATAATTTCCGTTTTTGTCGGGTAGCAGCAGCGCCGCGTGTCCGTCGGAAAACGTAAATACGGCGGGGATCGCTCCCAATTCTTTTTTCAGAGCATTTTGCAGCTCAATAATTTTTTTGTTCGTTGGAATAAGCGAGAATTTTTGAGCGGCAAAGTTTTCTGACGCCCAATCGGCAGCGTTTTCGGGAAATTTCACTATCGCGGAGGTTACCAAAAACGGTTGTACCGCGTCGCCGAGTATATCCTCAACGTCCTCCTGAGTTTCAATGTTGCCGTCCGCGTCGATAAGTATCGGAAAAGCAGTCATTCCGCCCGCTTTCGCCATATACGCTATGTTTTTGAAATCGTTTAAGAATTCGCCGTGCTTCGGAAGAATGATATCCGCGTCAAGCTCCGATTTCGCCCCGTTTATAAGCTCAAGATCGCAGCTGCGGCGGTATTTAGCAAAATCGGGCAGAAAATCCGCGAACGCGCGGTCGATGTATTTCGACAAGCCCTTGTAGTATTCCTCGTCGAACGGCACGAAAAGATACGCTTCGTCTTGAAATTCCTCGCTGTTGTATTTTTCGGTGCCGAAATAGCTTTCGGCGTATTTATCGACGTCGGCAGGATAGAAATGCGCCGCGTCGCGACTGTTCCAATTATAATAGTAGTCGGTAAAACACACGCCCATATAGTTGAACAGATGAAGCTCGAGATCGCCGCCCCAGCAGTTCAGAATAAAGTCGCGCATATCGGTTTGCGTACCGTTCTTTACTCCGTCCGCCACTTCGGGAAAGTACTCGTAAAGTTCGGGCGCTGCCAGATCGTGCTCGACGCACCAGCGCATAAATATCGCGAGGTGATTGCAGCCGCATTTAAGGTCGAGCGGCAGACGTTTTTCCTCAATCTTGTCGCTGTGCGTTTTTGCGGAATCAACGGGGCGCGGTCTGCTTTCGTCCTCAAAGCCCTCGCAGCAGTTGGGGCGGTTTATGTCCACAACGTGGCTCACGCTTTTCATTCGTTCCAGAAGCGCCTGTGTGTCGTGCGATATTTTGAACTCCATTTCCTCGCGGTACAGCGGAATGACCTCGAAAAAATTCACGCGGTCGCCGTTTGGAAGAACGCAGTATTCCGCGTCGTCGGAAACGCCCTCCGGATAAAGCAGCAGCGAGCCGCAGAAGCTCGTGTTCGGCGCGAGATAATTCTGGTGGTCAACGGAATGTCCCCAACCGAGCCACGAATCGGTGTTTAGCGGTAGCTTCGCCAAGTCTTTCAGCAGAGCGATGGGCCAGAACCATTTTTCATCGCTTTCGCCGAGCTTCCAGTCGGGCGGCAGACAGATGAGCAGTTCCGCGCGGGCGTTTTCGTCGGCGGGCAGCGCTTCAGGAATATTCATAAGGTGCGCGCCCATACCCATTGTAACCAGCGTGAAGAAATTGCGCTCCTTGGAGGGCGGTATACAGGCTACGTCAAGAATGATGTCGCGCGAGGTCATTTCGTGGAAAACCGTCGGAAAATCGCCGTAGTTATCCTTGATGTGCTCCTCCAGAACGTCCAGCTCATCGTCGTCGTAGGCTTCGATATCGTCGCCGTAATCCTCCTCGGGAGAGCCGTTTATTTCATCGAGCATACTCTCTATCTCTTCCATAAACCTGTCCGCGGAATCCAGAACGTCCTCGGGCGGGTTCATATTCATACCGCGCGCAAGGCACACCTTCGCGCGTTCGAGAATATTGCGGCGAAGATCGTCGTCGTCCTCGCATTCGTCGTCGTCCGCGGCGCGCAGAAGCGCCAGTCCCATCATAAATTGCCACTTGTAATCGCCGTCCATACGTTCCTTGGTGCTTTCCAACACGGCGATGGCGCGCTTGTACTCTTCCTTATCAATATATGCCTGAGCGAGCCAGCTTAGAATTTCATCGTCCACGCTGCTTTGTGGCAGCGCGATGACTGCCGCGATGATTTTTTCGTTTTCGTCATTGTCGCGCCATTCTTTGAAATGCTCGATAAGCTCGTCTTTATTCATCGGATAAATCACCGCCTCATAAATTTAAATATGTGCGCGAAGCGCGCCGAAACTGTTAATTTTCGATCGTCACATTATGTTCTTTACAGCAAAATTCTCCCGCAGTAAGCTTCAGCACCGCGAACGCGTTCAAAAGCTGTTCGGGCAGCTTGCCCTCTTCGGGTTTTTCGCCGTATTTTTTCATAATATAATCGAGACCCGTTATTTTTTCGATCCCCGTTATCACCTCGATAACTCCCGTGCCGGTGATGCTTTTGTAGGACGGCACGGAAAAGCCGTAGAACCTGTCGGTTTTAACGATCTCGCGCAGCTTATCTATCTCAAACGCGGCGTTGGAGTTGTTTTTTATAAGGTCGAGCTTTTTGCCCTTTTCCTCGCAGCGAAAGAAAAGCTCCAGCTTGCCGCCCTTAAGATTGTATCCGAAGCACATCGGCACTATATAAGGCCAGTCGCCGTCGAAAAGCGCTATTCTGCACACCCTCGATTCGCTCAGCACTTTGTCTATTTCGTCAAAATCGGTTATCTCTATCTCGTCTCTGTTCATAGTTCTTTTGTCCCCTTTTTTCTGCATAATGTAACGGTTTACGCGCTTCAAAAAACAATCACCCGCACACCGTTAAGGCTGCGGGCGAAACATTTAAGCGTTTGCTTTTTTTGCAAGCTGTGATTTCAGGCGGGCTGCCTTGTTCTTGTGAATAAGACCCTTGCCTGCCGCTTTATCAACATTTACGCTTGCCGCTTTGATAGTCGCGGCGTCGGCACCCTCGGCGCGAGCCTTTCTGATAGAAGTTCTCAGAGTGGACTTTGCGGCTTTGTTTGCCTCGTTTCTCGCCTTAGAGATGAGAACTCTCTTTTTGGCGCTTTTAATATTCGGCATTGTTTTTCACCTCCGTTTTCAAGGTTATCGAAATTTGCGGAAAATCGGGTATTTTACGCAGGTTTTAGGGTATTATTTATTTATATTCACCAAAAAACGCTTTATGTTTACCCGAATTATTGGCGTTTCGATTTGTTTTTTCTCATAGTACATTTTATTATAACACATTCGGGGAAAAAATTCAAGGGGTTTTAAGAATTTTTTAAAAATTTTATCGGAGGTTATATGAACAAGGAAGGTTTGACGTTGGAGTCGGCGAAAATACTGACGAAAAAAGACGGCGCTTTTGTAAACTCGCGGCGGATAGGCGAAGTAAAGATCGTTGATGTGCGGCTCTCCGACGCTGCCGCCAAATCTATAGGACGCCGCGGCGGAAGATATGTCACTCTTTACGGAAGTCCGAGAGCGGCGGGTATGACTGCGCTGTTCCGTCGAGCGCTCATGCAGATGCTTCCGCCGCGCGGGCGGCTGTTCGCGGCGGGTTTGGGCAACCCGGACGTTACACAGGACAGTCTCGGCGCGGAGTGTGTTCGGCGGTTGGCGGCGCGAAAGGGCAGCCGTTATTCTCTGGCGGCAGTGGAAACTGACGTGGCGGCTAAAACCGGTATCGATACGGCGCGGCTTGTTAAAGCGGCGGCGCGGGAACTCAAAGCGGACTGCGTTATAGCTATCGATTCGCTTTCATGTGAAGATCCGCGCTATATAGGCAAAACCGTGCAGATAGGCAGCGCGGGGCTTATTCCGGGGTCGGGCGCGGGAATAACGTGCGGAGGCTTGTCCGAGCGCGAGCTTGGCTGTCCCGTTGTCGCCGTGGGAGTTCCCACTGTCTCCAAGCTCTCGGATATCACGCGCGACAGCGCGGACAAGAAGCTTCTTGTTTCGACCGCCGACATAGATATTATAATAGGTATGTGGTCGGAGATTATCGCCGTCGCGATAGACTCCATTGTCGAGGACTGAAATGGTGTAAGCCGCAGAATTAAGCGACATAATATTAAAGGAAGCTCTGATTAAATCAGGGCTTCCTAACACATTTCCGACGTGATTACTGTTTTTTCAACTTGAAAACGGATACTCTCTCATGAAGTATCTGAGCATTACTGCTCATTTCCTCGCTCGCGGCGGCGCTTTGCTCCGCTGTTGCGCTGTTATTCTGTACCGCGTCGCCGATCTGCTCGATACCAATGTTAATCTGCTCAACCGACTGCGCCTGTGTTTCGCTGGACGCGGCAATATCTTTAAGCGCTTTTTCTATACCGTCCGATACTCCCGAAACGCGGTTAAGCGATTCGTTGGTTTTATCGGTGATACCGGAGCCGTTTTCCACGGTTTTCATTACCTTTTGAACAAGCTCGGATATATTCTTTGTCGCGCCCGCTGTCCTTGAAGCGAGCGTCTGTATCTCGCCCGAAACTACCGAGAAGCCCTTGCCGGATTCGCCCGCTCTTGCCGCTTCAATTGCGGCGTTGATCGCAAGGATATTGGTCTGCGTTGCGATGTCGTCTACGGTCTTTACAATGGAACTGATCTCCCTGGAAGCCGCGGAAATAGCGTCCATTGCGTCCTTCATTTCTTCCATATCCTTTGCGCTTTCACGTATTCCCGATACCGCGAATTCAACAGATTCAAGCGCCGCGTGAATACTGTTGTTATTTTCGTCAATGTCGCGGGTCAACTTTTCAATGGAGGAGGAAAGCTCGTTTACGGAATCGTTCTGCTCGGTGCTTGTCTGTGCAAGCGACTGTGCTCCGGACGCAAGCTCGCTCGACTTGAGCGCCACCTGCTTCGAGGCGTCGTTAATGTCGTTCATTACTGCGTTGAGCGTTTCGGAAATATTTAAAAGTGAACTCTTGACTTCCTCAAAGCTGCCCTCGTAGCTTTTCGTGAGCGTAAAATCAAGATCGCCCTCCGCGATTTGGTTGAGAATGAGCGATATTTCATCAATGTAATCTATGTATTCATGAAGCCTTGCCACTGTTATGGAAAAGCTGTTTGCCAACGTTCCCACCTCGTCTTTGGTGTGCACGTCGACGGTAACGTCAAGATTTCCGTCGGCTATCTCGCGAACCTTGTCGTTAAGACGGCGCAGCGGCTTAACTATACCGGAAGCTACAAGGATCGCCACTCCCGCGCCTAAAATGATTATCACACCGGACGAAATGGCGCTCAGCATATAAAGATTATTTACGCTTTTGTTTATCTCTTTTTCGGACGCCGCGGTAAGCAGTTTCATTCCATTGCGCAGACTTCGGAACGATGCCTGCATTTTATTTCCGTTAAGTTCCATTTCATAGAGCTTATCCTCGGAACTTTCCTGAGACGCTATCGCACCGCAAAGTTCACTGTCGGGGTCGAGAGAGCTTAGCTTATCTCCGTACTCGATACCGTCTCCAAAAAGAGCGGTATCGTTGTCTGTGCTGACCAATATCGCGGTAGAATCGTTGTAGATGTTCTCACATTCGGTAAGCGATTCAAGCAGCGAAAAGTCGATATCCATGCCGACAATGCCTACGCTTTCTCCATTTTTGGTAAGCGGAATGACATATGATACGAGATTCATATCGATATTAGCATTGTAATAAGGATCCATCCATGTGGGCTGACCGTTGTTTACGGGTATGTAATACCAACCCACGTGCTCAAGGTCGGACGGATCGTACATACTGAAATCCGTCGGAACCAATTCCTCAAAGGGCGCGTCGAGGTTGCTTCTTGACAGAAACGCACCCGATTCGGGGTCGGTAAACTCGGGATTGTAGCGTACATAGGCGCATACTATACTGTCGGTGTTGCGCGCCGCGGCACGCAGAAGCGGTTGAAGGCTGTCGGTAAACTCGTCAACGTATTCGTTCGAGGTCTTAAACCTTTCAAAGTCATCAAGATTGTTGTCGATATAGAACGCCATGGTGTTGACCGCCTGTTCTATTCGTGAAAGCGCCGCGTTAAAATCCGCTGTGGCGTTGTGGCACACGTCGTTCATGATTTGTGCGGAATCGTTGTTGATAAGATTGTTTGCGCTGATAATGCTTATCGAACTGACTGTCAAGGACGCTGCCGCAGTGCATCCTATGACAAGTGAACAGATCTTCGCTTTAATTGAACTCATAAATAAACCTCCGAAGTACAGATTTTTTGTTTTGAGACGCCTCCCGCATCTATCCGAATATAGAACTTGTTTTCATGGATTACACGCGGGTAAAACAATGATATCATATATATTATAACATTTTTTTTAGCATTTGTGTGAAACTTTTCTCGAAATTTGTAAAAAAACTTCCATATTTACAGATAACCGCAGCCAAAACGTACAAAAAAACGTCTCAAGTGAGATAAAGAGAATGTATTAATAGGATATTGCACGAGTATTTTCAGCAATGTGCTGCAAAATGCGGTGAGATTTCCGTTAATTTCAACAAAACGCATTGATTGTTTATAATATGCGACGTCACACATAACCTATGTACATGTAAAAATGTATCTATGAACGCAAAACAATTACAGGCAACACCGCATAAGCGGGCAAAAGAAGAAGCCGCGCCCTCGAAGTGTTTTTCGGAACGCCATGTACATTCGCACACGCTCGGATCTCGGATTACACCTCGTTTTGCAAGCCTTATCGCCTGCGTCTTGAGCGCTCCGTGTACGTCCTTGCCGACCCATGCCTTAAACCTTTTGTTATACAACCATAAAATAGCTTGACAAAAACGGTTGAATGTGTTATACTAATAAGAGAAATTGTATCTGAAAGACGGAACCGGGAAAGCGCAAGCGAATCTTTATAAAAATTTTTTGACAAAATCTTGCGTAATTTTATGCGAAAAAAACATAGTGCAGCGGGAGGGTTTTCGGCATGAGTGATGAATACGAATGGCGGGAAGAGTATAATATTGGCGTAGAGAGCATTGATAAGGAACACCGTCAGCTCTTTAGTATAATCAATAAGCTTTTTGCTATGGAAAAAGAAGGAAAGGATATTGAGTGGGTTTGCAACGAGGGTATTAAGTTCTTTAAGACCCATGCGCTCACACATTTTTCCAATGAAGAAGCTTATATGGAGTCCATAAATTACAAAGAACTTCCGCAGCATCGTCTTCTTCATCAAAACTTCCGTGAAAATATGCTTCCCGCTTTGGAGAAAGAGCTGGAGCGCACTAACTATTCCAAGAATTCATTGGATCATTTTCTTGGAGTTTGCGCGGGATGGCTTATTGGTCACACGCTCACCGAGGATATTGTGATAGCGAACAAAGAAACGGCATTACATTGGAGCAATCTTTTTACCGGCGAGGAGCAGGATGATATTAAAAAGGTGATTCTCCAACAGTTGTTTAATATGTTTCATGTTGAAGCGCACCTTATAAGCGACAGATACGGCGCGGAAAAGTTCGGAAACGGAATATACTACCGTTTGGTCTACGGCGCTCCCAATATAGATGAAAAGTTGGAAATCATTCTGGTATTCGAGGAGCAGATGGTTATAAATACGGTAGGAAAGGTTCTCGGAATACATACGAACGAACTGGATACTATGTTGATACACGCTACGCGTTATTCCGCAAGACAATTTGTGAATAGGGCTATGGAGTGTTTTCCGGCATTGTCTCATTACGGTCTTGAAGAAGAGGATTTTCTTTCTTACAGCGATTTTCACAAGATTATGGTTAAATGCGAGCATCAGTTGAGTCTGTTGTTTGACACGGGAGTAGGTTACTTCGCTTACTGCGTGATCGCGCCGCATTTGCTCGAAACGGGTATCGGCTTTTCTATTATGTCCGATAACGCCGCCGCTGAGGTTGAAAAGTATCTGAACCGCCGTAAGGAAAAGGAAGAGCAAGCAAAAAGAAATCCGCGTAAAAAGGTGCTTATCGTAGACGATTCCCTCACCATGCGCGAGGGAATGAAAAAAATGCTTTCGGACGACTATTCTGTTTCCATGGTGGATTCGGGGGTCGCGGCTATTCGCTCCATTGCGTTGGATGCTCCGGATCTGGTGCTTCTTGACTACGAAATGCCGGTGTGCGACGGTCGCCAAACATTGGAGATGCTCCGCTCGGACGAGGTTTTTGCTAATGTGCCGGTTATCTTCCTTACGGGGCGCAGAGACCCCGCAAGCGTGATTGGAGTTATGCCCTTAAAGCCTTCGGGATATATTTTAAAAACCTCTAAGCCGGAAGAAATCAAAAAAGAAATAAATGAATTTTTCGCAAAGCAGCAGAACGGTAAGAATTAATATCTTCACGAAAATCATCATTTCACACATATACGCGCACACAAAAACGCCCTCCCCGTAAGGGGAGGGCGCAATTGTTAAACTATCACATTCAATCCGCTTTGCGGAATGAAGCTGTCAAGTTTTAAGTAGAATTGAGGTTAGATTAAGCAGTAAGAGTTACGTGGATTATAATCTTACCTGTGCCAACGGTAATTGTAAGATCGTCGGTATCACCGGCATTACCCATTATGGACTGGATTCCATTAGCACCAGCATTTACACGAAGCACATTGTTGCCATTGCCCATTGCGTAGGACGGGGTTCCGGAAGCATTATTCAAAGTGAACGTAGGTTGAGTTCCGGCAGCAGAGAGAGACAAGTTGTACTCATAAATAGAGTTCGCCTTGTCAACAGATGTCAGAACAAGCGTACCCTGATCAGATGTTGCAGCAGCTGTGAATATGCCTGCATCATCAGCTTCAAACGTTACGGGCTTAACACCAAACGGCTTGATGTCGAGAACCAAATTGATGTTTACCTTATCGGTTGTGGTCCAAGCCTCTTCCGGCTCCTCGGGAACATTACCCGCGAACCAAAGGTAACCCTTGGGTGTTGCGTCATCTTTCTTTGACAGCTTGAGCATTGTTTTAGACGTAGCCCACTCTTCCTCGCCTATGGTCTCTGTCTTAGCATCAACAGCGGTATAACCCGTTGCCTGACCGTCATCGTTGTCAGCGTTGATGGTGATGAAAGCGAACTTATCCTTGTTTTCTTCAACTTTGCTTGCAGCATCTACGATAGTGAGAGTCCTTGTGGTAGCGCTGGCGTTTACGTTTACCTTAATACCAACATCTGCGCTCAGGTTCTCAATCTCATAAGACGGACTTGCAATGCCGCCAGCGCCATAAACGGTAGTGCCAATCTTTACGGGTACGCCGTAGGGATTGATAACTGCATTGTATGTAGAGGGAACTTTCACGTCAATAGTGGGTGCCTGGAAACCCGCTTCAACCTTATAAGTGGTAGCGCCTGCAGCACTTACTGCCGAGCCGGTTACCTGAGTAGGCTCCTCGGCAAAAGCGGAAACGCTAAGTGTGGAAAGTATAGTTGCGCTCGCGAGAACGGCTGATAAAATCTTCTTGCTCATAGTTTTAGTCCTCCTAAAATTAGTTGTCGTTTGTATCCCCGTCTACAATCATCTCATAAGTGACCTTTGTCTGACCTTTTATAGTCTTGTGGTCGTCGTCAACGAGTGTAAAAACAAGGATAACATCGTGCTGCCCGGGCGAAAGCGTTATATCGGAATCAAATTCCGTTAAGCCCGTGCCCGGTTTGAACAATCCCGTAAGCAGGATTTGTTCATCATAGCTTTCGTTTGTGTAAATGTTGAAGTACATATCGTAATTGTTCGCTTCGGAGTTGCCGAGACTGCATATAAAATGCTTTCCGTCGTCGCTGTAGGCTTGGTAGTTGTATTTTAAAGCTACTTGACCCTCTTTGGCTTTTTCGATTTCTTTCTCAAGCTTATCGCGGAAATCGTCCGAAGTCAGCGCAACGGCGGCTTCATCATATTTAATCAAGCCCTCGTCGGGGGTGTCGGCTTCTTCCTTGCCATTATTAAGTACTAGCGCGAGAGCCACGCCACCCGCGATAAGCAGTGCGGCAATGACTATTATCAAAATCACGATAAGTTTTTTCTTGGATTTTTCTTTGCTGTCCTGAGCAGTCATAAGTAAAATCTCCTTACATTTACACGGAATTTAAGCGGCTATTGAATTAGCCCAAAAGCTGGAGAATGCTCTGCGGCTGCTGATTTGCCTGTGCGAGCATAGACTGAGCTGCCTGCTGCAAGATGTT
>CANRFR010000009.1 GCA_947629945.1 uncultured Clostridia bacterium | reverse complement strand
GGGGCAGTAGGCAAGCCTTTCACTTTACAATTTTGTGAAAAGGAGTGTCGAGACTGTCTACTCGACTGAGACGTTATGGATACAATTAAAATCGGAAAATTTCTCGCGGAGCTTCGCCGAGAAAAAGAGCTTACTCAAGAGCAGCTTGCCGAAAAGCTGGGCACGTCGAATAAGACTAGCTCGCGCTGGGAAAACGGCAATTATATGCCGCCCGTTGAAATGCTTATGGAACTGTCGGATTTCTACGGTGTGAGCATTAACGAGCTGTTAAGCGGAAAACGTCTTGAACAGTCCGAGGAAAAAACCGCCGCCGAGGAAAATCTGAAACAAATACTCACGGAAAGCCCGTTTTCGTTTGAGGAACGCAAAGCACACTTCACCAAAAAGTGGAAACGCGAACACGCTTTTGAGCTTACCGTTACTATGTTGGCTTTTGTTGCCGCATTTATTGTTGGAATAGCGCTCGACGAGGGGCTTATCGTTATAGCGGCGGCGATTTGCAGCTTTGCTTACAACGTTATCAGCTATAACCGAATGATGGGATATGTCGAGCGCAACGCTTACGACGACCCAAATAAAAAATCATAAAACCCCTTGCAAAAAATCGCGATATGTGTTATAATATAAATAAGCGTAATTTCGCAATACTTATTTGAAAGAGGTGTTCCCATTGAAGCACGTAGTAACTATCAACAAGGCGAACCTTAAAAAGAGCGCCGAAAACGGCGGCTGCGGCAAGTGCACAAGCTCCTGCCAGTCCGCTTGCAAGACCTCCTGCACCGTGGCTAATCAGAAGTGCGAGAGCGTTAAGTAAATTTAATCTGCACGGTTTTATCAGCGTTTCCCCCGCCATCGGCGGGGGAAACGCGATTAAATCGTAATGAAAAAGAAAATACACATACTGAGGTTTGTTATGGTTCATAAATTTAAGCAATTAGGTTACAACATCGTTATTGACAGCGACAGCAACGCCGTTCACGTAATGGACGACTGCGCTTTTGATATGCTCGATCGGTTGTCGGCGGCGGTTTTTGAGGTAAACGGCGCGAACGTTCCCGCGAATTTGGCGGAGGATTTCCCCGAATACGCGAAAGAGGACGTTGCCGAGACTTACGGAGAATTATACAAATTGTATAAGGATGGGCAGCTTTTCACCGAGGATGATTACGAAAAGTATTCCGAAACTATGGTGAAAAGCCCCGTGAAGTCGATGTGCCTAAACGTCGCGCACGACTGCAATCTGCGGTGCGAGTACTGCTTTGCGCAGACCGGCGACTTCGGCGGCGAGCGCTGCATAATGCCGCCGGAAATCGGCAAAAAAGCCATTGACTTTCTTATTGAAAAGTCCGCGAACCGCGAGAATATCGAGCTTGACTTCTTCGGCGGAGAGCCGCTTATGGCGTGGGATACGGTCAAGGCGACCGTTGACTACGCGCGTTCTATAGAAAAGCAGCACGGTAAAAATTTCCGCTTCACAATAACGACCAACGGCGTTTTGTTGGACGATGAGAAAATAGATTACATAAACCGCGAAATGGTGAACGTAGTGCTCTCGCTGGACGGGCGGCGCGAGACCACCGACCGTATCCGCAAAACCCTCAACGGCAAAAGCGCCTATGACGTTATCGTTCCGAAATTCCAAAAGCTGGTAAAAGGCAGAACGCAAAAGGGCAGAACGGATTACTATGTTCGCGCGACGTTTACGAAATACAATCTCGACTTCACCGAGGACGTTCTGCACATGCGCGGATTGGGCTTTGAGCAGCTTTCCGCCGAGCCGGTGGTTACGGATGAAAAAGAGCCGTTTGCGATTACGCAAGCGGACTTGCCGCGCATTTACAGCGAATATGACAAGCTCTGCGAGGTTATGGCGAACCGTACCGAGGACAAGTTCAACTTCTTTCATTTTATGGTGGACCTCGACCAAGGTCCCTGCGCTATTAAACGTCTGCGCGGCTGCGGCTGCGGAAACGACTATGTAGCCGTCGATCCTCACGGAAACATTTTCCCTTGCCACCAATTCGTGGGAATAGAGAAGTGGAAAATGGGCAACCTAATTGACGGAACGTTCAACGACGATATTAAGTCCTATTTCGCGAAAACGCACCTTTATTCCAAGGAAGGCTGCCGCGACTGCTGGGCGAAGTTCTACTGTTCGGGCGGCTGCAACGCGAACTCGTTTATCTACGAGGGCGACTGCCGCAAGCCGCACAAGCTTTCCTGTGAGCTTATGCGAAAGCGCCTGGAGTGTGCGCTGGCGCTGGCGGTAGATAAGGCGGTAAAGTCACAAAACGAATAAGAAATTGTCGTTTTAGTTTAATTATACATTCAAAATTACTTCACAAATTTAACACAAACGCGCTGTATAATCAAATCATAAAGTTTACTCGCCGCTACAGCAAAATGTGCAAAGAATGTCAGGCAGAAATTTTGTGTGTTGAGGCGGAGGACGCAGCCTTGCTGTCGCAAGGCAAGGACGACAACGAAAACACACGAAATTTATGCCGACAGGATTTGTGCATTTTGCTGTAGTGGGGAGTATAAAACATATTACAGTAATCCACGTAATTTAAACACTATCTAAGCGACAACCGTCGCATAGTCTTGTGAAAAGCCGCTTGAAAATTGTGCAAACTTTTCGTGGATCGATAAGCGAAAGGACTGTTTTATATGAATGATATGAATAATTTTAACAACGGTGAATTTTCCGGTACATCAAACCCGCAGATACCGCAATATCCGGTTCCGAGTCCCAAGCCGCCGCGCAAGTCTCATACTACGGCGAAAGTTGCGGCGCTTCTGGCGGGCGTGCTTATTGTTGGCGGCGGCGCTGGCTTCGGCGGCACATATCTCGCTAACAGAGCGCGTTCTACGGCTGTCGTAAGCTCGCCGAACGATACATCAAAGCCTGCAAAAACGGATAACGATGATACTCACACAAGCGGCACTCCCACTCTTGACGAAATGCAAAAGGATATAGTTTCGACGCAGCACACCGTCACAAGCAACGTTGAATATAAAACGGACGGAACTTATATGTATACGCGCGACCTTGTGAACGCGGTGCGCGACAGCGTAGTCTACATCGAGACTTTTGTGAACTACCGCGGTCAGAGACAGCAGTACGGCGCGGCGAGCGGCGTTATAATCTCAAAGGACGGTTATATTGTTACGAACAACCACGTTGTTGAGGGCAGCACGGAGTTTACTGTAAAAGTGAGCGACACCGATCCCGACACGGGCGTTGTAAGTCAGGAGACATACGACGCGACGCTCTGCGGTACGGACGCGGATACCGATTTGGCGGTGCTGAAAATAGAAGCGAGCGATCTTCCCGCGGCAAAGCTCGGCGATTCGGATTCGCTGCGTCTCGGCGATGATGTTATCGCGGTAGGCAACCCGCTCGGTTATGAAAGTTCGGTAACGAAAGGTATAATTTCGGGTCTTAACCGTCAGGTGTCCGACAGTCAGCGCGGGCTTACCGCCATTCAGACGGACACTCCGATAAACAGCGGAAACTCGGGCGGCGCGTTGTTCAACACCTACGGCGAAGTGATTGGCATAGTCAATGAGAAGCGCGTTGACAGTTACGCGGAGAGCCTTGGCTTTGCAATTACGATAAACGAAGCAAAAGGCGTTATCAACGACCTTATCGATAAGGGATACGTTTCCGGACGCGCCATTCTCGGCATAACATATCTCGGTATAAACGAGACGGCTGCGGCATATCGCGGCGAGATCGCGGGCTGGCAGGTAACAAAGATCGATCAGGATATGGCTGTCGCAAACAGCGACTTGGTTGTCGGCGATACCATTGTCAAGCTGGACGGCAAGTCTGTATTCGAGGACGATATTATGAACATTTTCTCGGAGAAAAAACCCGGCGACACCGTGACCGTGACCGTCATCCGTACAAATCAGCTTGGTCACGAAAAGGAAATGGACATAGAAGTCGAGCTGTCAGAATATAAGGGCGATTGATAATTTCGCATATTTTCTTCCCATTTATTATAAATATCAAATATCCCCCGAAAATCATTTCGGGGGAACTTTTTATTCTTGAATGTCCTTTTGAGCCTCGCGCTCGAGAACCGAGAAAAATTCGGGCATTGCCTTTTTAAAGTTCAGCGGAGCGAAAGTCGACGCGTCAACAAACGCGTGAGCGCTTTCGCCGACGACAAGAATTTCATTGTTGGAGCAGCGCGTTATCGTGTAGGCGAACTCGATACGCGCGGGCGTCAGCCGCGTTATCCTTACGGTGACCGAAACGTCATCGTCATATTTTGCGGGACGTTTGTATTTGAGCGACAGACCCGTTACCGGCAGCATCACTCCGTTTTCTTCCATTCGCGAGTAGCTGTAACCGATGGCTTTTATATAGTCCGTGCGCGCCATCTCGAACCACACGGGATAGACCGCGTGATGTACCACGCCCATAGCGTCGGTTTCGTTATACCGCACATTGATTTTTGTTGTGTTTGCCATTATGAACGCTTCCTTTTCGATTGGAACAATCCCGCGCCGAACGCCATCACTCTGTCCGGAACCAGCTTGCTCAGCGACAGCATAAGTTTTGAGAAGCCGTTTTCGCAGATGAGAAGCTTGCCCGCGAACATCTCGCGCACCGCGTGTTCGGCAAGCTTTTCGCTGCTGTACAGCCTTGAGCGGAACTTAACCTGAGCCGTTTCGCAGAACTCCGTTGAAACGGGTCCCGGGCAGAGCATTGAAACGTGCACTCCGGTATGGGAAACTCGAAGCTCCTCGGCTACCGCCTGCGTCATTCTAACAATATAACTCTTGCCGGCGTAGTACGATGAAAACCACGGTCCGGGGATAAATCCCGCCGCACTGGCAGTGTTCAGAATATACCCGCAGCCCCGCTTTTTGAAGTCGCGGAGAAACAGCTTGAACAGTATGTGGAACGCTTTGATGTTGACGTTTATCATATCAAGTTCGCGTTCGAGGTTGGTCTCGGTGAATTCACCGAAAACGCCGAAGCCCGCGTTGTTGATAAGAATATCAATGTTGTATTTCTTCACCGCGTCGTAGAGCTTGAAAACCTGCTCGTCCTTTGAAAGATCCGCGGAAATGCACATCGCTTTAACGCCGTATTTTTCAATAAGCTCGTTTTTCAGTTCTATGAGCCTGTCGCGGCGGCGTGCCGTCAAAATCACGTTAATGCCGTGACGAGCCAAGCTTCGCGCGATATCGCGACCTATCCCCGAGCTTGCGCCCGTTACCAATGCTATCATACATAACCCTCCGATTTATATATCCGCCTTGTTTTTATAATTTATTTATCCTAAACGGCGCCAACGGTTGTCCAAACATACTGAAGATGTGTGTTTCCGCATAATTTCTCCAAAGATAGCGCACTCCGCACGGGTTTTTTACCGAATCGCAGCTTATGAAAATGCGCTCGCCCGAAATGTCCGCAAAAGCGGGATGATAAACTCCGTCCTCGCCGCATACCTCAAAGCCATCAGGCTCGCCGTTGACCTTAAAGCCGAATTTCGAGTTCTTGAAGTGCAGTTCCACGGTCTCTCCGCGCCAGACTGCGTAATCTGTTGTCGGTGCGAACGCCCCGTCGGCGCCGCCGTAAACCATATTCAAGGTCTGCATGGCGAAACGGTGTCCCACGGGCTTTTTGTCGGATGGGTGGATGTTGTCGCGTTCTCCGCAGTCGGCAAGCACAACGATACCTGTGTTCTTTATAGTTTCGTAGACCCGCATTTGCGCTTCGCGGATAATACACCAGCTTTCACCGTCGGGGTTTTCACCCGCGAACATAGGAAGCTGCGCGATAACGAACGGTAAGCTGTCGTCGCGCCAAGCCTCGCGCCAATTCCTGATTAGCTGCGTTAACAGCGTGTAGTACGCGCGCGGATGTATTTCGTCGGTTTCTCCCTGATACCACCATACTCCGCCTATTGTGTACGGACAGACATTTTTCACCATACTGTCGTACAAAACGCCCGGAGAGCACGGATTGCACGGCGCGGGAGGTCCGGGATATTTGTTTTCGCCGCAGGCTTCGGCAGCTTCTGCTTCCGTGGGGTGAGGGTGCGTTTTTTCAAACTCCGCGCGTTTTACGTCGTATTCCGCTTGATATTTCTGATACTCGCGGTAATCGGCGACAGCCTCGTCGATCGTTTTTCCCTCCATATACGCGTCGTATTCGTCGAAATAGACTGCCGCGCCGCCGCGGGCGTACTTTCTGTCCAACCAACAAGAAGCGGAAGTGCCGCCCCAGTTGCAGCCGATTATTCCCACGACCACATCGAGATATTCCGAAATCTCTTTCGCGCCGAAATATGCCGCGGCGCTCCAGTGCTTGGCGCTTTCTTTGTTGGAAAAAAGTTCCCATGTAGTCTCGTTGAGCGCGCTTTCGTGATCCTCGTCAAGAAGAGTTCTTTTGGGAACATAGAAATACCGTACGTCCTTTGTTTCGTCGTTTTGCAAGGCGTCCTCGCCGCCTTTGCAGTTACAGAGTTCATACTCCATATTGGATTGACCGCCCGCAAGCCACACCTCGCCTATCGCTACGTTTTCAAAATAGATGTATTCACCGGTTTCGGCGTCGGTAAGCGTCATATTCATGTGGCGGCATGCGCCCGTAGGCGGAAACACCACTTTCCAGCGCCCGTTTGTGACCACGCATTGAGTCTCAAAGCCGCAAAGCTCTGCGACGACCGTAACGCCGTCCTCGCCAGTTCCAAAAACGCTGATGTTTTTTCCGCGCTGTAAAACCATTTGATCGCCGAAAAGCGGAGCTGCACGAAATCTTGCCATATAATTTTTCTCCTTTCCAATAACGTTTTGAATTATATACCGATTTATACTTATTATACAGCGTTTGAAACAAAATGTCAAGGACTTTTGTTCATAAACCGAAATAATACGCATAATACCAAAAGCGGCAGTGTTTTTACTGCCGCCGGGTCATCAATTATTTGCGCGCCGCCGATAACTCTCACAGCTCTTCGTCAATGGAACCGCCCGCTTCTTCGGTGCCGAAAACATCATTGAAGCTTGTTTCTTCCGGGATATCCGCCTTAGTTTCCTCAACATCGGGTTTTTCCTCGGGAACAGTGGATTCGTCCGCTGCGGGAGCCGCCGGCTCGTCCTCAATTTCCATATCCTCGTCGAAATCAAAGTCCCAATCGTCGTCGATATCGTCGTTATCCCAATCGTCGTAATAATTCTCTTCGTTTTCCTTGTCGATCTTCTTTTTGGTGATATAAGTTGCCGCTGCAATACCGCCCGCGACAGCCAACGCACCTACCATTAAAATACCAAAAGCCTTCATAGACCGTTACCTCCTTGAAATATCGCAGAATAAACTGCTATAAATACATTATATACCTTTTGCAAAAATAATGCAAGTACTCACGCAATTTTTTGGTAAATTTTCACAAACAAGTTACATATTTCCTGTGACATTCATCAAAATCGAAAGCGCTGCTATCGGGGCGGTCTCGCAGCGGAGAATACGCCGCCCCAGTGAAACGCACGCAAAGCCGAGTTTTTGCAGTTCTTCGGCTTCGGAAGCTTCAAAGCCGCCCTCGCTGCCTATAACTATGTCAACGTTGTTTTTGAACTCGGACACCGCGTTTTTAAGCGGCGTTTCGGCGCACTCATAAAACAGTATCCGAGTGCTTTCTGCTGACGTGAGACTTTTAAGCGCGGACAAATTCACTGCCTCCCCAACGGTCGGAACAATGCCGCGCCCGCACTGCTTTGCGGCTTCGTAGGCGATTTTGCGCCATCTGACCAGCTTTTTTGCGAGCGACTTTTCGTCGGGGCGCGAAACGCAGCGCTTTGTGAATATCGGAACTATTTCGCACGCGCCGCATTCCACTGCTTTTTGCACAATAAAGTCCATTTTGTCTCTTTTCGGCATAGCCTGAAACAGACGCACTCTGATACTCGGCTCGGCAAGGTTGGGAGATTTTTCCAAAGCCGAAAACTCCGCCGAGCCGCTTTCCGCAGATCTCAATTCGCACAGATAGTCGGCGCCGTGTCCATCGCATATTACCGCGATATCGCCCGTTTTCATACGCAAAACGGACGTAATGTGTCGAACATCCTCGCCCGTAATCACTGCGCCGTCCTCGCAGACGTTATCGCAAAAGAACCTCGGATAGCGCCAGCGCTCTTGTTTTAATTCAATCACACATTTCACTCCCAAATAAGAACTCGTTGATTGTCATTAGTTCCATCCAAATTCGTCAACATTTCCAAACAGCCTTTGCACGTTCGCCTTTAAGCCCTCGTGCCCCGAGCGTTCCAGACGCGCGTCGGTTTTAAGAATTTCCTCGGACAGCGTTTCGACCTCGCCGAGCACGTCCGCGTCGTCCGCCAAGTCCGCCACTTTCATAGGCGGCAGACCGCTCTGTTCACGCCCGAAAAAGTTACCCGGACCCCTGAGCCGTAAATCTATGTCCGCTATCTTGTAGCCGTCCGCAGTTTCTTTCATAGCCTGCATACGCGCGCGGGTATATTCGCTTTTGTTGTCCGTCATCAAAATGCAGAAGCTCTCGTCCTTGCCGCGCCCGACGCGTCCGCGAAGCTGATGAAGCTGCGACAGGCCGAACTGCTCTGCGTTTTCGATAAGCATAACAACGGCGTTCGGCACGTCTATACCTACCTCGATGACCGTTGTGGAGATGAGCAGCTTCAGCTTGTTGTCGCGGAAATCGTTCATCACAGCGTCCTTATCGGATTGCTTCATTTTGCCGTAAAGAAGCCCCGTCGGTATCCCCTTGAACTCGTTCGCGGTCAGTTTGTTGTAGTATTCTATCGCGCTTTTCTTGTCGCTTGCGTCGTTTTCGTTTACCTCGACCCTCGGGCAGACGATAAACGCCTGTTTCCCCGCCGCGATGTATTTCTTGATGAAGTTGTACACGCGGGTGTGAAAGCTCGAGTCCACCGCGTAGGTCTTTACCGGAATACGTCCTTTCGGCATTTCGTTTATCACCGAAACGTCCAAGTCGCCGTACATAATAAGCGCGAGCGTTCTCGGTATCGGGGTAGCGGACATCGCCAAAATGTGCGGCGAACTTTCGCTTTTCTCGGCAAGCGCCGAACGCTGTCCTACGCCGAAACGGTGCTGTTCGTCGACTACAACAAGTCCCAGTCGGCTAATTTCAAGGCTTTTTTGGATAAGCGCGTGAGTGCCGATAAGCACGTCGATCTCTCCCGATTTTGCCGCCGTCCGCGCTTCGCGCTTTTCGGCGGCGGTCATACTGCCCGACAGTATGCCGAGCTTTATCCCGAGCGGCTTCAAAAATCCCGAGAACGTTTCATAATGCTGATGAGCCAGCACTTCGGTGGGAGCCATCACAAGCGTGGTAAACCCGTTTTTCGCCGCGAAATAAGCAGTCGCCGCCGCGACCATCGTCTTTCCCGAGCCGACGTCTCCTTGTATCAGCCTGTTCATTGGGCAAAGCCGCTTCATATCGTTGAGACAGTCCGAAACGGCGCTCATTTGTGCGTTTGTGGGAACGAACGGCAGCGAGTTGTAAAACGCGTTCATATCAACGTCCGACATTACCGCGCCCGAAAGCGAGCGCCCGCGGTTTTTAAGCTGCGAAAGCCCTAACTTGAGCGTAAGCAGCTCCTCAAACACCAAACGCTTGCGCGCCGCTTCGTATTCGGCGCGCGTTTTCGGAAAATGTATGCTCCGCATAGCTTCGTCCGCGCCCATAAGCTTATACTTGCCCGTAATTTCGGGCGGGAAAGTTTCGGCGCGTTTCACCTCTTTAAGAGCCGTTTTGACGTCCTTTGTCACGACGGTGTTGGAAAGTCCTTTGGTGAGCGGATATTTCGGCAGCAGTCCCGCGTTTTCGGGCGCAACGAATTGCGGAGAAGCTAACTGTAAGTTGAACGGGTCGCCGGTTACCTTGCCGCAGAAAACGTACTCCTTGCCGATCGACAAAGTATCGAACGTGAATTTTGCGTTAAAGAACACGGCGGTTATCTCTCCCAGCCCGTCCGTCAGCAGAGCCTTGAACACCAAAACTCGCCCGCCGTAGTTCGACGGGTAGGTCTTGTGCTGAACAGTCGCTTTGATAACGCAAGTTTCGCCAATCTCCGCGTCGCAAATGCGCTGTGGTTCCGTAAAGTCCACATAACCGCGCGGATAGTGCTCGGCAAGCTGCTCGACGGTCTCTATGCCGAGCTTTTTGTAGCGCTCCGCCTTTTGGGGTCCCACGCCCTTTAAATAGGTTATCTCCATATCCCGCCGCTTTTACTCAACGGAAATAATGTAGTAATAAACGGGCTGACCGCCGTTTACCAATACGATATCTATATCGTCGCTTACCTTGGAACGCAAAGCATCAAAAGCCTCGTTTGCGTCCGCTTCGGGCACGTCCGCACCGTACAGTACGGTTATATAGCTCGATGAGGATTTTATAAGCCGCTTCGTAAGCTTCACGAGAGCTTTTTCAAGGTCTTTTTCCGTGAAAACTATCTTGCCGTTATCCATAGCGAGAATATCGCCCTGTTTTATCTTGTGACCGTCAAATTCGCTGTCGCGTACCGCAAACGTTATTTGTCCGCTGCCTACGCGGTCGATAGCTTCCGTCATTGCGGCGCGATTGGTTTTGAAGTCGCCGTCGGGGTCGTAGTTCATCATAGCCGAAATTCCCTGCGGAATAGTCCGTGTCTGCAAAACGCAGACGTTCCTGTCTGTAAGCCCCGCCGCCTGTTCGGCAGCCATTATTATGTTCTTGTTGTTTGGCAGCACGAAAACGTTCCGTGCGGGTGTCTGCTCTATAGCCTCCAGCAGATCCTCGGTGGAGGGGTTCATAGTCTGACCGCCGCGTATCACTTGGTCGACGCCCAGATCTTTGAACAGCGCTTCCACGCCCGCGCCCGCAGCCACAGCCGCAAAGCCCGTGTCCTTGGTTATCTCCGCCGGAGCTTTCTTGTTGCGCTGCGCCGCCTTGTCCGCTTTTATAACGCCGCCTTGCGCCTTACGCATATTTTCTATCTTAACGTTGTCAAGCTGTCCGAACTTCAAGCCCTCTTCGAGAGCCTTTCCGGGGTTGTTTGTATGAACGTGAATTTTGATAATGCCGTCGTCGTCAACTACGGACGCGTTGCCGCATATAGTCTCCAGATATGCACAGAGCGCCGTTGTGTCGCGTGCCGCACCGTCCTTTTCGATGACGAATTCCGCGTTGTAGGAGTACATCGGAACCTGCTCTGCGGCGGCAGCCGCCGCGGGAGTCTGCGGCTTTACAGCGTCGTTTGCGGCAATCATCGCGCCGCCTGACAGTACTTTCAACATTCCTTCGAGAATAACGATAAGTCCCATACCGCCCGCGTCCACAACGCCCGCTTTTTTCAGCGCGGGTAGCAGCTCGGGGGTTCTTTCAAGCGATCTTTTCGCTTCGATAATATATTCCTCAATAAACTCGGCGGCGGAGACGTTTTCTTTCGCGAGAGCGGCGGTGTTTTCCCATGCCTCGCGCGATACCGTGAGTATAGTGCCCTCGGTGGGCTTCATTACGGATTTGTAAGCCGCGTCCACGCCTATTTTCAGCGCTGCGGACAGATCGCTTGCGGAAGCGGTTTCCTTGCCGCTGAGCCCCTTGGAAAGACCCCTGAACAGCAGCGACAGAATAACGCCTGAGTTTCCGCGCGCGCCGCGCAGCATAGCCGAAGCGGCTTTTTTCGCCACTTCGCCCGCCGTCGCCGAGTCGGAAGTGTTTTCAAGTTCGGCTACGGCGTTCTTTATCGTCATAGACATATTCGTTCCCGTATCGCCGTCGGGTACGGGGAACACGTTTAATTCATCTACCTCTTGCTTTTGGTTGTAAATATTGTTCGCTCCCGAAATAAGCGCGTCGCGCAGGAGCTTTCCGGTAATTGTCATACCCCTTAAATCCCTTTCTGTTAAACTCTTATAGAATCGACGTACACATTGACTTTTTCGACCGAAATCCCCGTGCTCTGTTCTATTGTGTATCCTACCTTATTTATAATAGACCGTATCACAGCGTTCATATTTACGCCGTACATCAGCGAGATGTGCAGGTCAATAAGCAGCTTGTCTTTCAGAAAGCGCACCCGCACGCCGCGTCTGCGCTCGTGGTTTTTTCCCGAGGGCAGAACCGTTTGCAGCGTTTCCTTAACGCCCGTAACGTTCATTGAAATGACCCCGAAACATTTCGCCACGGTATTCCCGATAAGCTCGGTAAAATAGTTCGGCGAAATAGTGATCTTGCCGACATGATTTTGCAGTGTTACCATAATTTACCACCTTTCTAAAATGATATTATAGAATGTACAATTGATAATGAACGATTACCATTGTCAGTCATCAATTAAAACTATGCCCTTTGAAGCCGGTCTGCATACGGCTGTAAAACAGCTTGGGAACGCTTTGGCGGCGTTTATCGCGGATTTTCTGTCGTCAAACGCTCCGAACACCGCCGAGCCGCTGCCTGTAAGTTCCGCTGCTTGTGCGCCCAAAGCCTTAAGGTTTTGGACGATATCGTTTATCGTTGTGTTTTGGTAAAGCGCACGGAACACGTTGTAAACGTCCGTACCGTCATGCCGCGGCATTGGATCTTCGTCGTATTGAGCGTAGGCGGCTTTGGTGCCGCACGAGAAATGGGGCTTTACAATCAGGTAATCGCTCCAATCGTATACGCTTGCGTTCTCCATATCGTTTCCTATGCCCAAACAGCGCTTTTGACCGCCCGTCATACAAAACGGTACGTCCGCGCCTATTTTCGCACCGAGCTTTAACAGCGTTTCCTCGTTGAACGGATGGTCGTAAAGCCTGTTTAAGCCTCGCAAAACGGCTGCCGCGTCCGCGCTGCCGCCGCCAAGTCCCGCGCCATGCGGTATACGCTTTTCAATGTAAATTTCCGCGCCGCCGCGTTTTCCGAGCAGAGCGAAGAACAGGTCGGCGGATTTATAACAAATGTTTCCCTCGTTTTCGGGAATCATCGGGTCGGAGCAGTCAACGGTTATTTTATCCGCCGTTTCCACCGTAACAATGTCTGAGAGGTCAACGCTCTGCATAACGGTTTCCAGATCGTGATAACCGTCCGAACGTTTGCTTATTATATCCAAAAACAGATTGATTTTCGCGTTCGCGATAAGTGTGATCACTTTTTTTGCTCCTCTAAAAACTCGCGTATTCTGTCAAGCGCCGTTGTAAGGTGCGCCACGGAGTATGCATAAGAAACGCGCACGTAGCCCTCGCCGCTCTCGCCGAACGCCGAACCCGGCACTACCGCGACTTTTTTTTCGTAAACCAACTTTTCGCAGAATTCCGCGCTTGTCATACCCGTGGACTTTATGCATGGGAACACGTAAAACGCGCCTTCCGGCTCAAAACAGGTAAGCCCCATATCGTTAAAGCCTTTGACTACCAAGCGACGCCGCATATCGTATTCCTCAACCATGTGCTTAACGTCGTCTCCGCACTTTTCCATTGCCGCGATAGCCGCGTATTGGCTTACCGTCGGGCTTGACATTATGCAGTATTGGTGAAGCTTCAGCATTTGCTTGATTATCGGCTGAGGTCCGCAGACGTAGCCCAATCTCCAGCCCGTCATAGCGTATGCTTTCGAGAAGCCGCTTATTACGAGCGTACGCTCGCGCATACCGTCCATTTCGGCTATGGAGACGTGTTTTTCGCCGTTGTAAGTCATTTCCGCGTAAATCTCGTCGCTCGCGACGACTATGTTCGTATCGCGCAGTACTTCGGCTATCGCCTCCAAGTCCTCGCGGCGCATAACGGCGCCCGTGGGGTTGTTGGGATAGGGCAGGATAAGCAGCTTTGTTCTTGATGTGATTTTTTCTTTGAGAGCCGCCGCTGTGAGTCTGAATTTATCCTCCGCCTTAGTGACGATAGGAACGGCTTTGCCGCCCATCATTGCGGTTATCGGCGAATAGCACACAAAACTCGGTTCGGGAACGAGTACCTCGTCGCCCGGCTCTATCATAGCTCTTATCGCGAGGTCGATAGCTTCCGAGCCGCCTACCGTAATTATGACCTCGTTGTTCGGGTCATATTCCGTGCGGATAAATTTCTTCAAGTAATTGCATACGGTCTTTCGCAGTTCGATAAGACCGCTGTTCGCCGTATACGCCGTTTTGCCCTTTTCGAGAATGTTTATCGCTTCTTTGCGCGCCGCCCATGGGGTTTTGAAGTCGGGCTCACCGACGGAGAGCGAGATAACGCCCTCGACTCTCTGCGCGATATCAAAGAACTTCCTTATTCCCGACGGCTGGATTTCGCTTATTTTTTTCGGTATCAGTTTTTCGTAGTCCATCACGGGGAAACCAGCCCCCTGTCGTCAAAATTGTCCTCATTGAATATGTGCCCTTTTTCCTTATAACGGCGCAGAATGAAGTGCGTGGTGGTCGACAGAACTCCGTCAAGCACCGCCAGACGTTCGGATACGAACAGCGCTACGTTTCGAAGACTTGTGCCGCTTATCGTAACCGACAAATCCTGTTGTCCCGAAAGCAGGAACACGCTGTCGACCTCCTCATATTCCATTATTGTGTGCGCCAAGTCGTCAAAGCCGCAGTCCTTAATGGGCGTTATTTTCATATCAATAATCGCGGTAACGCCTGTCTCGTCAACCTTTTCCTCGTCGATTATCGCCGAATAGCCCATGATTATGCCATCGCCCTCAAGACGCTTTATCTCGTCTTTTACGGCGCTTTCCGTTTCTCCGAGCATCGCGGCAAGTTCAGCGTCCGAAAGACGCGCGTTCTGCCGTAAGAGGTCTAAAAGTTTGTTTGTGTTCATACATATCTCCTTTCTTTGCTCTCCGCGGAGCGGGGAGCAAAGTAAAATAAAAAAAATCATATTTTAATAAATTTCGGTTCTTTCTTCTCGAAAACGCAGATTTCGTTAAATCCTATATCGCGAAGCAGCGCGTAACACTTATCTATATCTTTCGCGATATCCGAAGTTTGGTGAGCGTCAGAGCCGACGGTTATCAGTTTGCCGCCCAATTCCTTGTAACGCTTAATAAACGGCGCGGCTGCCATTGGTCCGCCCAAACCTCGGCGGTAACCCGAGGAGTTGACCTCCAGCGCAATATCTTTTTTTACAATTGTTTCCAGTATCTTGTCGATTATGGACTTGTAGGTGTCAAACGCCGCCTGTGAGCGTTCTGCCTTGTCAACTACCAATCCCGTTGGCGTATCGACGTTCGTAAACCTCAGCAAGAACGTCATGTGCGCGAGAGTGCAGAACTTTCCCCATTCCACAAGGTTCAGCATATCCTCCCAATACTCGATTATAACGCGTTTGCGGTCAAATTCGTTGTCGGGTATCTTACCCATGTGTTCATGATGGCAGGTTCTGTGAACAGAACCTATCACAAAATCATAATCATGTGTTGCCAGAATTTCCTCCGCCGCGTGAAGATTGTACATTGCCTGACCTATTTCCGCTCCGTAGTAGATGTGCATTTTGCCGTCGTATTCGGCTCGAAGCTTCTCGAAAGTCGGGCGGGTTTTGGCTATCGCCGCGGGGTAATCCCACTCGCCGTCGTGGAACTCGTCAAGTTCGATGTGGTCGGTCAGCGCGAAGTGCGCAACCCCCAGATCAAACGCCGTTTTCGCCATGTCCTCCGGAGCAGCGGCGCTGTCAGAGGACAGATTACAGTGGTTGTGAATATCGACTAAATTCTCCATGTCATCTTGCCTTTCTGTAAATATTGCCGGATCGTTTCTGAAAAATATACATAAATTCGGCAATACATAACTCTACATTTATCATTTTAGCACAAATTTTTAAATTTGTCCAGAAATAGATTTACTTTTTTTGAAATTTTTAGTATAATAGAGAAGAAGCTATAAAAAATTAACATTTGCGGGGGCATTTTTTATACAAAATGACCGCAGAACGGAGGAACTTATGAGAGCGGTAGTAGCTGTTGTCGGTAAAGACACGGTGGGAATCCTGGCGAAAGTCAGCGGAATCTGCGCGGAGCACAAGGCTAACGTTATGGACGTTACCCAAACTATTATGCAGGATCTGTTCGCAATGACTATGCTTATCGAAATTTCCGATTTGACTATAGATTATATTGATTTCGCCGAAAAGCTGAAAAAAGCGGGCGATGATATGGGCTTGCAGATACACGTTATGCACGAGGACATCTTCAACTCTATGCACAAAATCTGACAACGGTTTACACAAAATTGACAATGTACAGTTGACAATTGACAGTTAATGTGTCGGCTTCGCCGACTTTGTCGGATTGTTTGCAAGATTTTGAAATTTTTTAAGTTAAGGAGTAGACAATGCTAAACACGGGCGATATTTTGGAGACTATAAAGATGATACAGGAGGAAAACCTCGATATCAGAACGATAACTATGGGAATCTCCCTTTTAGACTGTATGGACAGCGACGCTGACCGCGCATGCGAAAAGATCTACGAAAAGATGATGCGGAAAGCGGAGAACTTGGTTAAAACGGGCGAGGATATCGAGAAACAGTACGGTATCCCGATAATCAACAAGCGCATTTCGGTAACGCCGATAGCTATGGTTTCGGCGGCTTCGGGAGACCCCGTGAAGTACGCGAAAACTCTGCAAAGAGTAGCCGAGGGCACGGGCGTGAACTACATCGGCGGCTATTCGGCGCTTGTGCAAAAGGGATTTTCGGCGGGCGACAGGGAGCTTATCGAAAGCATTCCGGAGGCTTTGGCGGAAACCACGAACCTTTGCTCTTCCGTGAATATAGGCTCGACAAAGGCGGGTATAAATATGGACGCGGTGGCGATAATGGGCAAGATAGTAAAGCAAGCCGCCGAGAAAACCAAGGACGATCATTGCTTCGGTGCGGCGAAGATAGTTGTGTTCTGCAACGCTCCCGAGGATAACCCGTTTATGGCGGGCGCGTTCCACGGCGTGGGCGAGTACGACTGTGAGATAAACGTTGGAGTATCCGGTCCCGGAGTTGTAAGAGCGGCATTGGCAAAGCACCCCGACGCTAACATCAGCGAGATCGCCGACGTTATCAAGAAAACCGCGTTTAAAATTACCAGAATGGGTCAATTGGTCGGTACCGAGGCTTCAAAGCGGCTGGGAGTTCCTTTCGGCATTGTCGATTTGTCGCTTGCTCCCACGCCCGCAGTCGGCGACTCCGTAGCTCATATTCTTGAGGAAATCGGACTTGAAAGCTGCGGCGCGCACGGCACTACGGCGTGTCTTGCACTGTTAAACGACGCTGTAAAGAAAGGCGGCGTTATGGCTTCTTCTCACGTCGGAGGACTTTCGGGCGCGTTTATACCCGTTTCCGAGGACGCAGGTATGATAGACGCGGCGATCAGAGGTTCTTTGACCCTTGAAAAGCTTGAAGCAATGACAGCGGTATGCTCCGTGGGACTGGATATGATAGTAATTCCGGGTGACACCTCCGCAGACACGATTTCCGCTATAATCGCGGACGAGGCGGCTATCGGCATGGTGAACTCCAAGACCACCGCCGTGCGCGTAATTCCCGCTATCGGTATGAAAGAGGGAGAAACGCTCGAGTTCGGCGGACTTTTCGGCAGCGGTCCCGTTATGCCCGTAAGCAAGTTCAGCTCGTCGAAGTTTATTTCGCGCGGCGGACGTATTCCCGCGCCGCTTCAGAGCCTTAAGAATTAAGCCTAAACGGAAGCGGATCAATGAAAGGAGACTCAATTGACCTCAAAAAACAGGAAGATTGCCGTAACGATAATAGCGGCGATACTTTCCTTGATAACGTTGTGGATAGCGGCGGGGTTCTGCTCCGTAATTGATAAGCCGCTGATAAACACGAATGACATCAGCAGCGTGACCTTTGACGGTGCGGATTTTACGCTTTTAGCGAAAGGGTGCGCGGCTGTCGGAAACGGTGTGATCGTCGGCGGGTTTATCGTGCTTATGTTGATTTTGGAGTTCACGATAATGCCAACGGCTTGGGGCATTTTCCGTTACCTTGCGTTTAGGAAAAATCCCTCCGCCAATGCCGAGGAGCTGCCTTATGCGTGGAAAGTTTTTTTAATTTCAAACACTTTAATGCTTGCCGCCGCGCTTGTTATAATGATAGTGTGTTCCGTTAAAGCGGGAAACGGCGGATTTTTCAATGCGCTGTGGTTCTGCTGGCAGGAGCCGCTGTTTATGTGGGCGATCTACATAAGCAAGCTGAAAAAAATCGGTATATGACTTTGCCAATCCCCTGTTTCATTCGGGGGATTTTGCAATTTGGAAGAAAGTCTTTTGATTTTATGTTTCAAGTGAATTTTTCGTAATATAGAGGTGTGAACGGCTCTGACCTCTTGCATTTTTTCTTCGAGTGTGCTATAATAAATGTGCTATAATAAAATAGTATAATGATTTGTCCGCTCCGAGCGGCTAAAAAAGAAAGGTTGATTGATATGAAAATTTTGATAATCGGCGGCGGCGGCAGAGAACACGCGATAGCCCGTGCGCTCTCCAAATCGACGAAAACCGACAAACTCTGGTGCGCCCCGGGCAACGGCGGCATTTCCGCGATCGCCGAGTGTTTCCCCGAGATCAAGGCAACGGACTTGGACGGCATGTTGGCTCTTGCGGAAAAATTACAGCCGGATTATGTTTTCGTAGCTCCCGATGACCCGCTTGTAATGGGATTGGTGGACAAACTCAACGAAAAAGGTTTCAAGACTTTCGGACCCAAAGCGAACGCCGCGATAATTGAGGGCAGCAAGGCGTTTTCAAAGGGACTTATGAAGAAGTACAATATTCCGACGGCGGCTTACGAAACGTTTACGGACGAGGACAAGGCGGTCGAGTACATAAAAAAGCGGAACAGCTACCCCGCGGTTATCAAAGCGGACGGACTGGCTCTCGGAAAAGGAGTTATCATCGCCAAGGACTTTGACGAAGCTAAGACCGCTGTTCATTCAATGCTTGTTGACGGAAAATTCGGAAAAAGCGGCAGCGAGATAGTCATAGAAGAGTTTATGGAGGGAACGGAGGTCACGGTTCTGGCGTTTACGGACGGTAAAACCGTAAAGCCCATGGTGTCCTCAATGGATCACAAGCGCGCGCTGGACGGCGACGAGGGTTTGAACACGGGCGGTATGGGAACTATCGCGCCCAACCCTCTTTACACCGAGAAGATTGCCGAGGAATGTATGGAAAAGATCTTCAAGCCGACCGTTGCGGCTATGAGCGCCGAGGGCAGACCGTTCAAGGGCTGTCTGTACTTCGGACTTATGTTGACTAAAGACGGCGCTAAAGTTGTTGAGTACAACTCGCGTTTCGGCGACCCCGAGGCTCAGGTGGTGTTGCCGCTTCTTGATACCGATTTGGTGGACATTATGGAGGCTATTCGGGAGGAGCGCCTTGACTCGCTCGACATCAAGTGGAGCAAAAACTCTTGCGCGTGCGTAGTAATGGCGAGCGGCGGCTATCCCGAAAAGTACGAAACCGGTAAGGAGATAAGCGGTCTGAACTCGGACGGACAGGCGGTAAACGCGGCAAACAGCGCCTACGTTTATCACGCGGGCACAAAGTTGGACAACGGTAAATTTTACACTGCGGGCGGCAGAGTGCTGGGCGTGACGTCTGTTGATGAAGATCTCCGCACTGCTTTGGATAAGGCTTATGAAGCAGTCGGCACTATTTCGTTCGAGAAAGCGCATTACCGTAAGGATATAGGAGCGAAGGCTCTTAAATGAATATGATGAATTTTGTGGCTCCTTGCCGCTTCGGCGTGGAAAAAACGCTCTCGTTTGAGTTGAAAAGACTGGGCGCGGAAAACGTGAGAGCCGAGGACGGACGCGTTTTCTTTTCGGGAAACGCCGAAACCTGTGCCCGCGCGAATATCTTCTGCGCGACCGCCGAAAGAATATGCGTGGTTTTGGGAAGATTTTCGGCGAAAACGTTCGACGAGCTGTTCGAGGGTATAAAAAGGCTGCCGCTTTCGGAATATATCGGCAAAAACGACCAATTCCCGAATAAGGGAAGTTCGCTGAAATCAAAGCTCACGAGTATCCCGGCGATACAGAAAATCGTCAAAAAAGCAATGGCGGTGAGCTTGGGTAAGGCTTACGGAACAAACATTCTGCCCGAAAACGGCGAGTTGTGTCAAATTCGCTTTCAGCTTTTGAAAGACGAGTTTACGCTTATGCTCGACACCAGCGGCGACGGATTGCATAAGCGCGGCTATCGCGCAGTGAGCAACGCCGCGCCTATTCGCGAAACATTGGCGGCGTGTATTGCCGATATCGCGAGAGTGCGCGAAAACGACCTTGTTATCGACCCGTTCTGCGGTTCGGGAACCTTGCTTATAGAAGCCGCGTATAAGGCGCTGAATATCGCGCCGGGTTTGAACCGCCGTTTCGCGGGAGAGCGTATGAAATTCCTTCCCGAAAGCGCTTGGAACGCCGCGCGTGAGGAAGCGCACTCAAATATCAAAACGGACTCGGGCTTTAAAGCGCTCGGATACGACAACGACCCCGAATGCGTGCGTTTAACGAACGAAAACGCGAAAAAGGCGGGCGTTGCGGATTATGTTAAGGCGGAGCTTCGCGATATATCGGACTTTGAGTATCCTAAACATTCCGCGAAGATACTCACAAATCCTCCGTACGGCGAACGTATGCTGGAAGTGGACGAAGCTCGCGAACTTTACGCGGTGATGGGCAAAAAACTTTTGCCGCTTGGCGGCAATCAGCTTTATGCAATTACGCCCGATGAGGATTTTGAGAAAATATTCGGCGCCAAAGCCGATAAAAACCGCAAATTATATAATGGAATGCTGATGTGCAGACTATATTCTTATTTCAGGTGATGCTATGAAAAAAAGATCGAAGCCCGTATTTAACGGCGCGGAGAATCTTGCCGCGTTTGTTTATCTTTGCGCGATAAGCACTGTGATGATGTACCTGCTGTGCCGTGATTACGTCGTTATCTGCACGATAATCATGACGGTGCTGAGCTGCGGGATATATATGCTGTTTTACTCTTTGCGAAGCAAAAAAATAATGTCTTTTCTGGCTTTTATGGGATTGTTTGCGGGAGTGGTGCTGCTGTGTTCGTCTGTGAGCGCCGTAAAGGGTCAGATAGCCTTGATAGAGTTTATCTACCGAACGTCCGACTATTTTGACGTTCTGTTGGCGGCGGGCACGATAGGGCTTTTTTCGCTGTTGCTGACTTATCCGGTGTTTTATTTTTCGGTGCGGCTGCCGAGACGCGGATTTTTGCTGCTGCCCGCGCTTGCTCCGCTTATTTTGAGTTCCCGAACTATCGGAACGCTGCCCGCGGGACTGATTGCTTTTCTGGCGGCGGGTTATTTTGTCGCGGCGATGGGCGTTTCGCATGAGGAACACCCCGACGAGAATCGCTATGTTGAGGACTCGGGCGCGCGCCGTCAGCGTCTGGCTGCTTTCGGAATATTCGGCGCTGCTGCTGCGGTATTGCTGCTTTTGATACCGCGAAGCGACAGAACGCCCTATTCGGAGTATCTTGACGCCGCGCGTTTTTCGGCGAGATTATACGGACGGCAGTCCTTAAGCAACTTTACGCAGAGCGCCGCGCCGAACATGGGAAACAACCAGCCCGCCGATAATATGCTGTTTTATGTGATGACGGATACTCCGCGAAACGTGATAACCCAGTCTTTCGATAAATTTCGCGGAAAGGACGGCTGGACCTACAGCCAAAAATACACGATGGGCACTTCCGATTGGGAATCCGAGCAGCGGCTTTTGAATTATAACAAGCTTGGTGCGGATCTGAAAAAAGCGGCAAAGAACGGCGCGCTTGCCGATTTTGCCGACGAGCTTTTACAACTGCCCGATATTCCCTCCAACAGAGCCGGGAGCACCTATATGACCATACAGGTGGTGGACGGTTCAAACACCGCCGTGGTAATGCATCCGAGCGGCACGTTCGACGCCGCCATACAAGGATATACTCAGCCGACATACCGAAACGGCGTGGACGAGATATATACAAGGGAGCCGTTTGGCGTAAATCCCACTTATTATCTGCAATTCTACGGGAGCGAGACCAATCCGGATTTTGCGCGGTATTTGTCCGGACTTTCAAGCGACGAGTATTACGCTCTGCTGGACGCCGCCGTCGACGAGGGCGTTATCGAAAGAGAAACGGCAAGAGCGTTCGAGAACGTTTACGCCGACGCGGAGGTATATCTCGATGAAATGCTTGACGACGCGATAACTCCGAGGATACAAGCTCTTGCCGACCAAATTACGGCGGGGCTGGACAACGACTACGACAAGGCGAAAGCTATCGAAAAGTGGTTCGATACGGACGGCTTTTATTACGACCTTAACTTTGTACCTCAAGAGCATACCGCAGAATACTTCTTATTTAAAAGCAAGCGCGGTATCTGTACGGATTTCGCGACCGCTTCAACATTGCTGCTTCGAGCGGCGGGCGTTCCCGCGCGCTATACCGAGGGCTTTTTGGTAAAAACGGACTCCGCGTCTATTGATTTGTACGGGCGCTATACGGTGAAAGCCGATCAGGCGCACGCTTTCGCGACGGCATACGTTCCGGGCGGCGGTTGGCTTGAGATAGACGGCACGAAATACGCGACGGTGGTAAGCGCGGGCAAGCAGATGCAAAGAGTGATATTCCTTGTCGCTGCGGTTTTGGCGGTCGTCGTGATACTTGTCGTGATTTTCAGGAAGAAGCTGTCCGAGATGTGGTTCGGACTTTGTTACAGATTTATGAGCGGCAGCCGCAAAATTCGCACGGTCTATCTGCGTACCCGCAGAGTTGCTTGTGAAATTTCCGGCGGCGACCCCAAGTCTACCACAACCGGAGAAGTCCGACAGGTAATTTCCCGGGTGCTTTCGATGAATAAAGAGGTGAGCGATATCACCGACGCGGCGGACGCGCTTTTTTACGGCGGCGGAACCTATAACGCGGACGTGAAGCGGCTGTTTCGGAATTATCGATCGATCCGCAAAGCCGCCGAAGCGCGTAAATAAAACTCAAAGGAGCGGATGAGTATGCATTTTCTCGGCACATTTTCAATGCTTGTTCTGGCTGTCATATTTATGCTGTTCTTAAACGGCGATATCGGCTGGGCTCTTATCTATCTTCTCGGCGGCACCGCCATAGCGTCGCTCGTTATCTTCTTTATATCAAAGCGGCATTTCAAGGCGGAGCTTTCCGAGCTTTCCGGCGTTTCGGAGTGCGGCGGAAAAGTCAAAATAGAGATTATTATGAAAAAAACGGGCTTTTGCGTTTTGCCGTTTATAGAGCTTTGCGTGGACGTAGGCTCAAACGGACTTCCGATAAAAATACGCACCGCGCTGGTTTTCGGGAAAGAAAAACGCGTAACGGCGGATTTCAGAACATCGCACAGTGGTCTCAACCGAGTTGAGCTTACGGAAGCCGCGGTTTGGGACGTTTTGGGACTTGTCCGCAAGAGGATTCCATTGGGTCAAAGCACCCAAAAGGCGGTTCTGCCGAGAATCGTCGAATACGACGGTCCCGAGATATTTCCGAATACGCTTCCGTCCGAGGAGGAAGAGGTGGAGGAGGGCTTTACGGCGCTTAACGGCGGTTTGCCGGGCTACGAGCACCGCGAGTATATCCCGGGCGATTCGCCGCGTCGTGTGAACTATAAGCTCTCCGCGAAAAAAGGAAAGCTTATGGTGCGCTTGGACGAGAGCGCGGGTTCCAAATCCACCAACCTTTATATTTCCGAAAACGCTCTGCCTATCTGCTGCGATAAAGCGTTTGCGCTTGCAAGCAGACTTGTTATACGCGGCGGCACGGTCAAGATAGCGCACAAGGGCGAAGAGCGTACCGCGTCCACGCCCGAAACGCTCGACCGTATGCGCGAGTGGCTGGCATTCCGCGAGTATGCGGGGGCTTCGGGTACGTCGTCGGGAGAAGCTCCGCCCGCCGAGACCTCGGTGGTGTTTTCCGGAAACGGTGCTGTTACACAGATATCTTCAGTGTAAGCGTTTTATCGACAGAAAATATACTTTTGTAAAAAATGCACAAAAAAGCGCTGTTGAATAGTTGGATTTCTACAAAATAGTGCGCATTGGGCAAAACTCCTTGAAAAAATTTCAAAATTATTATATAATAATATCAGAGCATTATGTCTGAACTTCAATTTTCAATGTTGGCGTAATGGAAAGGAGCTTAAATTATGAGCATCAAACTTGACGACAAATACTTAAAGGACTTTGTCCGTCCCCACGAATTGGCGGAATACGCACCTGCCGTGAAAACGGCGTATGATACGCTGATGTCAAAGTCGGGAGCGGGCAATGATTTTTTGGGCTGGATAGATCTGCCCGTGAACTACGATAAGGACGAGTTCGAGCGGATCAAGAAAGCCGCGGCGAAAATCAAAGCCGACAGCAAGGTGCTGATCGTTATCGGCATAGGCGGCTCGTATCTCGGCGCGAGGGCGGTTATCGAGGCGCTGAAGTCCACGCTGTACAATTCGCTGGCAAAAGACACTCCAGAGATCTACTTCTGCGGCAACAGCATTTCGCCCACATATTTAAACGAGGTAATATCGCTTGTTAAGGATAAGGACTTTTCGGTAAACATTATCTCGAAGTCGGGCACTACCACCGAGCCGGCGCTGGCGTTCAGAGTTTTCAGAGACCTGCTTGTTGAACGCTACGGCGAGGAGGGCGCGAAGAGCCGTATTTACGCGACCACCGACAAAGCGAAAGGTACGCTTAAAGAGCTTTCCGATAAAATGGGCTATGAAACGTTCGTGGTTCCCGACGATGTGGGCGGACGCTTCTCGGTGCTGACGGCTGTGGGACTTCTGCCGATAGCTTGCGCGGGCTGCGATATCGACGCTTTGATGAAAGGCGCGGCGGACGCTCGCGAGGAGTACTCCACCTTTGACATTGAGAAGAACACGGCTTGCAAATACGCGGCATTGAGAAATATTCTCCGGCAAAAGGGTAAGTCGGTTGAAATGCTCGTAAGCTACGAAAACAGCTTTATGATGATGGTGGAGTGGTTCAAGCAGCTCTACGGCGAAAGCGAGGGCAAGGACAACAAGGGCTTGTTCCCGTCGGGCGCGGTGTTCTCAACAGACTTGCACTCTATGGGGCAGTTCGTTCAGGACGGTTCGCGCGTTATGTTCGAGACGGTCGTGCAGTTTGCCGCACCGCAGAAAGACTTGTTCGTCAAGGACGATCCCGACAACGTTGACGGTTTGAACTTCCTTTCAAATCAGGATATGAGCATTGTAAACCGCAAGGCTTTTGAGGGTACGGTTATTGCACATACCGAGGGCGGCGTTCCGAATATCGTTCTGGAAGTGCCCGCTCTTGACGAGCACGAGCTTGGAGGTATGATCTACTTCTTTGAGATGGCGTGCGGCGTAAGCGGCTATCTGCTGGGCGTGAACCCGTTCAATCAGCCCGGAGTTGAAAGCTATAAGAAGAATATGTTCGCGCTGCTCGGAAAGCCGGGTTACGAAGATCAGAAAGCGGCGCTTGAAGCAAAGATCAACGGCTGATAATTTTATATGAATAACGCGCTACGGCGCTATAATAACGGAGGACAAAACTATGGTTAAGATCATTACGGGAAACAAGGGTTCGGGAAAGACAAAAATTCTCATTGACGCTATCCACGAGGCGGAGAAGAAGTCCAACGGCAACGTTGTGGCTATCCAGAAAGGCTCTTCGCTGAACACGGATATCACCTACAAGGTACGTCTGGTCAACATCGAGGACTACGCGGTTGAGGGTATGGACGCATTCTACGGCTTCATTGCGGGTATTCTTTCCAGCGACCACGACTGCACCGACATCTTTGTCGACGCTACCTTGAAAATCACGGGACGCGATTACGCAAAGCTCGGCGAGATGTTCGACAAGCTTGCGAAGATCACGCCCAACACCACGGTAACGCTCACGGTTTCCGCGGATAACGGCGAACTTCCCGAAAGCGTTAAGAAGTTCATCGCCTAAGAGCTTGTGTTCATAGGTCTTGTCGGAATAATTTTTGAGGAATTGCGAAAAATTATAAAAACCCTCTTGACAAATTAACGGATAAGTGGTATAATATATTCTGTTCGATAATAACAGAGGCTGTGTTGTGCCCTGTTTGACTTAATTTCGTGTTGAGGAGGGATAAGAATGGCAGTTCCTAAGAGAAAAGTATCACGCGCAAGACGCGATAAAAGACGTTCTGCGGTATGGAAAATCGACGCTCCGAATTTCACGCGCTGCAAATCCTGCGGCGAGTTGAAGGTGGCGCACAGAGTATGCCTTAATTGCGGTCGTTACAACGGTAAGGTTGTTATCGCAAAGGAAGCGGATTGAGCTTAAAATGCAAATAAGGACGGGCTTGGCATATTTGCCGAGCCTGTTTTTGTTAAAGGCAAGAGGTAAGGGGATTTATGGGAGAGTTCGTCCATTTGAACGTTCACACGGCATACAGTCTGCTGGAGGGCGCGTGCCGCGTAAAAGGGCTTGCGGAAAAGGCGAGATCGTTGGGGCAGACGGCTCTGGCGATAACGGACAGCGGCGCGCTTTACGGCGCGGTGGAGTTTTTCGACGCGTGCATCGCGTGCGGCGTAAAGCCTATCATCGGGTGCGAGGTAAGAGTGGCGGAGGGCAGCCGAAACGCCGTTCGCAAGGATATGGCAAAACCTCATAAGCTGTTGCTTTTGTGCAAAAATAAGACGGGCTATCACAGCTTGTGCCGCCTTATCGCGGAGCAAAGCGCTGCGGGCGCTAAGCCGCTTACCGATAAGGAGAGCCTTTCGGCGCATTCCGAGGGCTTGATAGCCGTTTGTGCCGCCGAGGGCGGTGAGATAGCCGCGCTTCTCGCAAGCGGCAGAGAAGCCGAGGCTTTCGCTGTGGCAAACGAGTATAAAAGCATTTTCGGCGAAGAGTTTTATCTTGAGCTGACAAATCACAACACCCGCGCCGAATCTGAGCTTTGCGCGAAGCTGCGTAAATTCTCCGAAAAAGCGGGCGTGCCGACTTTACCGACGAACAACGTTCACTACGTGGAAAAAAGCGAAAGCGGCGTGCAAAAGGTGCTGTCCTGTATCGGGCAGGGAATAAAGGCGTCCGGCTTTGATCCCGAGGCGCTTCCGACGGACGAGTACTACCTTAAAAGCTATGATGAAATGCGCTTGGCGTTTACCGAGGAGGAGCTTGCGAGAACTGTCGAGGTAGCCGAGAAGTGTGATTTCGAGTTCGAGTTCGGCGTGACAAGGCTGCCGCTGTTTACAAAAGAGGGCGTTTCGGACAACGCCGCGTATCTTAAAAGGCTTTGTGAAAAGGGAGCGGAAAAGCGATACGGAGCGGTCTCGGACGAAATAAAGGCGCGTTTGGCTCACGAACTTTCCGTCATAGATAAAATGGGTTTCACCGATTATTTTCTCATAGTGTGGGACTTTGTGAAATACGCGAAGCAAAGCGGTATCCCCGTTGGTCCCGGCAGAGGAAGTGCGGCGGGGAGCCTGTGCGCCTACTGTCTCGGCATAACCGACACCAACCCTATCCGCTTCAATTTGCTGTTTGAGCGCTTCCTGAACCCCGAGCGCGTTTCGATGCCCGATATAGATATAGATTTCTGCGCGGAGCGTCGCGACGAAGTCGTGGAATATGTGAAACGCCGTTACGGTTCGGACAGAGTGGCGCAGATAGTCGCGTTCGATACGATGAAAGCGCGCGGAGCGGTGCGCGACGCGGGGCGGGTTCTCGGCGCGCCCGAGGATAAAATAGATCTTGCCGCAGGCTGTCTGCCCCGTTTCGGCGACAGCTCGTTGAAAAGGGAGCTTGAAAGCGGAGAACTGGGCGGTCTTTACCGCTCCGACGCCGAGATTGCGCGTTTGGTCGATACCGCGATTAGAATAGAGGGTTTGCCCAGAAACGTTTCGGTGCACGCGCCGGGAGTTCTTATAACTCGCGAGCCGGTGAGCGAATACGTTCCGCTGAACAAAACGGACGGCGGCAGCGTGGCGCAGTACCCCGCGCCGCAACTGGAACGTCTGGGGCTTCTCAAGATGGACTTCCTGTCCTTGCGAAACCTCACTGTAATAAAAAAAACCTGTGATATTATTAAAAAAACTCACCCCGACTTTGATATCCGCAAGATACCCGAAAACGACCCCGAGGTTTTTAAAATGCTTGGCAGAGGGGAAACGGGCGGCGTTTTTCAGTTCGAGTCGGAGGGGATAACCTCGTTACTGGTGCGGCTTCAGCCGCAGTCTGTTGAGGATATCGCGGCGGCGAATGCGCTCTACCGTCCCGGACCGATGGATTCGATACCTAAATATCTTGAAAACCGTCACAAGCCGCCAGAACAAATAATTTATAAGCACCCGCTTTTAAAGCCGATACTTGAAGTGACTTACGGCTGCATAGTCTATCAGGAGCAGGTTATGGAGATATGCCGCGTTGTCGCGGGCTATTCTTATGGCAGAGCGGATATCGTCCGCCGCGCGATGTCCAAGAAAAAGCACGACGTTATGGATAAGGAACGTCAGGCGTTTGTCCACGGCAGCGAAACCAACGTCGGCGCGGTGGCGAACGGAGTTCCCGAAAAAACCGCCGACGCGATTTTCGATGAGCTTGTGAAGTTCGCGTCTTATGCGTTTAACAAGTCACACTCGGCGGCTTACGCTCAGGTTGCCTATCAAACGGCGTATCTGCGCTGCCATTTCTATCTCGATTATATGTGCGAGACCATTACCAACGCGATGTCCGATAACGCCGCTTCGGGCAAGGTACCCGATTATATTGCCGATCTGCGCGGACGAAAGGTGAAGATTTTGCTGCCCGATATTAATAAAAGCGGTTATGGATTTCGCGCGGAAAACGGCGCAGTACGCTGCGGCTTGTGCGGGATAAAGGGCGTGGGAGAACTCTTCGCGCGCGCGATTGTTAAGGAGCGTGAAAACGGCGAATTTGCGTCGGCTTCGGATTTTGCGGTGAGGATGGCGCGATATCGCTGTACGCGGCGCATTATCGAAGCGCTTGTCATGAGCGGCGCGTTCAATTGTTTTTCGCAGAACAGACGCACGCTGTTCGAGAACGCCGAAGCGCTGTCGAATTTCGGCGCTTCGGAAAGCGAACGGCTTGAAAGCGGTCAGCTTGACTTGTTCGGCACAGGAGACGGAGAACGGGAATTCACATTTAAAAGCTATGAGGACTTTAACGCGGTACAGCGGTTAGAGGGCGAACGCGAATACTTGGGAATGTATGTCTCCGCGCACCCCGCCGACGTTTATCTCAGCCGCTCATACGACAATTGTATGTATATTGAGGACGCGCTGGCTTTGAACAACGGCGCGGCGGTATCGATAACGGCATTATGCACGTCGGCGAGGGCGTTCACGGACAAGAAAGGTTCGCTGATGGCTTTCGCGGATTTTGAGGACGCTTCGGGCGCGGCGGGAGCGGTGGTCTTTTCGGATAAAATGCAGACGTTCGGCAGACCGCGCCAAGGTGTGGTTTACTGCGTTAAAGCACGGCTCTCGATACGCGATAACAAGCGCAGTTTGCAGCTCGACAGCTTTCAAGCCGCCGACGAACTACCCGAAAAGCCTCGGCAGCGGTTGTACGTTAAGCTGAAAAGCGAGAGCGATCCGCGCGCCGCCGAAGTGAAGAAGGCGCTGATGTCGTACAGAGGGATAAGCGAAGCGTTCGTGAGCTTTGAGGACACGCGTAAAAGCAAGACTGTCCAAGGCTTGCGCGGAGTGCGGATATGTCCGCAGCTTATCAACGCGCTCAGGCGCATTTGCGGCGCAGACGGCATAGCGGTGCGGTAAATCGCGTTTGAATTTTGCACATAAAAAATTGCAAAAAATTCGCGAATTTGGTTAAAATTCACTATTATTTTTTTGTAATCGCTCTTGTTGAAAAAACCGCTTGACGAAAGCGATCGTTTTGTAGTAAAATAAGAGTTGAATGGAACCGAACAGATCTTCGGTGAAATTTAAACGAAAGGTCTTTTCTTTGTTTTCCGTTCAAAGGACTACAGAGAAATGAATATACTGAGACTGCATAAAACAAGAACAATAAGGAGAACGTAATTATGGAAAAGAAAAAAATCGGCGTATTGACAAGCGGCGGTGACGCGCCCGGAATGAATGCGGCGGTAAGAGCCGTAACGCGCACCGCTATTTCAAAGGGCTTTGACGTGGTTGGCATACGCAGAGGTTATAACGGTTTGCTGCACGGCGATATGATAATGCTGGACGTTAAAGCGGTGTCCGACATTATCCAACGCGGCGGCACAATGATCTATACCGCGCGCTGCCTTGAGTTCAAGGAGTGGGAGAATGTCGAGAAAGGCGCGAATATCTGCAAGGAAAATAATATCAGCGGTATCGTTGTAATAGGCGGCGACGGCTCGTTCAGAGGAGCTGCGGACTTGTCAAAGGCGGGAGTTCCCTGTGTTGGACTTCCCGGCACAATTGACAACGACATTCAGTGCTCCGAGTATACGATCGGTTATGACACGGCTATGAATACTGCCGTTCAAATGATAGATAAGCTCCGCGATACTTCGCATTCTCACGAACGCTGCGCGGTCGTTGAGGTCATGGGCAGACACGCGGGTCATATCGCGGTGAACGTCGGTTTATCTTGCGGCGCGACAGCAGTGCTCGTTCCCGAAATGAAATTCGATATGGAAGCGGTTATCAGCCGTATCAAAGAGGTTCGCGCGGCGGGCAAGCGTCAGTTCATTATCGTAGTCGCAGAGGGCGTGGGTCATACCGACGAAATCGCAAAGCGCGTCGAGGAGGAGACGGGGATAGAATCCAGAGCAACTGTTCTCGGTCACGTTCAGCGCGGCGGCTCCCCGACGGTCCGCGACAGAGTGATAGCTTCCGAAATGGGCTATTATGCCGTAGAGCTTCTCGAAAAGGGCATTGGCAACCGCGTTGTGGGAATGAGAGACGGTAAGGTCTACGACGTTGATATCCAAGAGGCTCTTTCAATGAAGAAGCCGTTCAACGAGCGTCTTTACAGAATCTGCAATGAGATAAATTTCTGATTGTCGGAAACTGTAAAATAAACACTAATATATACACAGAGTAGAAAATCGTGCGTTAAGTGCCGACCGAACGGAGAGTTGTCGGGCGGACGAAAAGCGTTTAAACGCTTGCGGTACGGTTTTCGCATCTCGCTGTACAATAATCGAATAAAGTCATAATTTATTCCTCTTTGTATAGCGAAAAAGTCATCGGAGGTAATAATTATGACTTTTTTTGCTAACTTTAAGAAATCGGCACTGGAACTTAAAAAATTGCACTGCTTATGCGTCACCGCGATACTTATCGCGCTCGACTTGGTACTTAAAACATTTGTCAACGTGCAAATTACGGACGACCTAAAGCTGAGCTTCGCGTTTGTTGCGGTGGCGGCGATAGGAATGTTGTTCGGACCGACGGTCGCGGGCGCGGCGTGCTTAATTACCGATGTTTTGGGTTATTTAATTAAACCATCGGGCGCGTTTAACCCGATGTTTACGATAATCGAGATGACGGGCGGAATTATTTACGGAATTTTCCTTTATAACTTGAGGTTTTCCGATTCAAAAACATTGGCGGGCAAATTTGCCGACAAAAACGACGTAAAGCAAATTATAAGAATTATTTTGGCAAAGGTTGCCGTGGTTATCGTCTGCAACTTGATATTAACGCCGCTTGCCATTATAATTTCAAACTCGATGGAAGCGGGCGCTTGGGTTTATGCGCCAACGCTTGCAAAATACCCCGTGCGTTTGGTGAAAAACGCAATACAGTGCCCCGTGGACTGCGTTTTGCTTTTAGCTGTTTTGCCGATCATTTTCACCGCGTACAACAGAGTTTTCAAACGTAAAGCTACGGCGGCATAATTTGTCGAAAAGTATAAAGGGCATCTCTAAAATCTATAATTGTTTACAGAAAGGCATTTTAAATGAAAAAACTTGGATTTATCGGCGTCGGAAATATGGGCGGCGCGATCATTAAAGGCATTAACGGAAAACTCGGCAACACGGCGGTGTTCGCTTACGACAGCAGCGCCGAGAAACTTAACAACTTGAATTTATATGGCGCAACGGCGGCTTCGAGCATTTTGGAGCTGGCGAAGAAGTGCGATTTTCTGCTGCTGGCTGTTAAACCGCAGCAGCTAGACGGGGTGCTCGCGGAAATCAAGAGCGCGGGAAATGAGAGTTTGGTGATTATTTCCATTTGCGCGGGGATATCGGCGGAGTATATACGCGCGAGAACGTTCGCCGACGCTAAAGTGGTGTTGGTAATGCCGAATACTCCAATGATGCTCGGGTGCGGCGCGGCAGCAATGAGCCGCGATGATAAAACCTCGGACGATGAGTTTGAATTTGCGAAGAAGATAATCGGCTCTTGCGGCGTGGCTGAAGTTGTTCCTATGGATAAGATGAAAGAGGTAATAGCGATAAACGGAAGTTCTCCCGCGTTTATTTATTTGTACGCCAAGGGCTTTACGCAGTACGCGCACAAGGTCGGTATCGATGAGGAAGCGGCGCTGCGCCTGTTCGCGCAGTCGTTGATCGGTTCCGCGCGTATGATGACGGAAAGCGGTATGACGGTGGACGAACTTATAAAGCAGGTAAGCTCCCCCGGCGGCACGACGCTCGCGGGACTTCAGGAGTTGTATAACGGGCGCTTGACCGACGTTGTTATCAACGCGTGCGACGCTTGCACTAAACGCGCTTATGAGCTTGGTGCGGAAAAATAAGTCGAAATAATACGGAGGGTATATTTATGGTAGTCATAGAGATGGAAAACGGCAAGGAGATAAAGCTGGAACTTTATCTGGAAAAAGCGCCGATAACCGTGGAGAATTTCTTGAAGCTGGTAAACTCGGGGTTTTACAACGGACTTATATTCCACAGAGTAATAAAAGGGTTTATGATACAAGGCGGCGACCCCGAAGGTACGGGAATGGGCGGTGCGAAGGATAAGATCAAGGGCGAGTTCAAGTCGAACGGCGTTAACAACGATCTGAAGCACGAGCGCGGAGTTATCTCAATGGCGCGTTCAAAAAACCCCGATTCCGCATCGAGCCAGTTTTTTATTATGCATAAGGACGCGTCATATCTTGACGGAGACTACGCGGCGTTCGGCAGAGTGGTCGAGGGAATGGAGACGGTGGACGAAATAGCCGAGTCCGAGACGGATTACAATGATCGTCCCTTGAGAGATGTTCGTATGAAGAAAGTTTACGTCGCGGAGTAATAAAATCGTAATTTATTGCCGTATGTAGATAAATGTCGAAATAAAAAAGGCGCGTTTTGAAATGCGCTTTTTTTGATATTTGGAGCGTTTTGTGCAAATCCTACAAAAAATAAAGGGCGAATTTGTCACATTGCCTCATAATTTTGTAATTAAATAGAGGTTTTGTACAATGTTGCTATTGACAAATTATGAAAATTATAGTATTATAATAGAATAGGGGAATTATAACTATATCCTATTTCCTTAAAGAAGAGGTTCGGATATGCGTTTTGGCAGCGTTGAGTTTTTTAAAGTGCTGATAAAAGTAGTGCTTGCAATATTGTTTTTCGTTCCGCTGATACTTGCTGTGGTGTTCGGCGTGCTTTTCGTACAGAAAAACACAAAGGTGGACGAGCTTACTGAACAGAACTCCATTGTGCAGCAAGATAACAACAGACTTTCCGTTGTGGCGGACGTCTTGGTGGGAGAAAAGATCGCGGGGGCGCAGGATATCAGAGAGATTTTAAAGCTCAGCGGAACGTCCTACGAGGATTTTTTGAAGTTGGCAATGGAGAAAAAGGATATCGACGCGCAAGGACTTTACGATATTTTGTCAAAGTCGGGCGTTTCGGATAAGGATATCGTGACAATTGCGGCTTCAAAGAAAACAGTCGACGCCGAGGACTTTTATGATGTGATGAGCAAAAACGGTATAACGGCGCAAGACCTCATAAAAGCGGTGATAAACAGCAGCGGCTCCGATGTTGACGATTTTTATGATATTTTGTCGCAGTGCGGAATGAACGATGAAGAGCTTATAGAATACATTAAAAGCAAAAGCGGCACAAGTCAACCGACAAGTGAACAGTCGGGCGAACAGTCAAGTGAACAAACGAGCGCTCCCGAGACCTCGGAGAGTAACGTTTCGGACAGTGCGCCCGCGCAAAGCGAAACGTCAAGCGCACCGGAGGAGGAAAGTCCTTACGCGGAGCTTTATCCCGATATGTACGTTTCCGCGCCCGAGAATTACAGCTACGACGAGGGCACGGTCTACTTTACGTTTGACGACGGTCCGTCGCAGTATACTTATGGATTTTTGGACTATTTAAGAAAATATAACGCGAAAGCAACTTGGTTCGTGGTGCCCAGCCGCGATGAGTGGTGCACCGAAGCGCTAAAGACGATAGCGGCGGAAGGGCATACGATCGGCATACACAGTGCAACGCACGATTATAATAAGATCTACGCGTCGGTTGAGGCGTTTTTGGAGGATTTCCACGAGGCATGGAGCATTGTTCGCGACGCAACCGGACAAACCCCGCAGATCTTCCGTTTCCCGGGCGGCAGCCAAAATGATTACAACGAATCCACGCGCGACGCTATAATAAAAGAAATGACGCGCCGAGGATTTAGATTTTACGATTGGAACGTCGAAAGCGGCGACGTTGACGGCGCGACTTGGCAGCAGATGTATAACTCCATACCGCGCGACTGTCACGGCGTAAAGAGACCCGTAATTCTTATGCATGATTCGGCGGGTACGCAAAACGCGCTCTACGTAATTGAAGACGTGCTTAAGGTGCTTCAGGGCGAGGGGTATAAATTTGACGCGATACGCAACGACACGGAACCGGTTCAGTTTATAGGACCGTTCTCATAGAAAAAGATTCGCGAAATTTCGGAAATGTCCATGTTGAAAGGATAGTATTATGGGAATCAAAGATAATTTTTCACAGGCGGTAAAAGAGCTGTGGAAGAAAGACAGTCAAGAGAAAAAGGACGATAAACAGCAAAAGGCAGCTCAGCCCTCCGAACTTGAACAATACCTTCGCAGCAGCGGCACAGAGGGGAGTGCCGCGCCTTTCGGCGCTGAGATCAACAACGACGGAGTTCCGCTTGAGACCCCGTATTATCGAAGCTCGGACGCGGAGCCTGCGCCCGATCAAAATACGCAGCAAGCGCCTCCGCCGCAGGCTCAGCCGCAGCAGCGTCAGACTGCACCCGAACAAGCGCCGCCCCGCGACGACGCTCCGCCTGTTAATATGAATGTGCTGAACGCTCAAAATGCGTCTAACCGCGCGGCTTCGGACAATGCTCCGCGTTCCAATGCGGAGGAAACTCAGCAAGCGTTTCAAGATCAGCCGAGAGACTTCGGCGCGCCGCAGAACGAGCAGCAAAGTTCATACGATCAGAATGTTCGGAGTATTCGGCAAAATTTTGGGTATAATCAACAAAATGGAGCCGATAATTATGGCGGTCAAGGCGGCTATGGAAATCAAGGCGGTTACGGAAATCAGGGCGGTTATGGCGGTTATGGCGGCAATCCTCCTTCGGGCGGCGGCTACGGCGGGAATCCGCCAATGGGCGGCGCGCCCGATCTCGGACCTAATGAGACCGACGAGGTCACAGTGATCTCCAAAAACACGATGATAGACGGAAATATCCGTTCACTTGCCAATATGCAGATAGACGGCAACATAAAGGGCAACGTGGAGACTACTCGCAACGTAGATATGAGCGGAAAGGTCATCGGCGACGTCACTTGCAATAATGCGGGAATGATCTCGGCGGCAATGCAGGGAAACATTTCGCTTAAAGGCAGGATGAGAATGGATCGCGACACAATACTTATCGGCGATCTTTCTTCGCAGTATGCGGACATAAACGGAAGAATTCGCGGAAAGCTGGATATAGTGGGTAAAGCAGAGCTTAAGCGCGACGCGGTTGTTTTCGGCGACATCAACGCTTCCACCATTGCGGTGACCGATGGCGCTATCATACAAGGCTATGTAAATACTACGTTCCTTTCTAAGGAGGACAGCCGCAACGTATTCCCGGACGCTATCTCCATTGACAGTAAAGAGGTTAAAAGCTGATCGTTTAAAGGTGTAATTGAATGAGTGGAAAAGAGAAAAGACCGCAGACTTCATCGAAAGCGGGCGGCGTTGTCGCTACGATTTTGGTGGCGGCTGCCGCAATCGCGGCTATCATTGTGTTGGTGATAATCAACAAGAAATCCGAAACGGAGAGTAAAACATTACCGGACGGCACGACGGTTTCTTACGACGCCACTACAGAGCTTTATGACGAATGCGGCGAAGAGGCGCGGCGGCTTATGGCGGATAATTACAAAATGATACGCCTGTTTATTACGGAGGGTCTGCCGCATCTCGACGAGCCTTACGGAAACCGCCCCGACGACGGCTTCTACACGGTGGATTCTGAGGATTACAAGACATACGAGCAGTTGGAAAGCTTCGTGAAGTCCGTTTATACGGAGCAGGAGGCTGAAAGGATACTGACGAAAATGCCGTCCGACCCCGCAGTGACTTACGGCGGGGTGAAAAGAGACGAGGACACATCCGTCAACACTTCGGAAAAGGAAACTCCGCCGGAATATATCGCCGTATATAACAGCCGCGATGTATATGTGGACATTGAAAACAGTTCCGAGGAAACGTCGAAGCCGAAAGTACCTAACGTGGTCGTTCCGGACGCGTCTGCGGAAGGCGAAGAAAGCGACGCGCAAAACGTTGAAGATGCCGCAGACGTTCCGAGCGATGACACTTATATGCCCGACGCAAATACGGGTGAGTTTGAAAGTTCGGAAAGCTCAGCTGTTGGCGCTGTGGAGTCTCACGATCCGACATATACAAAGCAAAGCGTTCTTGGCATAAACGAGTTTTTTGTGCCATATACCGAATATAACAGGCTGTGGAGTTCAATAAGCATAAAGGTAGTACCCTCGGATTACAACGAGTGTTTTATTACCGTTTACCTCGGCGCGGACAGAGATGTGGATCTCTCAAGCGTTGACGACAGCGACGTCATCAGCACCAAAATGGTTAAGGAAAACGGCGCGTGGAAACTTACGGAGTTGGTTTACTGATATGAAAAAGAATGAAAGTCCGTTATCAATATACGCGACGGTAAGTCAATTGGCATTCGTTATATTAGCGCCGCTGCTGCTTTTTTTGTGGGGCGGCAGCGCGCTGGTGAAGAGATATTCGCTGCCCGATTGGGTGATGGGCGTTTGCGTGGGCTTAGGCATTCTGTTTATGATCTGCGGTGCGGGAAACTACATCGCAAAGCTTATTAAAATGTATGAAAAGCCCGAACAAAAGCCTCCGCAAGCTTTTACAAGCTCACGCGGCGACAACGACTATTACGATGAGTATAAAGATTTGCGAAAATAACGAACGGGAATGATGAATTTGAAAAAAAATCAACCGATTTACGATGAAATGCGTTCGCTCTCTCCGTATTATCTTACTTTGAGCGGAATATATTTAGCGGTAGTTACGATACTGTGCTGCGCTAAGGGCGGCGATTTTGCGCTGCCTGTCGGCGCGGTTTACGGCATAATACTCGGCGCGCTGAATTTCCTTTTGCTGGGAAAATCGGCGCAGGCGGCTATGGAAAAGACCACCTCCAAATCCGCGCAGACTTATATGAACTTGATGTATTGTCTGCGATATTTGGGGCTGTTCGCGCTTTTGACAGCCGCCGCACTCATACCGTTTATAAATCTTATCGCGGCGGCGATTCCCTTGTTTTTCATAAGGATCGCCATCATGATAAGAGAAATAAAAAACGGACGCGTTAAGCGTACTAAACGCTGAAGCGTTCTACAAAAAGGAGGAATGATAATATGCCGTCCGCATTGACGTTCGCCGCGGAGAGCGGAATTTCCGTAAACGGGCCTCTCGTGGTCGCGAGCTTTAAGCTGTTTGGCATAACATTCAACTTGACAGAAAGCGTTATAGTGCAATGGTTCGTAATACTTTTATTGCTTATCGTTGTGCTGGTGCTTACGCACAACCTTAAGGTCGTTCCCGAAACGAAACGGCAGGCCGCCGCAGAGATGATCGTGGAGTTCTTCCGCAACACCGTCGAAGGCTCCATGGGCGTGAAATACCAACGACATATTGCGTATTTCGGCGCTCTTTGCTGCTTCATTATGATCAACAACCTTATGGGTCTGCTTGGACTTCGCAACCCCACCGCCGATGTTTCGGTGACGGGCGCGTTCGCCATTATCACGTTCTGCATGGTGCAGTTCAATAAGGGCAAAACGGGCAAGTTCAAGGGCTTTATGAAGAGCTTTGTGGAGCCGCTGCCGTTTATGCTTCCGTTTAACATAATCGGCGAGTTCGCAAATCCCCTGGCGCTGACGCTTCGTCTGTTTGGTAATATGGTCGCGGGTATGGTTATCGGGTCGCTTATCTATTTCGCGCTCGGACATTTCGCGATACTTATTCCCGCGGTCGCGTCGCTTTACTTCGACATATTCTCGGCTGTTATGCAGGCTTATATCTTTATGATGCTGAGTATGTCGTACATTTCGTCGGCTGACTGCGGCGAGGACTAACACTGTTTTATATCTCAAGTAATTTGAGATAAGCATCCGCTTTTAACGGATAAAATACATATTTTACGGAGGACAATAAATATGGAAATGACACCCGAAACTATGCAAATCTTAGCGAAAGGCTTAACGCTCGGACTTTCGGCGCTCGGCGCAGGCACCGCGATGATCGCGGGTCTTGGACCGGGTATAGGCGAGGGCTTCTGCGGCGGTAAGGCGGTTGAGGCTATCGGCAGACAGCCCGAGGCGTCCGGCGCCATCACAAGAACGATGATCATAGGCGACGCGCTCGCTGAGACGACCGGTCTTTACGCGCTTGTTATCGCGCTGCTTCTCCTGTATGCTAACCCGCTTATCGGCAAACTGTGATTGGGGTCGGACTATATCGGAGGAGGAGAGCATAAATGCTGCAATTTATTTGTGAAGCGGCTCAGGCTGCCGAATCGGCGGCTGAGACAGCGCCGGGCACCGCGTGGTACAACTCGCTTGTATCAATAGACCCCGGCACGATCGTGTTCACGCTGATAAATACGCTTATCATCTTCCTTATCTTTAAGTTCTTCCTGTTCAAGCCCGTAGGCAAGATACTCGACAAGCGCAAGGAGCTTGCCGCGTCCGCGATAAAAGACGCGGAGGACGCTAAGGCTAAAGCCGAGGCTGCCGAAAAGGAATATAACGAATCTCTCGCGAACGCAAAAGCGCAGGCGGACGAGATCGTTAAACAGGCAACACTGAGAGCGCAGAAGCGCGAGGAAGAAATAGTAAGCGAGGCCAACCAAAAGGCGGCCGATATCCGCGCGAAAGCGGAGGAAAATATCGAGCGCGACAAGCAGCGCGCCATCAACGAGGTCAAGGATCAAATATCCGAGCTTGTATGTATGGCGGCGGGCAAGGTCGTTGAAAAGGAAATTTCCGCTTCGGACAACGAGGAGATAATCTCCAAGTTCCTGAGCGAGGTCGGCGCTGCCGAATAAGAAAGGAAATTTTATATGAACGACAACGCTTGTAAAGTATACGGCGACGCGTTCTTCAGCTTGTGCTGCGACGAAAACGAGAGCGGTTTAAAGGATATGCTCGGCGAGCTTACCGAGCTTTCGGGTATCTTTTCGGAGAACCCGGAGTTCATAAAGCTAATGAGCACGCCCACCGTTCCGCTTGAGGAGAAAAAAGCGCTTATCGACGAGATGGCGAAGGAGGGCGGCATATCCGAGCTTACGAAAAATCTGCTCGGAGTGCTTACCGAAAAAGGCAGAATGAACTGCTTCGGCGGAATAACGAAACGTTTCCGCGAGCTTTACAACGACAAGTTCAAGCTCGCCGAGATAACGGTGACCACTTCCGCGCCGCTGTCGGACGAAATGAAGAACAAGATAGCCGAAAAGATGTCGAAGATCATCGGAAAGACCGTAACAATAAACGAACGGATCGACAAGACGATTATCGGCGGCATTATAATCGACCACGGCAGCCGCCGTTACGACGGCTCCGTAAAGGCAAGACTGAACGAGCTTTCCAAAGAACTCGGCTCGGTAATAAGCAGTTGACAGTGTAAAGTTGAAAGTTGACAGTTGTTGACACTGTTCGGAACGTTGGCACAACGCCACCGTTCGCGTACAATCAAATATTGCGCCGCGGACGCAATAATAACTGTCAACTGTACACTGTAAACTATCAATTATTCAAGAAAGGGATGTATGTAATGGATTTACGCCCCGATGAAATAACGGGTCTTATAAAGAACCGCATAAAGAACTACAACTCGAAAATACAGCTCGGCGACGTGGGCACTGTTGTTACGATAGGCGACGGTATCGTGCGTATCCAAGGTCTCGAAAAGTGTATGCTTAACGAGCTGCTGGAATTCGAGAACGGCGTTCGGTGTATGGCGATGAACCTCGAGCAGGACTTCGTCGGCGCGGTTATGCTTGGCTCGGACAAGGGCATTAAAGAGGGCGACAGCGTAAAGCGCACGAACAGCATCGTGTCCGTTCCCGTTGGCGACGAGCTTTTGGGACGCGTTGTGAACTCTCTTGGTCAGCCGATAGACGGCAAGGGCGACATTCTCGCTAAAGAGACCCGTCCGATTGAGAAGATCGCTTCGGGTATCATCACGCGTGAGCCTGTAAGCGTGCCGCTGCAAACGGGTATCAAGGCTATAGATTCTATGATACCGATAGGCAGAGGTCAGCGTGAGCTTATCATAGGCGACAGACAGACGGGTAAGACCGCTATAGCTGTCGATACCATAATCAACCAAAAGGGCAAGGACTGCCTTTGCATTTACGTTGCGATAGGTCAGAAGAACTCCACTGTTGCGAACGTTGTGGAAACACTCACAAAAGGCGGCGCGATGGACTACACGATCGTTGTATCCTCGACCGCTTCCGAGCTGGCTCCTCTGCAATATATCGCGCCTTACGCGGGCTGCGCTATGGGCGAGTACTTTATGGAGCAAGGCAAAGACGTACTTATCGTTTACGATGATTTGTCGAAGCACGCGGTGGCTTACAGAGCGCTGTCGCTGTTGCTGAAGCGCCCGCCGGGACGTGAGGCTTATCCCGGCGACGTATTCTATCTGCATTCAAGACTCCTTGAACGCGCGGCGCGTATGAATAAGGAGTACGGCAACGGTTCGCTTACCGCTCTGCCTATAATCGAGACTCAGGCGGGCGACGTTTCGGCGTATATCCCAACCAACGTTATCTCGATTACCGACGGTCAGATATTCCTTGAGACCGAATTGTTTAACTCGGGCGTTCGTCCCGCCGTAAACCCCGGTATTTCGGTATCTCGTGTCGGCGGCGACGCGCAGATCAAGGCTATGAAAAAGGTAGCCGGAAAACTTAAACTCGACTACTCGCAGTATCGTGAACTGGCTTCGTTCGCGCAGTTCGGCTCGGATTTGGATAAAGATACGAAAGAGCGTCTTGCAAAGGGTGAGCGTATAGTTGAGGTGCTTAAACAAGACCAAAACTCCCCGCTTGCGGTCGAGGAGCAGGTCGTTATCGTTTACGCGGTCGTAAACAACTACTTAGCGCCTATTCCCGTGCCTAAGATCAAGCAGTATCAAAAGGATCTTATCGACCACATCAAGGCGAACAAGCCCGAGATACTTGAGAGCATACGCACCGAAAAGGTAATGACCGAAGCTAACGAGGAGGCTCTCAAAGAGCTTTTGACAAGCTTCGCGGCGTCTTATGCGGGCTGATTTTTCCGTATTCCGAAAGGAGATAATATGAAACAGGCATCATTTGTTCTCAGCATAGTGGCAACGGTACTCGCGACGGTTTCGGCTATCGCGGTGGCGTGGCTCTATATTGAGAAAAAGGTAAAATATATCACCACCGACGACAACGTTTAAGGTATTGCTTTAAACGGTCGGAGAACGGTCTTGGACAGTCGGCGAAGCATAGCTGAACAGGATCTTGAAATTTAATCAAATAAGGGGTGAAATATTTGGCAAGCGGAAATATGAAAGCCATTAAGCGGCGCATTAAATCGGTAGGCTCCACAAAGCAGATTACCAACGCTATGCAGCTTGTGGCTTCAAGCAAACTCCGAAAGGCGAAAACGCGTGCGGAGCAAACGCGCCCCTACTTCAACGAGCTTTACAAAACAATGTGTGAGATAGCCTCGGCAAACAAGGATTTCTCCACAGTCTACACAGTAAAGCGCGAAGTAAAGCATAAGCTGTTTATCGTGGTTGCGGGCGACAGAGGACTTGCGGGCGGTTATAACTCAAACGTGCTGAAAATGGCGGCGGCAGCTCACGAAAGCGACGCCGAAAAGCCGAAGATAATCGCTGTCGGCAGAAAATCCGCGGAGTACTTCCAGAAGCGCGATTATGACGTAGTGGCAAGCTTCGCGAATATCGCGGAGGACATCAAGCCCAACACGGCGCAGGACATCGCGGACTTGGCGATAAAAATGTTCGCGGAGGGCGAGGTCGACGAGGTACACGTGTTTTACACGATGTTCAACTCGACGCTTTCGCAGCAGCCCGAAACCATGAAGCTGCTGCCGCTTGATACGCAGAAGCTGGAGTTCGACGGCAATATGACTTACGACCCGTCTCCCGAGGCGGTGTTCAACCGTATCGTGCCGCGCTTCACGGCGAGTCTTTTGATGTGCGCCATAGTTGAGAGCTACGCTTCCGAGCAGGGCGCGCGCCGCACCGCTATGGAAGCCGCGACCGACAACGCGGACGCTATGACGGAGAGCCTGTCGCTGCTGTATAACAGAGCGCGTCAGGCAAGCATTACCACCGAGATCATCGATATCGTATCGGGAGCCTCGGCGCAAAACAGTTGATAGAGTACAGTTGAAAGTGTACAGTTGTTGCTGCAAAACAAAACGTTGATGCCAACGCTTTTGCGCGCAGACAATCTTAATAAGCGGCGGAGCCGTACCGAAACTATAAACTGTACACTATACACTGTCAACTGGGAAAGGAATTATATGGCAAATCAGAATATAGGCACGATAGTCCAGGTTATCGGCGCGGTATTGGATATCCGTTTCGCGCCCGAAAATCTGCCCGATCTGCTTAACGCTATCGAGATCGACAACGCGGGCAAAAAGCTTACGGTCGAGGTAGCGCAGCATATTGGCGACGACGTTGTCCGCTGTATCGCGATGGGTTCTACGGACGGCTTGGTTCGCGGTATGGAAGCGGTAGACACGGGCGCTTCCATTAAGGTGCCCGTCGGCGAGCAGACGCTTGGACGTATCTTTAACCTTCTCGGCGAGGCGGTTGATAACAAGCCGCAGCCCGAAACGGAGGAAAAGTGGGAAATTCACCGTCCCGCTCCGACTTTTGAGGAGCAGAACGCATCCAACGAGGTACTCGAAACGGGTATCAAAGTCGTAGACCTTATCGCTCCCTACCTCAAGGGCGGCAAGATCGGTCTGTTCGGCGGCGCGGGCGTTGGTAAAACGGTACTTATTCAAGAGCTTATCAACAACATTGCAAAACAGCACGGCGGTATCTCGGTATTTACCGGCGTTGGCGAGCGTACCCGCGAGGGCAACGACCTTTACCGCGAAATGACCGAGTCGGGAGTTATCAACAAGACCGCTCTGGTTTACGGACAAATGAACGAGCCGCCCGGAGCGAGAATGAGAGTTGCGCTTTCGGGACTTACGATGGCAGAGTACTTCCGCGATAAAATGGGTCAGGACGTACTGTTGTTCATTGACAACATCTTCCGTTTCACACAGGCGGGTTCCGAGGTTTCCGCGCTGCTTGGACGTATGCCGAGCGCCGTTGGTTATCAACCGACGCTGGCGACCGAAATGGGCGCGCTTCAAGAGCGTATTACGTCCACAAAGAAAGGTTCTATCACATCGGTACAGGCAGTTTACGTGCCCGCCGACGACCTTACCGACCCCGCCCCCGCGACGACGTTCGCGCATTTGGACGCTACTACGGTATTGTCGCGTGATATCGCTTCAATGGGTATCTTCCCCGCGGTAGACCCGCTGGAATCCAACTCCAGAATACTTTCTCCGGAGATCGTAGGACAGGAGCATTACGAGGTTGCGCGTGAGGTTCAGGCGATTCTCCAGAAGTACAAGGAGCTTCAGGATATCATCGCGATCCTGGGTATGGACGAGTTGTCCGACGAGGATAAGATCACTGTTGCGAGAGCGAGAAAAATTCAGCGTTTCCTGTCGCAGCCGTTCTTCGTGGGCGAGAAGTTTACGGGCTATCAGGGCAAGTACGTGCCGCTTAAGGAGACTATCCGCGGATTTAAGGAGATAATCGAGGGCAAGCACGACGATCTGCCCGAATCCGCGTTCCTGTTCGCGGGAACTATCGACGAAGTGGTTGAGAGAGCTAAAAAAGGTGAGGAATAATTCCTTAACTTGACAGGAAAGGAGATTATTTATGACGCCTTTTAAGTTACAAATCATCACGCCCGAAAAGACGGTGTTCGACGGTGAGACCGAACAGATAATCGTCCGCACAACCGTCGGCGACGTTGGTATCCTGAACGGACACGAGCCGTACTGCGCCGCGGTATCCATAGGTCAGATGCGCATTATGATAGACGGCAATTTTCGTCGTGCGGCAACTTCGGGCGGCATTATAAAGGTATCCAAGGAAAAGACGACGGTGCTTGTCCAGACCTGCGAGTGGTCGGACGAGATTGACGTTGAACGCGCCGAGGCGGCAAAGGAAGCTGCCGAAGCCCGCGTCAAAGCAGCTAAGAACGACAAGGAGCTTCTCCTTGCCGAGGCGAAGCTGAAACGCGCTCTCAATCGAATTGATACCTCACATTTTAATTAAAATAAAGCTCCCGATTTTCGGGAGCTTTACAGACTGTCGATAAACCCTCATCTGCTTCGCCAACAGCTTGTCCGGCAGCCATTAAGGCTAGCCGGCAAGCCGTTTCCTCGCATCTGAGGG
>CANRFR010000008.1 GCA_947629945.1 uncultured Clostridia bacterium | reverse complement strand
AAGACTATTCAGCGCGAACGTCAGCTTACGGCAGAGAATTGAGGAAGGAGGATAAAGAACTAAACTATGGAAAGAAATCTTAGAAAAACCAGAGTCGGCAGAGTAGTCAGCAATAAGATGGACAAGACGATAGTTGTTGCCATCGAGGATAATGTTCGTCATCCTCTTTACAAGAAAATCGTAAAGCGCACCATAAAGCTTAAGGCTCACGACGAGCAGAACACCTGCAATATCGGCGACAGAGTTGAGATTATGGAAACGCGTCCGCTTTCTAAGGACAAGAGATGGCGTTTGGTAAACGTAATAGAGCGCGCTAAGTAATTGGCGGATATTTTTAAATTTGCGAAAGGAGAAGCATTGCCATGATTCAGATGCAGACATTGCTTAAGGTTGCCGACAACACCGGCGCAAAAGAGCTTATGTGTATAAGAGTGCTTGGTGGTACGCGCAGAAGATACGCAAATATCGGCGACGTTATCGTAGCATCGGTTAAAAAAGCTACACCCGGCGGCGTTGTTAAAAAGGGCGACGTTGTAAAAGCTGTCGTAGTCCGCTCTGCAAAGGGCTTGAGACGCGACGACGGCACATATATCCGCTTTGACGAGAACGCGGCGGTTATAATTAAGGAAGATAAAAACCCGAGAGGTACCCGTATTTTCGGGCCGGTAGCACGCGAGCTTCGCGATAAGGATTATATGAAGATCCTGTCGCTCGCTCCCGAAGTACTGTAAGGAGGTATCGTAGAAATGAGTAAGATTCACGTTAAAACAGGCGATACCGTTATGCTTATGGTCGGCGACAAAAACGGCAGCAGAGGCAAGACCGGAAAGGTTTTGGAGGTATCCCCGAAAGAGGGCAAGGTTATCGTTGAGGGCATAAACATCGTAACCAAGCACGTTAAGCCCAAACGTCAAGGCGAGCTTGGCGGCAGAGTTCAGGCGGAAAGCCCGATCTACGCGTGCAAGGTAATGCCGGTTTGCCCCAAGTGCAATAAGCCCACCAGAATCGGTCACAAGGTCGAGGACGGCAAGAAAATCAGAATATGCAAGCACTGCGGCGCAGAGCTTAAGTATTAAAATCACGACTTGTCGGATACAAGGAGCGTTTGAGATAACCGCAGCAGTCATTTATGCGGCAAGGCTGCGAGTTCTCAAAAGCTAAAATCCGGCAGATAGGAGAAAAACAATGGCAAGAATGAAGGATTTTTACAAGGAATCCGTAGCTCCCGCGTTGTTCAAGAAGTTCGGATACAAGTCCGTTATGCAGACTCCGAAACTGGACAAGATCGTTGTGAACGTTGCTTGCGGCGAAGCTAAGGAAAACGCGAAGATCATCGAGAACGTTTCGGCGGAAATCGCGGCTATTACAGGTCAGAAGCCCGTTGTGTGCCGTTCCAAGAAGTCTGTCGCGAACTTTAAGCTCAGAGAGGGTCAGGCAATCGGCGTTAAGGTAACGCTGCGCGGCGATATTATGTACGAGTTTTTGGACAGACTGTTCAATGTGGCTCTTCCGCGTGTAAGAGATTTCAGAGGCATAAATCCCAACTCTTTTGACGGACGCGGCAATTATTCGTTCGGCTTGAAAGAACAGCTTATCTTCCCCGAAATCGAGTACGACAAGATCGACGCGGTTCGCGGTATGGATATCAACTTTATCACCACCGCAAAAACCGATGAAGAAGCAAGAGAGCTGCTTACCCTTATGGGCGCTCCCTTTGAGAAATAATTTGGAGGATAACAATGGCAAAAACGTCTTTAAAGCAGAAGCAGCAGAGAACGCCTAAGTTCTCCACCCGCGCTTACAACAGATGCAAGATCTGCGGCAGACCTCACGCTTATCTGCGTAAGTTCGGCATTTGCAGAATTTGCTTCAGAGAGCTTGCTTACAAGGGTCAGATCCCCGGCATTAAGAAAGCAAGCTGGTAATATTTACAGTTGAAAGTGTACAGTTGAAAGTTGACAGTTAATATGGCTGTACACGATAAGTCCCCAATTGAAAGGGAAAATGTAGGTACGACGGAAAAGAAAATAAGTATGCAGTGAATAATGGCGGTTCAAACAACTGTCAACTGTAAACTATCAACTGTCAACTGTTCCGTAACGGCTTATATTCAGGAGGTAAATGAATGCAGATCACAGATACAATTGCGGATATGCTGACGAGAATTCGCAACGCGAACTCCGCAAAACACCCCACTGTTGACGTTCCCGCGTCCAACCTCAAAAAGCAGATCGCGCAGATCTTGCTTGACGAGGGTTACATCAAAGGCTTTAAGGTTATCGACGACGACAAGAAGCAGGGAACTATCAAAATCACATTGAAGTACACCGAGAACCGCGCACAGGTCATTACGGGTCTGCGCCGCGTGTCCAAGCCCGGTCTTAGAATTTACTCAAACTGCAAGGATATGCCGAAGGTTATGAAAGGTCTCGGAATCGCTATCGTTTCGACTTCCAAGGGCATTATGACCGACAAGAAAGCTCGCGAGAACAACGTGGGCGGCGAGATCCTCGCGTTCGTATGGTAATAGGAGGAATAGTAATATGTCAAGAATTGGAAAAATGCCTATTGCTGTTCCCGCAGGCGTCGATGTAAAGATCGACGGACCGGTCGTAACAGTTAAGGGCCCCAAAGGAACTCTCACCAAGGAGTTCAATCATTTGATGAAGATAACTCAAGAGGGCAGCGGGATAATCGTAACACGCCCGAATGATGAAAATCTTTCCAAATCGCTTCACGGTCTTACCAGAACGCTCATTCACAATATGGTTGTGGGCGTTACAGAGGGCTTTAAAAAGGAGCTTGAGATAAACGGCGTAGGTTTCAGATGCGAAAAGCAGGGCAAGAAAGTCATCATGAACCTCGGCTTCTCTCACAAGGTTGAGGTTGAGGATACCGATGATATCAAGCTTGAGGTTCCCGCACCGAATAAGATCATCGTTTCGGGTATCGACAAGCAAAAGGTAGGTCAGACAGCGTCCGAGATACGCGGCAAGCGCCCCCCCGAGCCTTATAAGGGCAAGGGCATCAAGTACGCGGACGAAGTTATACGCCGTAAAGAGGGTAAAGCCGCTAAGGGCAAGAAATAATGTAGAATGTACAATTGATAATGTACAATTCGTCACAATTAAAAAACTTTGGGTATGCGTGGCGCGTTTTAAAACGCTGCTGCGAATGTGCTTTAGAAAATTAGAGCTTGTTCACATTACCCGAAATGCTTGGACAGCGAAGCGAATTTTTTGCAGAACGAGGAAAAAATCTGCCGACGTACTTTATGTACGTCAAAGATTTTTGACGAAGTTATGCGGAAAATTTGCCGCTGTACAAGCGTTGAGTGGTGATGTGAACACGCTCTGAAGCAAACACCAATTTTTAAGGAGAATTTGAATGGTTAAAGCTATTGATAAAAACAAGAGCAGACTCCGCCGTCATAAGCGCGTCCGCTCTAAAATCAGCGGAACGGCTGCTTGCCCCCGCTTGAACGTATTCCGTTCTTCAATGCACATCTACGCGCAGATCATCGATGATGAGAAAGGCGTAACATTGGCGGCGGCTTCTTCCACCGAGAAAGGTTTTGACGGCTACGGCGGAAACGTAGAGGCTGCGAAGAAAGTCGGACTTATGATCGCCGAAAAGGCAAAGGCGGCAGGTATTACCGACGTCGTATTCGACAGAGGCGGTTATGTTTACCACGGACGCGTAGCGGCGCTCGCAGAGGGTGCTCGCGAGGGCGGACTTAATTTCTGATTAGGAGGGAAATGACTTGGCTAACAATATAGAGCAGACCGAAAACGAGCTTCAGGAAAGGGTCGTTTACATCAACCGCGTTTCGAAGACCGTTAAGGGCGGACGTATTATGAAATTTTCCGCGCTTGTGGTAGTCGGCGACGGCAACGGCACAGTCGGATTCGGTATGGGTAAATCCAACGAAGTTCCCGACGCTATCCGCAAGGGAATTGACGACGCGAAGAAAAATCTTCACAAAATATCTCTTAAAGGAACCACCATTCCTCATGAGATTACCGGAAAATTCGGCGCGGGCGCTGTGCTTATGCGTCCGGCTCCCGAGGGTACCGGCGTTATCGCGGGCGGTCCCGTTCGTGCGGTAATAGAGATGGCGGGCATAAAGAACATTCGTACGAAGTCTTTGCGCTCGAACAATCCGTGCAACGTGGTACGCGCTACGATGGCGGGTCTTACCGCGCTCAGAACCGCTGAAGAAGTTGCGGCTCTTCGCGGCAAGAGCGTTAAAGAGCTGTAAGACCAATTGAAAATTGACAATTGACAATTGACAATTGACAATTTATAAAGCGGGGCGATTTGACCTTCGCCGAAAGAATTGTCCATTATACATTGTCAATTGTAAAATGGGAGGGTTTAAAATGGCACTTAAAATAAAGCTTGTACGCTCTCTTAACAGCTGCAAGAAAAACCAGATCGCGACCGCGAAGGCTCTCGGTCTGCACAAGATAAATTCCGAAACGACGCAGCCCGATAACGCTGCGACAAGAGGTAAGATCAAGACTATCGCTCACCTTGTAAAGGTAGAGGAAGTTTAACAACAACACTGACTTTTGACGTGTGCGGTCAGCGGCAAGAAATTGTTAATTGTCAACTGTACATTGTCAACTGAAAAATGGGGGTGCAAAGCAACATGAAGCTTCACGAATTACAGCCCGCGGCAGGTTCCGTAAAGGACGTAAAGCGCATAGGCAGAGGTCACGGTTCGGGACAGGGCAAGACCGCCGGCAAGGGACACAAGGGTCAGAAGGCGCGTTCGGGCGGCTCTATCAGACCGGGCTTTGAGGGCGGTCAGATGCCGCTTCAGAGAAGAATGCCGAAGCGCGGGTTCAACAACATTTTCGCAAAGGAGTACGCGACCGTAAACGTCTCCGAGCTTGAGAAGAGATTCGAGAGCGGCGCGGTGGTTGACGCGGCGGCTCTTATCGAGAGCGGCGCTATCAAGGACGCTAAGGACGGCATTAAGATCCTCGGCGACGGCGAGCTTTCCAAGAACATCACTGTGAAAGCGGTAAAGTTCACCGCTTCCGCTAAGGAGAAAATCGAAAAGGCGGGCGGCACAGCCGAGGTGATCGAATGAACGGAATGCTGACAGTCTTTCGCAACGCGTGGGTAGATACCCAGCTGCGCAAAAAGATCTTGTACACGCTGTTTATCCTGCTGCTTTTCCGTTTGGGTTCCTGTATTTTTGTTCCGTTTCTCGACAACAGCGCAATAACGGAGATGATTTCGGGAGCGTCGCTTTTGAACTATCTGGACGTTATGACGGGCGGCGCGCTTGGTCAAGGCACGCTGCTTGCGATGTCAATTACACCGTACATCAACGCGTCCATTATCATTCAGCTTTTAACGGTCGCGATACCGCCGCTTGAGAGACTCTCGAAAGAGGGCGACACGGGTCAGAAAAAGCTGAACAAGATAACAAAGATAACATCGTTGATTATAGCGGTGCTTCAGGCAACGGCGTTCTACTTCACGCTGAGAAACGGTCTGAACGATGAAGGCAGTCACACGGCAATTTTGAGATATGGCGACGTTTACGACACAACAAGCGATATGTTCTCTATCGTTCTTTCGGCGATAACAATAATCGCTTGCTTCGTTGCGGGCGCGTCGGTAATCATCTGGCTGGGCGACAGGATCAATGAAAAGGGTATCGGCAACGGTATCTCGATGATACTCTTCGCGGGTATCGTGGCAAGGCTTCCGCAAACGATAAGCTCATTCGTGGGTATCGTTTCGGCGGATAAAGCAAATATGGGCAAGAATATCGCGTTCGTAATAGCCACCGTGATAATTTTTGTCGCAATGATCTGGTTCGTTATCTTTATGACGAACGCGGAGCGCAGAATTCCCGTTCAATACGCGAAACGCGTGGTCGGACGGAAAATGTACGGCGGTCAGTCGACGCACATTCCGATAAAGGTTGCAATGAGCGGCGTTATGCCGATAATCTTCGCGATGTCGCTGATGAGCCTGCCGCAGACCATCTGCTTCTTCTTTGGAGTAGACGGTAAGGGCGAGGGCTTCTGGAACGGCTTCGTGAGATTTTTCTCGCACACCTCTCCCGTGTACGCGATAATCTATTTCCTGTTGATAATAGGCTTCAACTACTTCTATGTGGCGATAACCTATAATCCGATAGAGATAGCAAACAACCTGAAAAAGAACAACGGCGCTATTCCCGGTTATCGTCCGGGCAAGCCGACTTCGGATTTCATCTACAATTCTTTGAACAAGATAACGCTTATCGGAGCTATCTTCCTTGGAATTATTGCGATATTCCCGATTATACTTTCGTGGATTAACCCCAGTTTCTCGCAGGTATCGCTCGGCGGTACGACAATGCTTATCATCGTCGGCGTTGCGCTTGAAACGGTTCGTTCTCTCGAAAGCCAGATAATGATGAGACATCATCCGGGCTTCTTGGATTAAAGCAACGATTCGGCGGCGTACAAATTTCAAAAAGTGTCGACCGAAGCGAAGCGTAGGGAGACCGGTCTTGAGTATGAAGCGCAGGACGCGAAGCGTCCGAGCATTCAAACTTAAGATTTTGAAATTATTTAAATAAGGAGTACTTTATGAATATGATTTTTTTGGGCGCTCCGGGCGCCGGTAAAGGTACGCAGGCGGAGGTTGTCTGCAAGGAACTTAACATTCCCGCGATCTCGACGGGCAATATGCTCCGCGAGGCTGTTAAAAACGGCACTGACGCGGGTCTTGCGGCAAAGAAGTATATGGATGCGGGCGATCTTGTTCCCGACGACGTTGTTATCGGCGTTTTGAAGGACAGAATAGCTCAGGACGACGCTAAGAACGGTTTTATTCTTGACGGTTTTCCCCGCACCGTTCCTCAGGCGGAAGCCTTGGAAAAAATGGGCGTTCAGATAGACAAGGTTATCGAGATCGACGTGGCGGACGAGGCGATCACTGCTCGTATGAGCGGCAGACGCGTTTGCGAGAAGTGCGGAAACTCCTATCACATCGAGCACAAGCCGACTAAGGTCGAGGGTATCTGCGACGCGTGCGGCGGTAAGGTCGTACAGCGCGCGGACGACAAGCCCGAGACCGTTGTGGCGCGTCTTAAAACGTATCACGAGAAAACAGCGCCCCTTAAGGATTTCTACTCGGAGCGCGGAAAACTCACGAGCGTTAAGGGTCAGGACAGCATAGAGGAGACCTCGAAGCTTGTTTTGGCGGCTATCAAGGGTTGATAAAGCCATTTAGAAAGTGTAAACGGCAATGATCCAAATCAAAAACAAAGAAGAGCTTAAGGGTATGATGAAAGCGGGAGAGCTTGCGGCACAAGCGTTGGCGCTTGCGGGCAAGCATGCCGTTCCCGGGATCTCAACGTGGGAACTCGACAAAATAGTCGACGACTTCGTGAGGTCGAAAGGCGGTCACTCGCCTTGTAAGGGCTACGGCGGATTTCCGGGGCATAATTGCTTTTCCATAAACGAGGAGCTTATCCACGGAATTCCCTCAAAGAGGAAAATACTCAAAGAGGGCGACATCCTCTCCTGCGACATCGTAGCCGAGCTTAACGACTATATGGGCGACAATACGGGAACTTTCGCCGTCGGCGAGGTGTCCGACGAGGCAAAGCGGCTTATGCAATACACAAAAGAGGCTTTGTTCAAGGGCATCGAGCAGGCGAGGGCAGGCAACCGTGTCGGCGACATTTCTCACGCGATTGAAACTCACGTCAAAAGCGGCGGGTACGCGGTCGCAGAGAAGTTTATCGGTCACGGAATAGGTCACGAAATGCACGAGGATCCCGAGGTTCCCAACGAAGGTAAGGCGGGTCACGGTCCGAGACTTATGCCGGGTATGACGATAGCTATCGAGCCTATGGTAAATTCACACAACCGCAAGGTAAATATCCTGAACGACAAGTGGACGGTGGTAACGACGGACGGAAGTCTTTCATGCCATTTTGAGCATACGGTCGCCATCACAAACGGCGAGCCTGTTATCATGACATTGGAGAACCACTGATGGAGATAGAAGCGGGAAGTGTGATAATAAGTTCCGCGGGGCACGACAAAGGACGCTTTATGCTGGTCGTGGGAACTGACGGCGGGAAATATCTCGTCGCGGACGGAAAAGAGCGCAAGCTCGGCGCCCCGAAAAAAAAGAACCTAAAGCATGTCCGCGCCACTTCAATGTCGATAGACGTTGAGGGGCTGACGGATAAAAAACTGCGGCAGACGCTCAATAAACTGAGCGGTGTCGGCGAGCACGTTACAGGAGAGTGAACAGCTTGTCAAAAGAAGACGTTTTGGAAGTAGAAGGAACGATATTGGAGGCACTGCCGAACGCGCAGTTCAAGGTAGAGTTGTCCAACGGTCACCAGATCTTGGCGCATATCAGCGGCAAGCTGCGGATGAACTACATCCGTATTCTGCCGGGTGATAAGGTCACGGTGGAGATGTCCCCGTACGATCTCACAAAGGGCAGGATCACATGGCGTGCCAAGTAAGTAAAAACCTTTAGTTAGGAGGGTTATATTATGAAAGTAAGACCTTCGGTAAAGCCCATGTGCGATAAATGCAAAGTTATCAAGCGCAAGGGTAAAGTTATGGTAATTTGTGTTGAACCTAAGCACAAGCAAAGACAGGGCTAAATTCAATTGACAATGTACAATTGACAATTGACAATTTTGGGGAAAGCGCTGCGGCGCACCTTAATTGTCCATTGTACATTATACATTGTCCATTATTTAATTGAGGAGGAACAGAAAGTATGGCAAGAATTGCCGGCGTGGATCTGCCCAAGGAAAAGCGTGTTGAGATAGGTCTCACATACGTTTACGGCATCGGCAGAAAATCCGCAAATGATATTCTGGCAAAGGCGGGCGTAAATCCCGACACACGCGTTAAAGACCTCACAGACGACGAGGAAGCGAAGATTCGTGAAGTCATCGATCGCGACGGCTACATCGTAGAGGGCGACCTGAGAAGAATGGTAGCTCTTAACATCAAGCGTCTGGTTGAGATCAACTGCTATCGCGGTCAGCGTCACAGAAAAGGTCTGCCCGTTCGCGGTCAGCGCACAAAGACCAACGCGAGAACACGCAAGGGTCCGAAGAAGACCATTGCAAACAAGAAGAAGTAATGAAAGGCGGTAAATAAATGGCACAGGCTAAAAAACAGGTTATCCGCAGACGCCGCGAGCGCAAGAACATTGAAAACGGCGCGGCACATATCCAGTCGTCATTCAATAACACGATCGTAACCATCACCGACCTTCAGGGCAACGCGCTGTCGTGGGCTTCCGCAGGCGGACTCGGCTTCAGAGGCTCGAGAAAATCCACCCCGTTCGCAGCGCAGACAGCGGCTGAGGTAGCGGCTAAGGCGGCTATGGAGCACGGTCTTAAAACCGTTGAGGTTTATGTAAAGGGTCCGGGTCAGGGACGTGAGGCGGCTATCCGCGCGCTCCAGACGGCGGGTCTCGAGGTAAAGATGATTAAGGACGTAACTCCTATCCCTCACAACGGCTGCAGACCCCCCAAGAGAAGAAGAGTGTGACGAACAGTTGTCGGTGTACAGTGTACAGTTGACAGTTTTTTGCGTCAGACGAAACAACAAAAGGAAAGTTCCGGCGCAACGTTTGCCGGACGTCGGCAAAACCGAAACGGTTTCTTCCGGATAAGCGGAAGAAATACGATGAAAAGCCGATATTGTATTGAAATAACGGAGGAAATTATTTTATGGCAGTAAATCGCGACCCGATATCCAACAAGTGCAGAACGCTTGACATCAGCCCCGCTGTTTTGGGCTATTCGGAGAAGAAAGTATCCAAGAGAAAACACCCCGAGGCAAACCGCCGCAAGAAACAGTCGGAGTACGGCTTGCAGCTTAAGGAAAAGCAGAAGCTGAAGTTCATTTACGGCGTTCTTGAAAAGCAGTTCTATCACTACTACGAGCTGGCTACCAAAGAAGAGGGTATCGCCGGTGAGAACCTGATAAGACTTCTTGAAAGCAGACTTGACAACATCGTATTCAGAATGGGTATGGCGACAACGCGCCGCGAGGCTCGTCAGCTTGTAACTCACGGTCATTTCTGTGTGAACGGCAAGAGAGTGGATATCCCCTCTTACAGAGTTAAAGTAGGCGACACCATCACTCTTCGCGAGAAGAGCAAGAAGAGCAAGAAGTTTGAGCAAATAGCGGAAGTTGCAGGCGGCAGACTCACTCCCATGTGGCTTGACGTCGATAAGGAAAAACAGTCCGCAAAGGTAACGCGTCCGTTCCAGCGCGATGATCTCGATTACGAAATCGCAGAGCATCTGATTATCGAGTTGTATTCTAAATAATTGCAGATCGTTTCTCTTTTTCGCGTTCTTTCGAGCGCATTTCGGAGAAGCAAAGTGCATACAGATATTTAGTGCAGTTATTTTTAATTCATATCGCCCGCACGGTCTTTCAAAACGAAAAATCGCGTGATTAGGGCGGGGAAAACCCGTCAATACTGTATAAAAGGTATAGGCGGTCTGATTTAAAATTAACAGGAATACAACAGCAGCCGCGCCGCAGAGCTGAGTGAAACAGAGTGAAGCTGTGGCGGCGGGTAATGCCGGGTTCTTTGAACGCGGCGTTTGGCACAGGATAATTGACCGAGGGCGGCGAGCCCTTGGCTTAAAGCCGGTAGGAGGGTTACCAATGCTTGAAAAAATCGAAAAGCTCAACATAGAGACCTCAAAACTGAGGTCGGACGGAACTTATGGAATGTTTGTTCTGGAACCTCTCCAGAGCGGATACGGAAACACCTTGGGCAACAGCCTCAGAAGGGTGCTACTCTCCTCATTGCCGGGAGTTGCGGCGACTTCCGTTAAGATCGACGGAATTCAACACGAGTTTTCCACTATTCCCGGAGTTAAAGAAGACGTTACCGAAATTATTTTGAACGTTAAAGGCCTTAGAGCGAAAATGTACGGCGAAGCTCCCAAAACACTCTACATCGACGCCGAGGGCGAGTGCGAGGTTACCGCGGGCGATATCAAGACCGACAGCGAGGTCGAGATACTCGACCCGGGAATGCACATCGCGACTTTGGGCGTGGGCGCAAAGCTTTATATGGACATTACGCTTGACAGAGGCAGAGGCTATGTTTCGGCGGAACAGAACAAAGCACAGCTTCAGCCTATTATCGGTGTTATCCCGATTGACAGTATATACACTCCCGTTCTTAAATGCAACTACACAGTTGAAAACACGCGTGTGGGTCAAAGAACGGATTACGAAAAGCTTATCATAGAGATATGGACGAACGGCACGATATCCGCGAAAGAAGCGGTGTCCTATGCCGCGAAGATCCTCATTGAAAGACTTCAGCTCTTCGCGGAGCTTTCCGACGAGACCAATCCGCAGGAGCTTATGGAGACAAAGGAAGAAAGCCGCAAGGACAAGGTGCTCGAAATGACTATCGAGGAACTGGAGCTTTCCGTGCGTTCTTTCAACTGCTTGAAGAGAGCAGGCATCAATACCGTGGAGGACTTGGTGAACAAAAGCCCCGAGGATATGATGAAGGTAAGAAATCTCGGAAAGAAGTCGTTCGACGAGGTAAAGGCGAAGCTGCAAAGCTTGGGCTGCGACCTTATGCAGTCGGAGGACGCCAATTAATCAAAATCCTACCGAAAGGAGAAAATAGAAATGCCCGGAACAAGAAAGCTTGGACGCGCAAGCGACCACAGAAAAGCAATGCTCAGAGGTATGGTTACATTCCTTTTTGAGAAAGGAAAGATCGAGACCACCGTTACCCGTGCAAAAGAAGTGCGCGCGGAGGCGGAGAAGATGATCACTCTCAGCAAGGCTAATACGCTTCACACAAAGCGTCAGGTTTATTCCTACATCACAAAAGAAGACGTGGCGAAGAAGCTGATGAACGATGTTGCGGAAAACAAGTACGCTTCAAGAAACAGCGGTTACACGAGAATTTATAAGCTCGGTCCGCGCCGCGGCGACGCTGCGGAGATGGCAGTCATTGAACTTATTCAGGACTGATCGTAAAAGATAAAAATAAGCCGTCCGATTAGGGTGCGTGCGTTATAGAAGCATTTCGGTGTCGAGCGAATACGCTTGACACCGAAATTTTTTATGAAACAAATTGACAAAGGCAGCTTATTATTTCCAATCGCGGCTGAAGCTCGGAGCTTCCAGCGCGGGATTTGAGGTGCGCGGCTTGCGCCTCTTTCGCACGGCAACATATTGCGAAATGTCAAACGGCTTCTTCTCGGGAGCGTTGTCGAAGCGCTCTTTATAATAAAGAATTGCCGCGTTAAGAGCCGACGTGTTTCCTAAGCGCTTTTTAACGGTAAATTCGTCGAGCTTTTCGTAAAGCCCGATGTTGAGGATAACGGAGTCGAAAGTAAGCGCGCCGTCCTCGTCGACGTGATAACCGAGCCTTTTGCTGTCATAAAAGTAAAATCGAACGCCGCCCTTTATCGTAAGCTCGCGCGGAGTTTTTTTCGGGTCGCGCGATACGCAGTCAAGCTCGGCAAACGGAACGTAGTAAAGCCGCCGCAGAATCACGCGTTCTCCATATCGAATAAACTCGCCCGCGTATTCGCTGTAAATAACGCCTTGGGGAAGGATATCAAAAAAAGTAAAACGCGCGTGCCGTCTCTTTTTCTTCTCCATGATATAGACAGCCGAGAACACAAAAACCATTCCGAACAGCACGCACCCCAAAATGATGAACACCAGAAGTCTTGTGAACGCGGAATCGTAATGCAGCACGATATTGACAACGCAGAACGTGCAAATAGCCAGCAGCGGTATAACTACAACGATAAGCGTGTGCTTAAGGAAATTGGAGTATTCGCTGTTGTCCGCGTGAAAAAATGTACGCGGCTTGTTTTCATCTTCGCTCATAGCGTCACCTCGCTTAATAATTATATTATAGCACATTACAGCGGATTAGTCAATCGTCCGCCGAAAAAACCGCTTGACAAAATTCGCCGGATATGCTATAATATGAAAAAATTCCGATTTAGGTTCAATGTTGGTACATATCCCTCGAGGTTGTTGAACTCGGGGGACTTTTTAGGCGTGTGAAAACCAACCGCTTGTTGTGTTCACGAGACGAAATTATCAAGGTGAAAGTCTGAAACTTCTTCCGGAATGTAACTTCAATTAAGTTACACGCAAACGCCTTGGGATTATATGGCAAAAATGCACAAAGGAGCGCGTGATAATGAACACTTTTGTACAAAATCACGAAAGTGAAAAAAATTTTTTGAAAAACCTATTGCTTTTTTTTGATAGATGTATTATAATAAATACATAAACAAAAACGAAAGCAAATACTAACCGCGTGCTTTGTTCCTTAATGAGTTATGCGATAAGTATTTTGTCGGATTTCCGAGTTTTCGGATCTTTATTTTCGGATATAGCCCCGCCGGGGTTATACATAAAAAATTTTTATCTTATTAGGAGGTCTTTATCATGGTAAAGAAACTTCAGGCTCTCAAGGCCAAAAAGGGCTTCACGCTCGTTGAGTTGATCGTTGTTATCGCTATCATCGGCGTACTCGCTGCGATCCTCATCCCCACTCTTACGGCACAGATCACTAAGTCTAAGGTTACATCCGCTGACTCCACCGCTAAGGAGCTTATTCAAACAGTAAGTTCTTGGCTCACAGAGGATTTGACGGCTGGTGGGACTGAAATCACCGCTGCTGTTACGGTCGGTATCTCTATGAGCAGAGGTGCATGCACAGCAACAAATGCTCCTGCAGCTGCTGCTAATCACCCTGAAGAACTGGCTGACAAGGTAGAGAGCGATTATCCTTCTGCTACTTTCGCAGCTAATGTATTTATTAACGCTGAGGGTAAGGCATACGCTTGCGTACTTCAGAATGACGTTACTGCTCTTGCTTCCGACGCTCCTTCGGATTCTGATTTCACAGCCGGCTCTTTTGGTTGGAAGTCTTCTAAGAAGGTTGGCGTTACTACCAGTGGGGCTGTTGTAGGTACTTCTCCCAAGCTTCCGATGACCTAATCGTATAGCTTATTAAAGTCACGGCTTAAACACAAAATGTTCCTCGACGGCGCACGCCGCCGAGGAATTATGTGTATATTAAACACAAAACTTTTGTTTGTGCAAATCGGCGGATTCGCGGAGATTAAGGCTGCCTGTGCCGAACTTGACGGAAAACCGCCGGTTTGTATGCGCAAAAGCTTTGGAACTATGTCCGCCGAGGAGGAAACATATATGGTAAAAAGACTGCAGAAAATAAAATCAAAACGCGGCTTCACAACGATAGAACTTATTGTTGTTGTCGCAATCATAGGCGTTCTTGTGGCAAGCGTTCTGGTAAGTTCAACGAACCGCCGCGACAGGGTTAAGGCGGCAAACTCCGCCGCACAGGACTTTTATTCCGCTATGCAATCGGAATGTATGCAGCTTCAGATGTTCGACGGACCGCTTACCGCCACACTCGCCAAAGAATATGCTGCTCACTGGACCGGCGCTACAAGTAATAATATAAGAAATGCCGGGTGCGCCGGCGTAAAGTACTATCCGAAAGTCGGCGGGAATTATCCTTATGACGGATTTGTTGCGGGCGAGAATCACTTGACCGATATGCCGAAGTCGGCGTCGTATTATGTTGAGGTTCGAGTTATCGGCGGCGTGGTGAAGCATGTGGACTATGCGAACCAATTTAGCGTAATGGCGGGCAGAACCGGCGCAAGCGTCGGCGGAAGTGAACTCGGCGCGGTGCTGCTTCAGGAAATGAAAAACCGTATCGAATACAGAGACGGATTCTATTATGCAAAGGTATCTTATACCGCACCGGCGCTTGCTCCCGGAGGAAACACTCCGTCGGATTACAGCAGCGTTCCGGTAAAAGTCGATTGGGCGGCGTATTCTTCCCGCGAGATGACTGCAACGGCTTCTACAAATACGTTTAAAACGCAGAACATTACCGAGAGCGGAGCGGTGCTCGGCACCTACGGCTCGGCAAACTTGAACCTCGGCGCGGCGGGTTCTTCACTGTCAACAATGTGAAACGCGTAAATAATTCACAGTGCGTCCTCAAAACAGGACGCACTTTTTGTGCTTTTCGACGAAATTTTGTAACCGTTTTCAGCCGCGCTAAAGTTTTTGATCTCCTTGCCGATAATAATATTAAAGGGTATATCTGCATTCTTTCACACATTTGTTACCCATTGAATTAATTTTTTAAACTTAAAAGGAGGTCGGCACTATGGAGATAAAAGGTATAGGAGGCATTTACTCCGCCTACAAAACAACAAAAACAAATACCGCGAAAAAGTCAAGTGCCGCCGTTTCCGCAAAAAATAACACCGACAGAGTTGAATTCGGCTTTGCCGCCGCCATTTCGGCAGCTAAGGCTGAAATTGCGAACGCAGTAAACGCCAACGCTACTCCTCAGGAAATAGTTGACGCGGCAAATTCGGCGGGCAATTTATCGGGCGACGAGTTAGCGGCACTTATTTTAATGGGCTGATACCGAGTGTTTTTAAGGAGGCGGCGCAATGGATATAATGACTGCCGAAGCTGTTGTGAAGTGCTTGGAGATCGATGTCGATTTTTATAGGGAACTGACGGTTTTTCTGATGAAAAAGCACACGAAAATTTTACAGGACGACATCGACTGGCTCACGAAGTCGCTTAACGACGAGCAGGCATATCTTATGAAAAGCCGTTCGATTGAGGAAAAGCGGCTCGCGCTTTTCGAGGGACTTGGTATAAAGGACAAAAAGCTGTCGGAGCTTGCCGATGAGGCGCCCGAAAGCTACAGACCCAAAATCAGAATGCTGGCGGGACAGCTTGGCGAGATCGTCGGTAATATTAACGAGCTGAACGCGGAGACTACAGAGATAGTCAAGCGAAAGCTCGACAACGAAAAGGAAATCGTAGACCAAACGGGTATTGTTAACAAACCCGAGACTTATAATAAGAACGCTTCGAAGGTCGCGGGCGGCACGTCGGCGGCAAAGGCGTTCAGAAACGTTTGACAAGCGGAGGATAAAATTTATGCGTCCTACTTTTTTAGGCTTTGAAACTCAAAAGAGAACTCTGATGATGGCGCAGAAAAATCAGGACATCGTCGGAAACAACATCTCTAACGTAAACACACCGGGCTATACGCGTCAGCGCGTGGATATGTACTCAATGTACGTTTCGGGTGTGGGCGAGGCAAGGTGGAACTCGCACAGCAATATGCTGTCAATGCAAGGTCAGGGCGTGAACGCTTACGGCGTTTCGCAGATCAGAGATACCTATATTGATAAACGCTACAGAGAGAACGTTTCTCTTGAATCGGAGACGGATACGAAAATAAACATTCTCGGCGATATCGAGAATATCCTCGACAATTTTGAGACTACGGGCTTGCAGAAGGCAACGCAGGACTTCTGGAACGCTCTTCAGGATTACTCCGAAGAAAAGCCCGACAGTACCGAGGTCGCGACAATAGCCGCGAACGCGGCGGTCTCACTTTGCCGTATGCTGAACAGTTACAGCCAGCAGCTCAAAGAAGTTGAGACTACCTACGTAAACGAACTGAAGGATAATCTCGATTATGTGAACAAAATGCTTGATGAAATGCGCGAACTCAACGTGCGTATTGAAAAGGAGAAGTTCCACTATGCCGAGGAGTACGGTCCCAACGAGCTTTACGACGATATGAACCTTTACATCGACGAACTGGGCACTTACGGAGAGATCTCCGTTCACCAGAACGAGAACGGTACGTATGATGTATCAATGGGCGGCGTAAAGATACTTGACGGTATCGAGCAGAAGAACAGCCACATTTTAATGAAAGACTATGAACTTCTTGGGACCGCCGATCTTTACTTCCAGAGCGGTCAAGAGGTGATTCTGACTCGCGGCTCGCTGAAGGCATATCAAGATATGATAAACGGCAACGGCGTTTACGCGGCGGGCGGTCAGAACAGCAATTACGGTATCGCTTATTTCAAGTCTGCGATGAATGTTTACGCCAGAACGGTCGCCGAGACGCTCAATACCGCCAACGGTGCGGAGACTGACAGCTTTAGGGCGATGTTTGTTTCCGCAACGGAAGAATCGCTTATCACGGCGGGCAATATCCGCGTTTCGCAGGATTGGCTCGAGGATCCGACGATGATAGGCAAGGTGCGCTACTTTAATGAGAAAACGGGTATGTATGAGTACGGATTTGACGAGAAGTCGGACGCTCCCGTTACAAAAATTAAATACAAGGAAGCGTACGAGTACGAGACCGAATCTGACGGCATTACTCCGAAGTACGACGCCAACGGTCTCCCTGTTCCGAAAAAGGACGCAAACGGGAATATAGTGTATATTCCCGGAAAGAGATTAAGAGACAAAGATAACAACTTGGTTCCCGAAAAGGACGCTAACGGCAATGTCATTTATGAGACAGTTGACGGTACGGCTTCCGGAATTGTGAATTTACAAAACACCAACGTTAAATTCTTGTTCTCGCAGTTCGACAATAAGGAGATAAAGTTCGGAAACTGTCACGATTTTAAGGGCAGCTATTTTGAATACATTTCGTTCATCTCCAACCGCTTGGGTCAGACAATACAGTATGAGCAAAGCCGCAACGAGACTGCCGTAGTTACCGTAAACGAGCTGCTGGACTCGCGCGACGATGTTTCGGGCGTTCAAATGGACGAGGAGGGCATTAATATGCTGAACTATACAAAGTGGTACAATGCTTCCTCAAGAATGCTCACCACCTTGGACGATATGCTTGACAGGCTGATAAACGGCACGGGCAGAGTCGGCTTGTAACGGAGGGAACGATAAATGAGAATCACAAATCCTACTATATTAAGAGGCTACAACCGCGACCTCAACCGCCTTTTAACGCAGAAAACAGCGTGCGAGCGTCGAATTACCTCAACAAGAAAGTTTTCAAGAGCTTCCGAGGCTCCGCTTTCCGCCGCGAAAGCGCTTAATGTAAGAAGATCGCTTTACAATTCCACGCAATGGCAGGAAAATCTCAAAACAGCAAACAAGTTCTATACCGAAGCCGAGACGTCGCTTTTGCAGGTGTCCGATAAAATGGCGGAGGTAAGAGAGATACTTGTCGCGGCGTGCAACACCACAAAGGATAGTCAGGACTACGCTATTTATTCGGATCAGCTTGAGAACGCGGCTAAGAAACTTGTTTCCATATTTAATACGGACAGCGCAGGGCGCGCTATCTTCGGCGGCGAGAGCGACGACGCTCTTCCGTTTACGCTTGAATACGACAGCAACGGATTTCTTACGCAGTGTTCTTATCATGGGGTTCCCGTGAATGCGATGAACAGCTATAAGGGTTTCCCGTACTCCACCCCCGTGACCGTTGATATCGGATTGGGAATGGTCATTGACCAGAATACTCAGGAGGTCGACCAGCAGTCGGTGCTGGATATCTCGTTTAATGGCGCGAAGATAACAGGCTGCGGCGCTGAGAAAGGCACAGCCGATATCAACCTGAATTCGATAAAGCCCGACAGAAAATATTGCATTGACGTTTACGCAAACAGCATAAAGAAAACAATAGAGTTTATAGGCGGCGCTACCCGCGAGGATACGATAGCCACCATAAATACAGCGCTAGCAGAGGCGTACGGAAAGGAAGTCGCTTACGATAAGCTTAAGCAGCCGCAAATGGACGATAGGGGCATAATCTATTCCGAGGGCAGCTTGGTAAACGTTGCAAACAACGAGTATAACTCGAGTGCCGAAAAGCTTGTTGTGGATAACGACGCGGGCTATACCGATAAGTTTAAACTGAACTTCGCTTCGTTGGTGGAAAATAAGATATATTCCGTCGACGTTACAATGGGCGATATTACAAAGTCAATAGAATTTACCGTAGACAACGACCCTGATATAGAAACGCGCGAGATGAATACGATAAAGAACGTTCAGGACGCTTTGGATGACGCGTTCGGCAAGGACGCCGCCGGGCACAGTCTTGTGAACATTTCAACCAATCCCGTAACAAAGGGCTGTTTCTCCGCAGAGGGTGCCGTGGTCAAAGTGCAAGATTCGATGAAGATGACGGGCGGCACTCAAACAAAGGGCGCACAGGTGGAGTCGAAATATTACGACAAGATAGATCTTGTTAAGCTGAACGCGGGTAATCAATATACAATAAAAGTTGGCGGCTTAACTTTCCCGTTTGACGGCGGCAAAACTACTGCCGACACATACGCTAATCTTAAAAAAATCGCTACTACGTACGGATTTACTGTTTCGGAGCCTATGGGCGACAGTCAGTCGGTTTACTTTAAGTCCGGCAACAACTACGCGACGATAACACAAGTAGCAAATCCCGCTTCCGGATTTACAGCGGTGGTGCCGTCAAAAGCGGCAACCTATAAAGTCAATCTGGACAGCATCAATGATGGCGAGGAGTATTCGTTGAAGGTCGTTTACGGCAACCGCGCAAAAGTGATAAGCTTTAGCGGCAGCGCAGATTCGGCAAAGACGGTAAGCAACATTCAAGGCGCGCTTTCGGTTGCGTTCGGTCTGGACGGAATACACAGTAAGATTAATATAGATGAAGATGGCAACGTTACTACCTACGACGGCAATCCCGTCGCAGTGACTTCGATGGAGTCGGGCAGCGATGAAGAGGCGGCGACCGTCCAAAGAGATAAGATATACTCGAACAACTACATTCAGCTGACTATTGACGCGGCGAGAGCTTTGCGTGACGGCGATATCGAGTACGCGAACGGCTGTATTGACAGAATAGTCGACGCGAACGAGCGTCTGCTCGTGCAGATTGCCGATCTCGGCTGCAACGAGGACTTTATCGATTTTAACATCGAGAAGCTTACTACGCGTGACCTCAATCTTATGGAGCGTCAAAACGATCTTGAGGTTACGGACGCGGCAAAGGAGATAACGCTTTGGAAACAGTATGAGGCTCTTTACAACGCATGTCTGCAAATGTCAAGCTCGGTAGTTCCGAACAGTATTTTTAATTATTTAAAGTAAATTAAAGGCACGCCCAAAAGTCGATCCGCTGTTTTCATTCCCCGTGGAGCGGGGTGGGAAAGCGAAAAACAGATCGGCTTTTCGGTGATGTTTTATGATATAATTATTACGCAGGAGGTGTTTTAATTGATTCCGAATTTGCTTCAAATTACAACGATCCCTATTCAAATAGAGATCAAGGTAACAAACGCTAAGTTTGAACATTCCGAAGAGTATACTCAGCCGAAAGTAAACATTTCGACAAAGAATGGCGGATATGTTATGGAGGCTGAGCCGCTGAAGCTTAATATCGACACATACGAGGCGAGGAAGAGTTTGGGTCCCGGTCACATGACCGACGGAGATATTCTGGAGCAGAAAGCCCAGGAGGGTTTTTCGATAGCGTTTCAGGGCACTGCCAAGGTGGCGGAAGAGGGCGATCAGCTTGCCCGGGGAATGTCGCCAAGCGAGATAGCGCTTAGCAATGCGCGCGCGGGCGCTACCGTTCAGACTATCATGGAGTTTTTGCCTAAGGAGAACGCGGATATCACGTTCGACGCGGGAAAGCTGAACATCGAATATCAGATGGGCAGTCAAGAATTTGATTGGGACATTCACCCGGATAGTCCGCTGGAGTTTATTCCTGGCAGCGTCGAGTTTATTGTGCGCGACAGACCGCGCGTCGAGATCGAGTACATAGGCGATCCGATCTACGTACCGCCGTCGGCGAACCCGAACTACGAGCCTCCGCTGTTTGATATTAAGCGCTGATTGCTTTAAGAGATAAAGGAAACAGAATATGAAAATCAAAACAAGAGATTTTGGAGAAGTTGAGATTGAGGAAAGCACGGTGATAACTGTGCCGAACGGAATAATCGGCTTTGAGGATGTTAAGCGCTATACGCTGCTATCTCCGCTTGGCGACGACACATTTCCGATGTGGCTTCAGGCAGTGGACAAAAAAGAGCCGTGCTTTGTGGTTTACGACCCGTGGGCTATCTACCCCGACTATAAGTTCGAGATAGACGATGAAATGCAGAAAACGCTAAAAGCCGAGGACGGCGATGATCTGCGTATTTTGGCGGTGGCTATCGTTCCGGACGATTACAAAAAAACCACTATAAATCTTCGCTGCCCGATAATTCTAAATACGAAGAACAGCATAGCGGGGCAGACTATTCTGGAAGACTATGAATTTAAGTATCCCGTTTATTCGGCGGATATGGGGGAGGCGTGATATGCTTGTAATTACACGAAAAAGCGACGAGAGCATTACCATTGCCGACAACATTGAGATTACGGTTTTGGATATATCCAAGGATAAAGTTAAGATTGGGATAAACGCACCGAAAGAAGTTAAGATATATCGAAGCGAGCTTAAAACTCTGCGGCAGACGAACGAGCAGTCGGCTCAGGTCTCCGAAGCGGCGATAAAGCAGCTTCTTGAACGTCATAAACAGGAGGAGAAATGATATGGCAAGTAGTCAGATGCGTATAAGCGGCGTTAATTCGGGCTTCGATACCGAAGCTATGATACAGCAGATGATGTCCGCTTATCAAACAAAAATCGATAATCAGAACAAAAAGCTCCAAAAGCTGCAGTGGCAGCAGGAGCAGTACCGCGACATAACGTCAAAGCTCACGACCTTTAAGAGTAAGTACTTTGATATTTTGAAGCGTGATACATATTTGATGAGTCCTTCGTCGTTCAACAAGTTTGCAACGACGATCACCACCAAGTCGGGCAAAGAAAGCGGGCTTAAGGTCACGACCGACAGCAAGTCCACGGCGGGTTCGCACACGATAAAGGTCACTAATCGCGCGACTGCGGCTACACTCAAGGGCGGTTCGTTTTCTTCAAGCAACTTCAAACTTGACGTTGACAAGGCTATGGCTGACGCTCAAAAGGACGAGTCGGGCAAATACAACTTTGCGCTGGACGTTAAAGTGGGCAACGTAGCCAAGACCGTTGAGTTTTCGGGCGCGGATAAGGACGAGATACTTGCAAGTCTTCAGACAGAGCTTACGGACGCTTTCGGTACAACCAATTCAGGCAATCCGTTCATCACGGCGCAGCTTGACGCTAAAGGCAACTTCGCGTTTAATACTGCGGGCAATGCAATGGCGACCGTTACCGAGAGAACGGGCAACTTCGGTATGGGAAAGCCCTCGGCGAGAGTGGCTATTTCGCCCGCGGCGGCACAGGAGGGTACAAGTTCGATTTCCGTTACAATCCCCAACTACTATGACAAATCCGATGTTACAAAGAACATAAAATTTGACACGCACACTTCCGGCTACTTTGACGGGCGCGACGACGATCCCAAAGTAAAGGAAGAGTTCATGGAACTCAAAAAGGCGGCGTTCTTGAAGCAGTACAGCTATAACGGCGAAGTAACCGAGCAAGTAATGAATTCCGTGAACTTCAAATATACCTCGCTTGACGCGGCGGACGATTACAACAAGAACAACCTTGAACAGGCTTTGAACAGCGCGTTCGGTATAGAACAGGGCGTTCAATTCAGCGTTGACGGTTCGTCTATGACGGCGAAGTACATTATGGACGGCAGCGCAGTTGAGTTCACAATGACTTCTACTTGCGATGCAACGTTCGGTTTGGTCAAGGGTTCGGGTACGAGCTATGTAGATGAGACAACTAAGCTTTCCGATTTGGGTATTTCGATGAACAAGGCGGCTGTCATAAAGACCGATTACACGATGCCCGATTTGTTCAATTTGGATTTGGACGCGGCAATCAAAAATGCCAACAGTTCGGACGGTACGATCGGCGCGGACGGTAAATACAGCTTCTCTCTTGAAGTGGGCGTTGACGGAAATAAGAAAACAATAAGTTTCACGGGAGCGGATAAGGCTGAGCTTGTTTCAAGCCTTAACAGTGCGCTTTCAACCGAGTTCGGCGCAAACGGTCTTAAGGCTGTCGAAAAGGACGGCACAGTAAGCTTTGAAATGACAAGCGGAAAGACGTTTTCCGTTAAGCAAACTCAAGGCAAGTTCGCAGAGCCGCTTGATGAAGTTTGGAACGACGCGGGCAATGTTAATTACCAAAATCAACAACTGAAAATCACAATCGGCGCCGATGAAACAACCGTAAATGTTCAAGGCTTGATGACAACTGACAAAATAGACAGTACCGACAGTGATGCGGTTGATCTTTTAAGAAAGCAAAACCAAGAGACGATCGTGGACACACTTAATGAGGCGTATTCCGGTGAAAACATCACATTTGAATACGCCGACGACGGTAAGTTGACCGCGAAAGACGCGGACGGTAATGCAGTCAGCTTTACTTCCGAGGTCGTTCCCGCTCCCGGAGTCGGCGCGGGGAATGATATTGAGTACACGTTCCCCGAATACACCGAATCAGCGGCGGGCTACTCTATGACGATAAACGGCACGGAGATCACGGTTGGCGAGAACGCTACCGTTAAGGATCTTATCAGCGCCGTAAACAAGAGCGACGCGGGCGTTACCATGAGTTACTCAAAGCTTGAGGGCGCGTTCACGGTTACCGCGAACGACAAGGGCAACGGCGGCGACGTTGATATTGCGGCGGACGACAGTCTTGCGGCGGCTCTGGGACTTACGGGCGCAGGATCGAAGTTCACTTCCGGTTCTAACGCTGTCATTAGCGTCGATGGCGTCGAGATTGAACATAACGACAACGTTTACGAACTTGACGGGGTTACATACGATTTCTCCGATGTAGACGACGACTTTACCGAGCCTATCACCGTTAATATCGACAAGAGCTATGACGACATTAAGAAAACCATCAAGAGTTTTGTTGAGGATTACAACAAGATGATTGATGAAATCAACGGTTACACACAAACTCAGCGTCCTACGGATAAGAACAAGGACTACTACGAACCTCTTACCGATGAGGAAAAAGAGGATATGTCCGATAAGGAAATCGAGAAGTGGGAGGAAGCCGCCAAGAAAGGTTTGCTTTACCACGACAGTACGGTTATGACCGCAATGTCGAAAATCAGAAACGCTATGTCTACCTATGTTACGCTGGAGGACGGTTCAAGGTTCGGACTTTCAAGCATGGGCATTAAGACAGCGAGCTTCCTTGACGCGGACGGCGGCGACGGCGCTAAATACGGCAAGCTGAAAATCGACGAAGACGCTCTTGACAAGGCGTTCGAGGAAAATTCCGACAAGATCATTGCACTGTTCACCGACCTCGACAACGGCGTTATGTCGAAAGTAAACAAGGCGATAGAAAGCGCCACCAAGGATACCAACACCTCTAAGGGTACGCTTGTTCGCAAGGCGGGTCTTGCTACGGGCACGTCCGCTAAGGACAACTCGATATACAAGGAAATGGAGCGCATTAACAAACGCATTGAGCAGCTCCAAGACCGCTACGACAAAAAGGAAGAGTATTGGTGGACGGTATTCACCAACCTTGAGAAAATGCAGGCACAGTTCGATTCACAGCAGAGTTACATTACGCAGTTCACTGCGAACGGCGGCTATCTGTCCTCGTAATAATGCAATTAAGCTATAAAATGAAGGGTTGATAAATATGGTAAATCCTTATGCACAATACAAAAAGCAGTCGGTAGAAACTATGACGCCCGTTGAGGTGGTCATAAGACTGTACAGCGAGATAGAAAAGCAATGCGCCATTGGTATGGATTTTGTTGAGAAGAAGAATTATGCGAAGTCCAACGACGCTTTCATTAAGGCGGAGGACTGCATCGACGCTCTCCGTGAGGCTTTGGATATGTCTATCCCGATATCGCAGAACCTTGACGATCTGTATGTGTTCTTCTATAAGACGATAGTTAAGGCGAACGTCAACAAGGATCTTACGGAGCTTAAAAAGGTAGTTCCGATGATTTCCGAGCTTCGCGACGCGTGGACTCAGGTTAGCCAAATGACCCGCGACGAGATCGAGGCTCAAGACAAGCAAAACCATAAGAAAAAGAAAATAGGCTGAGAGTTTCGATACAGCACAGAAAAGAGGGTAAGATTATGGCAGAGCTTTTTGGTTGTGAAAGAGTAAACGAGCTGATGTCTGAAATGCTTGCAACGCTCCAGGAGTATGAACAGCAGACCGACAATATGGTAAACGCCGAAATCGAGGTGCTTCAAGAGGCTCTTATCGCCAGAAACGAGCTTATCGATACCCTTGAAGATTTGAAAGAGGAGCTGCACAGCGTTATAGAATGCGAAGCTCCCGAAGAACAAAATCTTCTGAACGCGCTTATCAACGGTTCTTTGGTCAACGTTGAGCTTGACGAACAGCATAAAAAGCTGCAAATGCTTCAGCGTAACTTAACGTTTTGTCAGCAGCGGATAGTTGATAAGGACAAAGTTATATCGGGGCAGTTTAAAGACCGCCGCACCGATTCGCGCCGCGAACTTGAACAGTTAAAGCAGACCAAGCAGAAGATCGGCTACTACAACAGCGCGGTGGTCGGCAAGGCTACCGGGCAGTCGCTCAACAAGAACTTATAAATAATTTGCACACCCCCACCGTATGATGGGGGTGTGCTTTAAGGAAGCACAAAATGAACGAACAAAACCGTAATAATAATTTGGTTAATGTTTATCGTGTCATAAATTATACTGATAGCTACGAACGTTAAGTATATTACGTATGTCGAAACGACGGCGGTCGTCACGGAAATAAAGACGCACAGCTCGAATAGACCCAACCGAAGCGCTACCGTGAGATACGACGCTGTTTGCAAATACACGATAGACGGCAAGGAGTGTGAGGGCAAACTTCAACTCAACAAGAAAAACGCGGTGAACGCTGGCGATAACATAATCGTTTATTACAATCCAAAGGACTTCACACAACTTGCAAACAAACGCGGAAATCTTGTGTTGATTATTGCAACAGCCGCAACGGGGCTGCTGGCTCCGCTGATTACGATAGCCGCCAAGGGCGAACTGAATGTGAAACGCCGATAATTAAGGAGATACTATGAAAAATATGGCGAAAAGCAGAATTTATGTAATAATATGTTGGCTGGCGTTCGCGGCGTTTTTGATACCGCAAATCGCAGCAAGCGTGCGTTACGGTTCATACAAGGAAACATCTGCGGTAGTGACAGACATAGAGTCACGAGGACGCAAAAAAAGCCGTCACTACTACGCCGTGTGCCGCTATACCGTAAACGATACGGAATACAGTGGAAAAACGGAAGTCTCGATTGCGGTTTCCTCGGGCGACAGAATAACCGTGCGGTATAATCCGAAAAATCCAAGTCAGCTTGCAAGCCGTTACAGAGAGACTAAAAATGTGGTGATTATCGTGGTACTCGGGGTTATTTCGGCGCTGTTGACCGTCGGAGATTTTCTCGGGCTTCTGAAAGGCGGGCGGCGTAACCCGTGAAGTGTGAATTGTGCCCGCGCAAATGCGGTGTTGACAGAGCCGAAAAGCGCGGCTTTTGCGGAATGAGCGATAAGATCACGGCGGCGAAAGCAATGCTCCACTTTTGGGAGGAACCTTGCGTTTCCGGAGATCGCGGCAGCGGCGCGGTGTTCTTTTCGGGGTGCGTGCTGAAATGCGTGTTTTGTCAGAATTACGACATCAGCACCGAAGATAAGGGGCGGGAAATTTCCGAGGAGCGGCTCGAGGAAATTTTTCTTGAATTGCAGGATAAAGGCGCGCAGAACATCAATCTTGTAAACCCCACGCATTTCGTACCGCAAATTTTGCGAAGCCTTGAACAGGCGAAACGGCAAGGTTTGAAAATTCCGATAGTATACAACTCGGGCGGCTATGAACGCGTGGAAACTCTGCGAATGTTGGACGGAGTTATCGATGTTTATCTTCCCGATGTGAAATACTTTTCCGATGAATTGGCGGTGCGGCTCTCTGCTGCTCCGAATTATTTCGATAACGCGATGAGCGCCGTTTCCGAAATGCTGAGACAGACGGGAGAACCGCGCTTTAACGAAAGCGGCGCTATAACAAAAGGCGTGATAGTTCGACATTTGGTGCTCCCGTGGCAGTATCGGGACAGCATTGAGATTGTAAGACGGCTTGGGGAGCGGTTCGGCAAACGAATAATCTTTAGCTTGATGAGCCAATACACTCCTTTCGGCAAAGTGAAAACCGACCCCGCGCTCTCAAAAATGAATAGGAGAATAACTTCTTTTGAGTACGAAAAAGTTTTGGCGGAAGTGATAAAGGCGGATCTACGCGGTTTTATGCAGGAAAAAAGCTCGGCGAAAGAGGAATATACTCCCATATTCGACTTCGAGGGGTTATGACAATTAATTTGAGGGCAGCCGTGATTTTCCCGAAAAGTTTCCGAAAGTGCTTGAATTTTTCGGCGCGTTATGGTAAAATAAACCAAAGGGCATGATTGTTCCCATAACGAAAAGTAAAGGAGAAATAAACGATATGCAGAACAAATATCTCGCGCTGACCCCGCCTATGGGCTGGAACTCTTGGAACACTTTCTCGTGGGAGATAAACGAGGAACTTATAAAATCCGCCGCCGACGCTTTTATCACGGAGGGCTTGAAAGACGCGGGTTACGAGTATGTGGTTATTGACGACTGCTGGAGCGAAAAGCGGCGCGATTCTAACGGCAGACTTGTTCCCGACCGCGAGAAATTCCCGAACGGAATTAAACCTATCGCGGACTATGTCCACTCAAAGGGTCTGAAATTGGGTATTCACTCCTGTGCGGGAACTCACACTTGCAGCGGACATCCCGGCTCTTTCGAGCACGAGTTCGACGACGCGGAAACTTTTGCGGAATGGGGCGTTGACTACCTTAAATACGACTACTGCTATAAGCCCGACCATATCCCCGGTGAGGTGCTCTATAAGAGAATGAGCGCGGCGCTGCGTAACTGCGGACGCGATATTGTGTTTTCGGCGTGCAACTGGGGCAACGACGACGTTTACAATTGGATACGCGGCAGCGGAGCGCAATTATTCCGCTCAACGGGTGACATTCAGGACAACTGGGAGAGCATAAAAAGGCTTGCGCTGTCGCAGCTCGGGAAAGAACCCTACAGCGGGAATTTCTGCCACAACGACCTTGATATGTTGGTAGTCGGAATCTACGGCGGCTCGGTAAATCAGTGGATAGCGTCGGCGGACACCGAGGGCGAAGTCAACGTGGCGGCGGACGTGTCGAACACAGCGAGCGGTCCAAGGCTCGGCGGCTGCACCGATGTTGAATACCGTACGCATTTCTCGCTTTGGGCACTAATGGACAGTCCTCTAATGATTGGCTGTGATATACGCAACATGACTCCCGCTACCAAGGAAACACTTACAAACAAGGACGTTATCGAGATTAATCAAGATATCGAGTGCCGCTCGGCTTACTGCATAAAGCAATGGAACAATCCCGAGAACGTCTTTTCGCTGGTAAAGCCGATGAGCGACGGTTCTTACGCTATCGGAATGTTCAACTTCGGCGACCGCGACGGCGAGATGTCGCTCCAGTTCTGGGATATCGGACTTACCACTGCTTCGGGGCGCGGTCTTGAAATATACGATTGTTGGGCGCACGAAAATCTCGGCACGTTTACGGAACGATTATGTACCACTTTGCCGCCGCACGGGTGTATGGTGCTCCGCGGAAAGGTCGTTAAGGTGAAGTAATGGCAAATTGGAAAACGTGCAAAGAATGTAGCGCTCCACTTGGTTCGGACGATATCGCGATAAATCAAAAGCTGATTTCGAGGAACGTTCAGGAATTTTTCTGTATCGACTGCCTTGCAAAATATTATCGAACCACGCGCGAGGTGATACAAGCGCGTATTGATTACTACCGCAAAAGCGGACAATGTACTTTATTCAGGTGACGGGTATGAAATTCAAATCCACAGACTTTACCGACGGAGAGCTTCGCGGGTGGATAAGCGGACTTAAACACCCTGATGAAATAACGGAACTTGATTTGTCGTGGTCAGACGTTACCGATATTTCCTCTCTTGAAAAGCTTACCGAATTGCATTCGCTGAATTTGTTGAACAACCTCGATTTGACCGATATAAAGCCGCTTGCCAAACTCACAAAGCTTACCGAACTGAACCTTTCGGGAACGCTCGTAAAAAGCGTCAAACCGTTGTCAAAGCTGTCGGAACTGCGCTCGCTTGTTCTCGACTGTGAGAAAGTACGCGATATAAAGCCGCTTGAGGGTCTGCCGCTCGAATATCTGGATGTGAGCTGCGCGTATAAAAGTCTTGAGCCGCTGAAAAAGCTGCCCAAACTTCGCCGTCTCCGCGATTTAGACATATCCGACAGCTTAGATGATCTGAAACTCATCGGCACGCTAACGCAGCTTGAGGAACTGTGCTTATTGCAGCTTAGCACGAAAACCGTACAACCGCTTGCCGAGCTTGTGAATTTGAAGAAGCTCGATTTAAGCAGCCTGTGGTTTTCAACGAAGCTGGACCCGCTGATATCGCTGCCGAATTTGGAAGATATCAATTTAAGTTGGACTAACGATATAGAACTTTCGCCGATAAAGGATTTTCAAAAGCTGCGAAAGCTGGAATTGTGTCACTGCGCCTTGAAAAGCATTGATGTGCTGTTTGAGTTCACGAATTTGGAAGAGTTAGACATACGCGGACTGCAAAACACTTCCCAAAAGGATATCTGTCTTTTGTGCGAAAAGATACCAAAATGCAGCGTTATCTTTTGAAGCATATAAAACCGCCGTTGTTCACAAGCGGCGGTTTTTATTATTCTTGATGAGAGGTTGGCGGAATACTCGCATAGCCGTCGTCAAACGTTATAACGGCGCGGCAGTTCTTGTATTTTTCCGCGAGTTTTTTCGTTACGGTCTCGGTGATTTCCGAATGGGTTTTGGCGCAATTCGGCGGCAAAACGCAGTCGAAGATGACCTTGGACGGCTCGGGTGAGCCGTCGGTTCGCAAATCGTGAACGGTTATGCGCTCGTCAATCTCGCGCAAAGTCTCGCGGACGAAAGCGGCGGTCTCGCCATCGGACACGGGGTCGGGGTGAACGAGCATATTAAGTCCGTCGCGCAGAAAATCGCGTTCTATTTTATCAATAATGTCGTGACATTCTATGAGCGTCAGGTTAGCCGATACCTCAACGTGCACCGAAGCAAATTTCCGTCCCGGACCGTAATCGTGCACCATCAGGTCGTGCGTACCGAGAACGCCATCGTACGCAAGTATCTTTGCGCGTATTTCCTCCACCGTCTCGGCGCTCGGAGCCTTGCCGAGCAGCGGGTCGAGCGCGTCTTTGATAAGTCCTATGCCGCTTATCAGAATGAAAACCGCAACTGCCGCGCCCATAATACCGTCAAGGTTGATGTCGGCGAAGTGCGCGATGATAAGCGCTATCAGCACCGCTGAGGTGGAGAACACATCGTTTCGGCTGTCGGCGGCGGAGGCTCGGAGCGTTTCGGAATCGATTTTCTTCGCGACTTTTAAGTAAAACCGCATCATCCACAGCTTAACAAGTATTGAAACGATAAGCACCGCCAGCGGTACAATTCCGAAAATTACCTCGGTCGGCTCAATGATTTTTCGTATACTGTCGCGCAGCAGCTCCGCGCCGATAACGATAATAAGCGCCGCCACCATAAAGCCCGCGAGGTATTCATACCGCCCGTGACCGTAGGGGTGTTCGCTGTCGGCGGACTTTTCCGAGAGCTTAAAACCGATAAGGCTGATGATACTTGACGACGCGTCGGACAGATTGTTCACCGCGTCCGCCGAAATTGACAGACTTCCCGACAAAATGCCGGCGAAAAACTTTCCGATACACAAAAGTATGTTGCAAGCTATCCCGACTTTCCCCGCCAGCTTTCCGTAAGCAGAGCGGTCGCCGCCGTCTTTGATAAATCGTTTGATGAGTAATTCGGTCATTGCCTCACCCCCATTTTTGACCACGCTTTACGTTCTCTCCGCAGTGAGCGTGGAGGAACGCTTCTTACATTATATGTGCTTTTCTAATTATAGCACCAAAGGCTTGAGTTAGTCAAGCGCAATCGGCAAATTATTTTCGTGCGCGGTTCGAGTAGTCCAACAACCATGCCGAACATTGTCTTCACTTAAAGTCATAATTTCCTCCGTAAAACTCGAAAGCAACATTGAGCCTTTTGCAGTACATTCGCGCATAAGGCGAGCGAGGTATTTTTACGGTAAGCTTTTTGCAGTTGCGGAAAATTTTGGGTGCTTTTTCTGCGGCTTCGCGGCTTGCGAAAAATTCCAAGCTCTTTGGCAGGTTGATTTCGGCAAGGTCGGAAAACGCGTTGAACAGTCCTTTGACCGCGCAAGCGCCGCTGCCGCCGAATGCGTCCTCGCCGATAGTCACAACAGTTTCGGGGAGCGTGATCTTTGTTATTCGACAGCGCGTCAGAGCCTGTTCCTCGGTGACGCGCGGAGCGTTTGGTGAAAAAGCGTATTCGCCTATTGCGGTGACAGGCGATTTGCCGATTTTATCGGGAACGGTAATTTCCGTGCGGTTTCCCTTGTAGCCCGTAATGATTATCGAGCCGTCCTCGCGCTTTTTGTACTTCCAGATTTTCTTTAATTCGCTGACGGAATTAGGGTCGGCGTTCAATTCGCGTTCCAGCTTTTTTTCGGCTTTGGCGCGCTCGGCGGAGAGGTCGGCAGTGCGGTTCTTGAAGTCTAAAAGATACGCCGAGCACTCGGCTTTTTCGTTGTCGACGGCGAACGCTATCATTTCGTCGCGTTTTTTCGGAAGTTTAAGCCAGCCGTTTTCCGTGCAGAGTTCAAGGCACTCCACATCGTCGCGCTCGATGATATTCTTCATAAGTTTAGTTTTGTTCATCTTCGTTTGATTGAAATGTTCAAGCAGAAATTTGAATAATTCGGGTTTCTCGAAACGGCTCGAGTTGTACTCCCAAAATTTTTCTGTAAAATGAAGTTTCTTTCCGCCGCATTCCTCTGCAATTGCTCCCATTTCTCGCAAAAATTCTCCGTCGGTGAGCTTGCCCGTAAGAAAGCAATAGTTTAGCCAGTCGTCGTTGTTCGCCCCCTCGGTGATTATTTTTAAGAGACGCTTCGACGCGCGAACGCCTTTACTTTTCAGAAAATCTATCATTTCGCGTTCGTTGGCGAGGTACGCGTAAAACAAAAACTCGTCCGCCTTGAAGCCGATTTTCTTCGCGTTTTTGAGAAAAAAATCAAGCGTCTGCAACCGTTCGCTTGACGAAACGAGACTTACCCCGCAGTGCATTTTTCCTATGTTGTTCAGTTCATACGTTTCCCGGCGCGCAACAGTACTCAGCAGTCCTAGCGAGTAGTTTTCATCGCCGTACAAATCCAACCAAAAATACCGCGCGTGTATCAGTACGGGTTTCAGCTTTTCCATATCAAACGCGAACGCCGCGCCGCGTTCGACAAGAAGTCTCGTCATTTCAAGTCCGCGATAGCGGCACGCAAGCCCCAATGCCCGCGCCGTAAACGGCATCTCTCCGAGCGTGTCATAAAGCGCCGCCGCGTTGTCTGTGCTGTCTTGCATAACGCTCATTTCGAGCTTTTCAATTTTCTCCCAAGCCTTCATACGTCCTCGCTTTCACACAGCGCTCGACAGGTGCTGAACGCTAACCAATCAATGAGTTTATCGTTTCGAGGGAGCGCGTAGTAAAGTTTGTTCATCGCTTACTCCTTATAAATATACGGTATATTTTTATCCCTGCAATATTCCTCGGCTTTGCTGCGGGGCGTTACTTTTCTTGCGGCGTTCGCGTACGGCAGTCCGTTTTTCTCACAGTAGCCCGCGGCGTAAGAACCGTTTGGCGCGACTATCCCGATTGGCTTTATGTGACGGCTGATGACGTTATATCCGATCATTTTAAGCGTACTCGGCAGAACCACCGTGATAAGCTTATCGCACAGCGCAAACGCATTGTCGCCGATAAACTCCGCGCCCTCGGGAATTATAAGAAATTTAAGTGAATTGCAGCAATAGAACGCCCGTTCTTCAATGCGCTTAACACCTGTCGGAATGACGATGTTTTCGAGCTTGCGGCACTCGGCAAAGGTGTTCTTGTTTATCATTTTAACACTCTCGGGAATGTTCACCGAGATTAGATTTTCGCAATCCCAAAACGCGCCGTCCTCTATTGAACGAACAGTCTCGGGCAAGGTTATCCTCGTTATCGCTTTTCGCGTTTCTTTAGCTTCGTTCGTCACTCTTGCGGCGAACGGGCAGAACGCGTTTTTGCCTATCGCCGTCACAATGTTTTTCCCGATATGTTCGGGCACAACGACCTCGGTGCGCGTGCCCTTGTAACCCGTGATCATAAGCGTGCCGTCATTGCGTTTCTTATAACTCCATATCTGCTTTAGCGCCGTGACGGAATCAGGCGCGGCGTTGAGTTCTCGTTCTTGTTTTTTCTCGGCTTTCTCGCGCTCTGTGGTGAGATCGGCGGTGCGGTTCTTGAAGTCAAGCAAGAATGCTTCGGCTTCCGTCTTGCCGTTTTGGTTCGCGTAGTCTATAAGCTCATCACGCTTTTTCGGTTGTTCAAGCCAGCCGTGTTTTATACAGACCTCCAATAAATCCACTTTGTCAGCGTCTGTGTAACTCTGCATTAGCTTCTTCTTGTTGATTTGCGAACAGTCAAAGCACTCAATAACGCATTTCAAAAGCGCTGTACTTTGTATGAATTTCGGAACGCCGCTTTTGAAGATAGACTTGAAATAAAGAATGGGGGAGTCCAACTCGGCGCGGAGTTTTCTTGCGGTCTCTATAAATTCGCTTTCCTCGGCGCTTTGCATTTTCACGCAGAACTCGTACTGTATTTTCGTTATCGTATTTTGTTCGTCCTCACGGGGAGCATAGCTTTTGTCTGTTGACAGCGCGAATTTGTGAAGTTCGTCCATCTTATTTCTCCTCAAATTTAACGTCGTTTTCTCGGCAGTACTCCTCGGCATAAGAGCCGCGCTCGACCGTTACGGTCAGCCCCTTGCAGTTGGCAAACGCCGCTTTGCCGATAACCGATACGCTTTTCGGAACAACGACTGTCGTCAGCGCGAGACAGCTGTCGAATGCCATTTCGCCGATCTCGGCAATGCCGTCGGGCAGCGTTATTTCGGTGATCGTCCTAAAGAACTCACGTCCGTGACACACTCTGCTACGAAACGGCGAAAATGCTTCTTTGCCTATCGCGGTCACTGCGCTTTTCCCGATTTTCGCGGGAACGGTTATCTTTGTTTGCTTACCTCGGTAGTTCGTAATGATGAGCGTTTCATCTTCGAGCTTTTTAAAGCTCCAGACTTTTCGCAGTTCCGCCGCGGAATTAGGGTTCGCGTTAAGCTCGCGCTCGATTTTCTTCTCCGCTTTTTTTCGTTCGTCTGCGAGATCGGCGGTGCGGTTCTTGAAGTCCAACAGCCATGCCGTACACTCGATGGCGTTTTTTTCGTTTGCGTAAGCTATCATTTCGTCGCGCTTTTTCGGAGCAAGCCAGCCCGACTTTTCCGCAAATTGCAGTCCGCTCACACTGCCGAGGTCTATTGAACGCTTCATCACGTCTGTTTTGTTTATCTTCGGCGGCTCAAAATTGTTAAAGTAAAAATCAAGATTTTCAAACGTGTACAGCTTGTCTTCACACGCTTTGTAAACGCCGTCGGTACAATGGAGTTTCCCGCCGACCTTCTCAACTATACGTGTTAATACGGTCACAAAATTTTCGGCGGAAAGCCGCTCCAGCAGACACGTCCAGATACACAAGTCTTTCGGCTTTCCCTTTTCCGCAAGCGTTTTTACGCGCTGCTCGGAAAATCCTGCGCCGCGCTGTTCGAGAGCCTTTGTCATACGCAGGTCGTTAAACATTATCGCGAAATACAAAAGCTCGCCCAAGTCGAATTCGACCTGTTCAGCGTGTTCGTTCAGATAATCGACGACTTTAACGCGTTCCTCAAACGGCAGCGGCGAAAGCGCCGAGCCGTCCGCGCACGTCACCGATTTGTAAATCTGCCGCGTTACAACGAAATACGTTATAGTCCGGTCGGGGAAATTATCAAGCAGCAATACCGAAAGATCGTCGCCGTAACTGCCGTAGGTCTGGTACATATAGTTGGTAAGCGGCGCGTGAAAACTTGCACCGCCCTCCACAAGCGCCCTCACGCATTCCACTCCGCGAAAGCGGCACGCTATCCCGAGCGCCCGCGCCGTGTACTCCACCTCGCCGAGCCGAGCGTAAGTTTCCGCTATTTCCTCCGCCGAGAGATTTGTCGCCGCGTATTCCAGTTCTTTAGATCTCGCAGCAAGTTCCTTTTCAGATTTTTGGTTACTCATCGCCGTTCTCCTTATAAACGAATTTGATTTCGTTGCGCTTGCAGTATTTCTCCGCGTAGCTTTTCGGCTCCACAACGGCGGTGACAACGGTTTCTGTGTTGTGGAGAACAGTCTGCGGGGCGGTTCCTCTATAAGTGTAGTTTTTCATTTTCTTGATAGAAGCGGGCAAGATTATCGTTTTCAGCCCCATACAGTCCGCAAACGCGAGAATGTTGACTTCCGTAACGCCGTCGGGAATTTCAAGAGTCTCCAAAGCTTTGCAGTCTCGAAACGCCCACTTGCCGATTTTCTCGATACTTTTCGGCAAAGTTATCGTTTTCAGAGACATACACCCGCTCAACATATAATCGCATATCTCGGGGATACCATCCGGCAGATTTATCTTCGACAGCGCTTGACAGTTTGAGAACGCGCTGTCGCCAATCGACTTAACGCCCTCGGGAATATCGAGTTCCGAAAGACTTTTACAAGCGGCGAATGTGTTCGCCTTTATCTCTTTAACGCCGCGCGGGATATTTACCTCTCGCAGTTCAAAGCAATCGAAAAACGCGCCCTCGCCTATCTCCGTTACGGTCTCGGGCAGAGTGATCTTTGTTATATTTCTCCGCGCTTCGCTCTGCTCGAATTTCAACCGCGCTTGCCCCGTTGAAAACGCGCGGTTGCCTATCGCGGTCACCGTGGATTTGCCGATTTTCTCCGGCACCTCGACAACCGTCCGCGTTCCCTTGTAACGCGTGATGATAAGCGTGCCGTCCTCTCGCGTTTCATAAGCGAACAGCTTTTTAAGTTCCGAGACGGAATTCGGGTCGGCGTTAAGCTCCGCCATCATTTTCTTCTCGGCTTTCTCGCGTTCAGCGGCGAGGTCTGCGGTGCGGTTTTTAAAGTCCAGAAGCCACGCCGAGCACTCGGTCTTGCCGTTATCTGACGCGTATTTTATCATCTCGTCGCGTTTCTTAGGTTGCTTCAGCCACCCGTAATCCGCGCAGATTTCCAGACACTCCGCAGAGTTGTTGTCTATAGCCCCTTTCATAATTTGAGTTTTGTTCATTTTCTTTTGATTGAAGTTTTCAAGTATTATTCGGAAAAATTCCGGCTTGAACATTCGGAATATCCGATGATAACCGTAGTTCCCCCAATAGATATTGTTGGTGTAGTGGAGCGGTTTTCCGTCAAGCTCCGTGTGGAGCTGCTTCACGACCTCGACATATTCTTCGTCGCCGAGCAAGTCCAGCATAGAAGCGAACTCCATCCACTCAACGCTCCGCCCGTCCTCGGTAAGTCCCGTCACGCGCTTCTCGGAGAACTTTGCGCCGTGCTCCCTCAAAACGGCAGTGATTTTCTTGCTGCCGCTCATTATCGAGTAGAAAAGAAGTTCGCCCGGCTCGATATCAACGCGTTCGCTGTTTTCGCAGAGATAGCGGACGACTTCGGCGCGCTGTTCTATCGGCAGAACGACAAAGGTTTTCATTGCCGCGTGTCTGACGTCCATAAACGAGAATTTATTGTTGAAACACCCGTCTCCGCGGTTTTGAAAATAAGCGTTTTTCATAGCGCCGTTTCTCTCAAACAGCGCAAGCCAATATTTTATTTTGGAATATCCGATAAACTCGTTTTCGGACGAACGATTGTATTTAAAAGTAGCGCCGCTTTCAACAAGCGCCCTCACCGTTTCCATACCGCGGAAACGGCACGCCAGCCCCAGCGCTCGGCAAGAGTTCTCGCCCTTTCGCAGCTTTCGGCAAAGCGCCGCCGCTTCTTCCGGACTGTCGAGCAGCACCGATGTTTCAAGACTATTTGAAATTATCATAGTTATACCTCGTCGTTGTACACAAATTTAACGCCGTTCTTCGCGCAGTACTTTTCGGCGTAAGAGCCGCGTTCCACAATTGCCGTGAGGTTAGGGCTGTCGGCGAAAACGCTGCACATTTTGCCGCCGCGCTTGTAGTTCTCGATTTTCTTTATCGAAGCGGGGAGGTTTATTGTTTCAAGCTCGGGACAGTTCCAGAACGCACGAGCCTTTATCGTTTCCATACCATCGGGCAGCACGACCTCTTTCAGCTTTTCGCACTGCCAAAACGTTCCCTTCATTATCACGGTTATCCCCTCGGGAATTTCCACGCGCTCGAATACACACCACTGAAACGCCGATTTTCCTATTGCTTTGAGTTTTTTCGGCAGCTTTATTTCTTTGAATTTCACGACCGAAAATCCGTAATCGACGATTTCTTCCACCGTTTCGGGAAGTTCAAGATGCTCTATCGCCGTGCCGGTGAAAACATCTCTGTTTATGACGGTTACACCGTTTGGAATATTCACCCCGCCAAGATTTGAGCAATGATAAAACGCACATTCGCCGATTTCGCGGACGCTGTCGGGAAGATTTATTTTCGTTATCCTGTGCCGCAGATCTCCCTGTTCGTTGCTCAAACGGGGAGCCATAGGAGAAAACGCGTATGCTCCGACAGCTGCGACAACGTCGTTTCCGATCTTCTCGGGCACGTCAATTTCCGTGCGCTTGCCCTTGTAACGCGTGATGACAAGCGTACCGTCCTCGCGTGTTTCAAATCCCCACACCTTTTTAAGTTCGGTAAGCGAGTTCGGGTTCGCGTTCAGCTCGCGGAGCATACGCTTCTCGGCGCGGGCGCGTTCGGCGGCAAGGTCTGCGGTGCGGTTCTTGAAATCTAAAAGGAACGCGGTACACTCGGTGCTGTTCTTTTCGTTCGCGTAATCTATCATAGCGTCGCGGATACGCGGCATTTTCAGCCAGCCGTATTTCGCGCAAAGTTCCAGCAGCTTTACGTCGCCGCGGTCTATGATCTCTTTCATAGTCATCTGTTTGCGCATTTGTTTTCCGCTGAAGAATTTCAGGAGCGCCTCGAAAAACACGGGGTCGAAAAAGCGGTCTTTGAAAAAACCGTAGCGATATTCCCCGAACGTGTTGTAAAGCGGCTCACCGATAAGTCCGAACAGCTTTTCCGAAACCGCGGCGAAGTCCTTGGGCGACGCGCTCTTCGCAAAGTCGATGAATTGCCCGTAGGCGTTGTATTGCGCCTTTATAAAGTGCGCGGCGCTGCTCGGACCTTTCACGAGCGCGTCGCGGATTACCCCGTCAAGAGTAGCGCCCGCCTTTATCATATTGTCCGCGCCCGCGAAGCTTCGCTGTAAGATAGCCGCGTAAAGTCTTTCGGACATATCCATAATTATTGCTCCTTATATTTGAATTTAACTCCGTTTTCCTTACAGTATTTTTCGGCGAACGACCCGCGCTCCACGATTGCCGTGAGTTTGTAGCAATTCCGAAACGCGTATACTCCGATACGCTCCACAGAACTTGGAATAACAAGCGTTTCCAGCGAAAGACATTGATAAAACGCCACGCCGCCTATCTCGGTCGTACCATCGGGTATGTTTATCTCCGTGAGCGCCTCCATATCCGCGAACGCGCTTTGTTCGATATATTTCACGGTTTCGGGCAGTGTTATCTTCGTTATTGTGCGGCGCTGTCTTTGCTGTTCGTAGGTTGCGTAGGTCGTAACTCTGCCGCCGCACATTCCGCTGTTCCCCGAAAACGCCCCTATGCCTATCGCTGAAACGGTGCCCTTGCCTATCCTTTCGGGCACTTTTATGTCGGTGCTTGTTCCCTTGTAACTCGTGATAATAAGCGTTCCGTCCTCCTGCTTTTTATAGCCCCACATTTTTTTCATTACGGCAACGGAGGTTGGGCTTGCGTTGAGTTCCGCTTCTATTTTCTTTTCGGCTTTGGCGCGTTCGGCGGCGAGGTCGGCGGTGCGGTTCTTGAAGTCGAGAAGCCACGCCACACATTCCGTTCTGTTGCCGAACTTTTGCGCGTAATCTATCATCTCGTCGCGCCGCCGAATATCGGAAAGCCACCCCAGCTGCTCGAAAACGATGAGTGCGCCGGGGTTGTTTACGTTGATAACGTCGCGTATTATCTGTGTTTTGTTGAGCCGCGCTATCTTGAAATTGTCGCGGAAGAACTCAAGAATTTCCGTGTTTTCAAAGCGCGTTTTTGTTATATCGTAGATTTTTCCCGTGCAGTGAAACTGCCTTCCGCCAAGTTCCGCGGCTATAGTTCTCATTACGGGGAGATAGTTGTCGTTCGACAGTTTTCGTTGCATTGAACACCATTCAAACCAATATCCGTCTGAGATCGGTCCGCCGTTTTTTATAATATTTGCGCGCTTTTCCGAGAGTTTCACGCCGAGTTTTTTCAGTTCCGAAACAATAAAATTATCCCGCGCAAATATCGCGTAGTACAGCATTTCCTCGGGTACAAACGACAGCTTTTCTGCGTTTTCGCAAAGATATATCAAAACTTTGGCGCGTTCGTCGTCGGACAGTTGGTCCAGAAAAGTTTTGTCGTGCCGCGCCGCTTTTTTCGTGAGCTTTAAGCCTTTGCAGCAGCAAGCTCCTTTGATGTGCTTTGTTATGTTAAGAAGATACAGCGCGAAGTTTGAGCGGTAGTTGTTCCATTTTGCTCCGGAGTAGCAGTGATATCGGCGCTCCGCGTCCTCGGTTTTCGGAATGTCGAATGTCGCGCCGCTTTCCGTGAGCGTTTTCACGAACTCTACTCCGCGAAATCGGCAAGCCAAACCCAGCGCACGGGCGGTCATCTCTATGTATCCGAGTTCCTTGAAAGTTTTCACAATCTCTTCGGAAGAGCCGTTTATCACAGCGCTTTCCAAAATCTCGGCTTTGTTTTCCTGCGGTATATTCTCGTAATTCATAGGCTCACCTTATATGCGATCTTTTCTCCGTTTGCCTTGCAGTATTTTTCGGCGAGCGAGCCGCGCTCCACAATAAACGTTATCGCCACTCCGGTCAAAAATGCTCTGTTCCCGATCTTCGTCACGGAACTTGGTATAACGACCTCGCGCAAGGCGTTGCACCCTAAAAATGCCATATCGCCGATTGTCCGAACCGTATCGGGGAATACTACCCTTTTGACGTTCGCGCGGTTGTGTCTGTGCCGCGTGGGAACTCCCGAGCCTGACGGATAAAACGCCTGCTCGCCGATAGCGACAACGGGCTTTCCCTCAAATTCCCTCGGTATCTCGACTTCAGCGGCGCTCCCCTTGTAGCCTGTTATCACGACCTCGCCGTCTGCAATCTCATAAGTAAACATTCTCTTGAACAGCTTGTCCGACTTTTCGCGAAGTTCCTCCTCGGTGGGCGGCGGCGCGTTAAGTTCGCGTTCGAGTTTTTTCTCGGCGCGTTTTCGCTCCTTTTCGGGGTCGGAGGTGCGGTTCTTGTAATCAAGCAGCCACGCCGTACATTCGGTCTTGTTGTTTTCCGTGGCGTATTGTATAAGCTTGTCGCGGGTCGCGGAATTTTTGAGACAGCCGTTTTCCGCAAATACCGCGAGATACTCCACCTGATCTTTGTTGATAAAGCGCTTCATCTCGTCAGTTTTGTTAATGCGCTTCGTGTCGAAGAATTTCAGCAAGCAGTTCCATAATTCGGGCGATTTGTCCAACGAGTATATGAGGTTGGTGCAGTAAAGCGGCTCTCCGAGTTCCCGAACGAGGTTTTCCAAAATATACCGCCTGTCATCGGCGCTTGCCTTTGCGATAATATCCGCAATTTCCCGCTGAACGTAGTACATAATGCCGTAAAGTTCGTTTTGCAGACATTCCTTGATGTAGTCCGGAAAGCCCGAGCCTTTCAGCTTCTCAACCTTTTCTTTATCGACAGCGAGTATCGCGGCAAACAGCTCGTCCGATTTGATGATTTCTTTAAACGGGGTATGTAGTTCGCCGCATTTTTCAAAGCGGAATTGGACGTTGTTTTTTATACAGTAGTACCGCGCGGCGGGCGTGTCGGGCACGACAAGAACATCTATGCCGCACTTTGCGAGAAAACGCGGCGCGCTCTTTGCGGCTTCAATGTCGTTAAAAATGTCGAGCGTGTCGGGGATAACGAGTTCTTTAAGCTGCGAGGGGGTGTTTGTCCAATGATAATATCCCACGCCGCCGAAAGCGCTTTCTCCTATCTTTTTCACGCTGTCGGGCACGACGATTTTTTGTATCGCGGCGCGGCGCTTAACGCTGTCGTTCGGAAGTCGCGGAGCCTCGGGTGACAGCGCGTAACCGCCTATCGCGGTAACGCTGTTCTTGCCGATCTTCGCGGGTATTTCGACTTCTGTCTTGTCGCCCTTGTAGCTCTTGATAATAAGTCCGCCGTCCTCGCCCTTTTCCCAAGTCCATAGCTTTTTGAGTTCCGCTGCGGAATCGGGTGCGGCGTTCAACTCGGCAAGCTGTTTCTTTTCGGCTTTTTTGCGCTCGGCGGCGAGGTCGGCGGTGCGGCTCTTAAACTCGAGAAGCCACGCCGTGCATTCGGGGCGGTTCTGCTCGGCGGCGTAGTCTATCATCTCATCGCGCTTTTTTGTTTGCTTCAGCCAGCCGTGCTCGGCGCATTTCTCCAAAAGCGGAACGTTGTTCTTGCGAATAAGTTCTTTCATTATCCGAGTTTTGTTCAGCTTTTTTTGATTGTAGCACTCCAAAAGGCAAGTGAACACCTCGGGATTGAAAAAGTATTTAGCTATCACCTGATTTAACGAGTCGGAAAAGTAAAGCGGTTCGCACGTCTGCGCGAATAACTCCCGCGAGATGTATACAAAATCCAACTTCGCTACATTCTCCAAGTCGGTAAGATAACCGTACCAAAACCCCGACGCGGGCGAACCCGAAATAAACGAGCCGCCGCCGTGCAGCAGCGTGTTTTTTACGTCGTCGGTAAGCGCAACTCCTTTTGCTTTCAGGGCTTCCACGCGCTCCTTGTCAAGCGTTATCAGCGCCTTGAAAAGTTCGTCGCGGTTTCCGTATACGCTTGAAATTGAGTAGTATTCCATAGTTATTCCTCCACGTACTTGTAAATTATCTTGTTTTCCTCGCAATACTTTTCCGCGTATGAGCCTTTATGCACCAAAGCCGTGAGCCTTATGCAGTTATAAAATGAACCGTCGTATGTACTCTGCGGGTCGATTTTTTTAATTGAGCGCGGCAGCTCTATCGTTTCCAAATTCCCGCAGTTATAGAACGCCGCCACGTCTATCTCGGCAACTCCCTCGCAGAGCTTCACATATCTGAGATCACGGCAGCCCCAAAACGCCACCCCGCCGATTTTCTTGACGTTACCGCCGATAACGATACTTTCCAGACCCGTGATGTCAAGCATACCCTTGCTGATCTCGGTGAGCTTTTCGGGGAGATTTATGCTCGTCAGCGATTTGCATTGATAAAACGCAAACTCTCCGATGCTCTCTATCGTATCCGGCAGAACGATTTTGGTGATCGCTTTCCGCAAAGCGCGCTGTTCCGCTTTTATGCGTTTGGCATAGGGCGAGAACGCGTATTCTCCGAGTGCTGTAACGGTACAGCCGCCCATCTTTTCCGGAACGGTTATCTCCCTGCGGTCGCCCTTGTAGCCCAATATAATTATTGTGTCGTCCTCGCGTTTTTCAAATTTCCAAATCTTTCGTAACTCTGTAATGGAGTTGGGGTCGGCATTGAGTTCGCGCTGCATTTTCTTCTCGGCGCGTTCGCGTTCCAGAGCGAGATCGGCGGTGCGGTTCTTGAAGTCCAACAGCCACGCGGAGATTTCCGTTTTGCCTTGTTCGGCAGCGTAGTCTATCAGCTCATCGCGCGTTTTCGGATTTTTAAGCCAGCCATGCTTCTCACATATCGGCATACAGTCGAGCTTTCCCTCATTTATTATGCGCTTCATAGCGATTTTTTTCGGCATTTTCTTTTGGTTGAAATTCTCCAAAGTGATCTTGAAAAAATGCGGTTCGAACGCCCGTTTGTTTCCCCATACCCACAATGCTTCGGAGTAGTGAAGCGGTTTGCCGACCTCCGAGCGTAGCAGCGCGGCGAATTCCGCGAAGTCATTAATCGGCGTTTCTTTGATCTCGCGCAGCAGTGAGAACCAAAATTGATAAGCGGGATTTTCCACGCTCACCGATCGCCCGGCGCCGTTTTCGAGAACGTTCCGCACCTTTTCGGTGAGTGTAACACCCATCTCTTTCAGTTCTTGAACGCGCTTTTTGTTAAGCGTTATTATTGCTTTGAAAAGCTCGTCAGACGCGCCGAATTCCGTTTCCAAAGAATAATGCGTCATATCATTCCTCCGTGTATTTGTAAACTATGTTATTGTCCTTGCAGTATTTTTCGGCGTAAGAGCCGCGCCGAACAACGGCGGTAAGCTTTTGACAGCACCAAAACGGACTGTCGGTCATTGTGAACGCGGCTATTTTTACAATTGACTGCGGCAGCACTATGATTTCCAATTCGGTACAAAGATAAAACGCTGCCACGTCGATTTCCAAAACGCCCTCGCAAAGTTTCACATATTTCAGTCCGCGGCAGCCGTAAAATGCCACCGCGCCTATTTTTTTGATGTTTCCGCCTATAACGATGCTCTCCAAGCCCGAGAGGTACATCATTCCCCTGCTTATCTCCAAGAGCTTTTCCGGGAGATTTATCTCTGTCAAAGACCTGCACTTTAAAAACGCAAACTCTCCGATACGTTCTATCGTCTTCGGTAAAATTATCTTGGTTATCGTGCTCCGTACAGTGCGCTGCACCTTTCTTGCCCGATAAGCGTCAGGCGAAAAAGCATAATCGCCTATTGCCGTCACAGTGCAGCCGCCGATTTTATCGGGAACGTTGATTTCCGTGCGTTCACCTCTGTAGCCCGTTATGATTATAGAACTATCCGCGCGCTTTTCAAAGTTCCAAGACTTCCTCATCATCGTAACGGAGGTTGGAGCAGCATTTAATTCCCGAAGAACTTTTTTTTCGGCGCGTTCACGTTCGGCGGCGAGGTCAGCAGTGCGGTTCTTGAACTCCAAAAGCCACGCGGCAGCTTCTGTTTTGCCGTTTTCCGACGCGTAGTCGATAAGCTCGTCGCGGATCTTGGGATTTTTCAGCCAGCCGTGCTTTTCGCATATCGGCAGACAGCCGGGATTGTCGCTGTCGATAATGCGTTTCATAGCGTGTTTTTTCGGCATTCGCTTTTGGTCGAAATTTTTTAGCGTGACTTCAAAAAAACTCGGTTCCAAAGCCCGCTTATTGCCCCACATCCACAATGTTTCGGAATAGTACAGCGGCTTGTCCGTTTCTTTGCGCAGCATAGAAGCTATTTCGGAAAAATCCTCTGTAGACATTGTTTTTATTTCACGTAAGAGCGCAAACCAAAATTTATATGCGGGGTTTTCGGCTCGACCTTTTCCCGTGCCGTTTGAAAGAACGTTCCGCACGTTTTCGGAGAGTGTAACACCTCTCTCTTTCAATTCTTGAACGCGCTTTTTGTCAAGAGTCACGATAGCTTTGAAAAGAATGTCCAACGCTCCGTATTCTGTTTTCAAAGAATAGTGTGTCATATCTCGTTTCTCCTAAGCACCAGCTTTATCGCCCATGCGGGCACGTCGTAGTTGTTGTTTTCGTCGTCGATAAATACGAACGCCGCGTCGTACGGCGGCTTTTTTTTCGGGAACGCACCATAGCCGTCGGTCAGGTAAATAAGTCCTTTGAGGTTCGAGAACTCGCCCGTATCCACCAGAGAATTCACATAACTGAAAACGGGCTTGAAGTCCGTGCCGCCCAAACCGTGTATTTTCATATTCCTGAGATAATTGTCAAACTCCTCTTGCGAGGTTATGCGGACATCCTCTTGAATAGCCGCGTCGCATTGGATAATATGCAGATTTATTTTTGTGAAGAAGCTCTCGGCGCTTTTGAGAATGTTATAGGTTTTTTGCACGAACTTCTGCACAAGCTCTCCCGAGGTGGAACCGGAGGTGTCTATGGCGATAACAAACTCGCGGATAGCCTTGACGTCCTTGTATTCCAGCGGTTCGATAAGCGGCATATTTTCGTATAGGTTCAGACCGTAGGTGTAATAATTGTAGTCGAACTCGTCGGGGTTTATTTTCATTATCTCGCCGCGCACCGCGAACTTTTTTAAAAATTCCGTGTAGTTGTAGCGTTCGCGGTTTACCTCGCGGAGATTTTGTGTCAGCAGCCCCGCTTCAATTCCCCGCTGTTTTCCGAATGTTTCCAAGTCTACCTGCATACGTTCCGCAATCTGCTCCCAATCCGCAGACGCGCCAAATATTTCCCCGTTGGCTTGAGAGAGCGTTTCGGCGTTTTCTCCGTCGCCGTAACCGGGAATTTTAAGCGCGGCTTTTTGTTCGTCGGTGAGGTACCAGAGATAGTGGTCGTCCGCTTTGAACAGCATACCCAATCCGTCTATCGACTTTTGAGGCAGCTTTTGGTCAAGCAGAAATCTGTATATTTTCTCCGCGGAAAGCGTTTTGATTTTGTCCTTAAAGCCGCTTAAAAACTGCTCTTGCTGTCCCGATTTAAGCGTAGTGAGGTAATCAAGCCGCAAATCGTTTATTACGCTTTCCACGGCTATATCGCACGCGATATCCCACAGTTCGCGGTTAATAAGCGTATTCACGAACATATGCCGAAACACGCAATGAAATATCATGTGCAGAAAGTTTCTTGTCGCCAGATCGGGTTCAACTCTATAGGTGGACAGCACGAATTTCGCCGCGTAGAGAAACACTTCGCCGTCCGTTGCACAAGATGTGGTGTGTTCCGCATCCGAAGTCAGCTTTGGACGGCTCAGTGCCACATCTAAAAAGCGCAGATTTACAAGCAGCTTATTTTTCGCGTTCTGCAATATTTCACGAGCGATTTTTTCCGTTTTTTCTTTTGTTACTTCGTCCAGCATACGTTTTCTCCTTATCTTTATCTTTCTTACGCAATTTTCGGCAATGGCGTTTTTGTGGAAGTGCTGATTAAATCGGGGCGTGCAGATTGCGCAGCAGATTTTTCGTCAGATTGTGCAAATTTGACGCCGACGGGCTGACGCCCGTCAAGGAAAATT
>CANRFR010000007.1 GCA_947629945.1 uncultured Clostridia bacterium | reverse complement strand
TTCGTCAAAATATCCAATTTCAACCAAGAAAATTTTGTAGGGGAGGGTTCAAGTCCATTTTCGTGTCGAAAATATCTACGGACGGTGTTTTCTGTTTTTTACAAGATTTATGCCCACAAATGGCTTTGTACAGCCGTTTGTGGGCATAATATCTTTTTTGTCAGTGTTTCATGGTGGATCCGAGGGGAATTGAACCCCTGTCCGAAAACCCGTCCGGGCGACCTTCTCCGAGTGCAGTTTGTCAATTAGATCTCCCTTGCGCGAACGCCGACAAACAGGCTTACGCGTTTGGCAGCCTTTAGTACAACAAGAGCTTCAAGGCTACAGGCTCAGGTCGTTCACCGCGTAGTGACGCCATATCCCCGCCCGCGGTAACTCAGGGTATGACGGCGGCGCGCTTAGGCAGCCGCTAAAACGAGATCGTCGTCTGCGTTTAAATTTAAGTTGCGACTATTAAAGTGATTTCGCCCTCACTACTCGCTTATCGCTCTTCAAGATCCCCGTCGAAGCCTTTACGGACCCCAATCTGCGGACATCTCCGTAGTAGTATATTATAACATAAAGCCAATGGTTTGTCAAGGGTTTTTAAAAAATTTTTTTGCAGTTTCTTGTACATTAGTCAATAATGTGTCGGTAAAAAGAGAAAGGATGTTGAAATGACAAAAGCGAAAATTGTGCTGAATAGGAATAGGCGACGAGTTTGCGCGTTGATTTTGAAGCATAATTTCACCAAGAATAAGAAATAAGGCGCGGAGCAATTTCCGCGCCTTTGGAACTATTTTCCAATACCGCCCGCAAAAACATTTTTTCAATATGATTATGGAGTAATCGCGAGAATTAAAACTTTAAAATACTCTCATAAACATCGCGGACAAATCGCCGACTTTTTAGTTCGACAATGTTTCATTTATGTAAAGGTGTATATTTTCTTTCATCTGTTAAATGGAAGCGGAATAGTTCGGCGCTTCTTTGGTAATATAAATATCATGCGGGTGAGATTCTTTAAGTCCCGCGCCGGTTATCTTGACGAACTCGGCACGTTCCTGAAGCTCGGGGATAGTGGGGCAGCCGCAGTAACCCATACCGCTTCTGATACCGCCGACAAGCTGGAAGATAGTGTCAGCAACAGAGCCCTTGTACGGCACGCGTCCTTCAACGCCCTCGGGTACCAGCTTCTTGGCGTTGCCTTGGAAGTACCTGTCGGCGGAGCCTTGCTTCATTGCCGCAAGACTTCCCATTCCGCGGTAAACCTTGAACGAGCGCCCCTGATAAATTTCAACGTCACCGGGAGCCTCCTCGCAGCCCGCGAGCAGAGAACCGAGCATAACAACATTCGCGCCCGCCGCCAGAGCCTTTACGATATCGCCGGAGTATTTTATGCCGCCGTCCGCGATAACGGGAACGCCGTATTTCGCCGCCGCACACGCGCAGTCATAAACCGCCGTGATCTGCGGCACACCGATACCCGCGACAACACGCGTGGTGCATATCGAGCCGGGACCTATGCCGACCTTTACCGCGTCCGCGCCGGCTTTGATCAAGTCTTCCGCCGCCGCCGCCGTAGCGACGTTGCCCGCAATGACTTGAATATCGGGGAACGCGTTCTTTACCTTGTCGAGCGTTACCATAATGTTCTTGGAGTGTCCGTGCGCCGAATCGAGCACCAACACGTCCGCCTGTGCCTTGATGAGAGCGCCCGCTCTGTCGAGAACGTCCGGGGTAATGCCGATAGCCGCGCCGCAAAGAAGCCGTCCGCTCTTGTCGCGTGCGGTATGCGGATACTGCACGGATTTTTCAATGTCCTTTATAGTGATGAGACCCTTTAAGTTGCCGTTCTCGTCAACCAGCGGCAGCTTTTCGATCTTGTGCTTTCTGAGGATTTCCTGTGCCTGAGCCAAAGTTGTGCCCACGGGCGCGGTAATGAGGTTTTCTTTAGTCATAACCTCGCCGATAACCTGATTAGGGTCGGAAATGAAACGCAGATCGCGGTTGGTAAAAATTCCCACAAGCTTGCCGTTTTCAACGATCGGCACGCCCGAGATCTTGTACTTGCCCATAAGTTTATCCGCGTCCGACACCGTATCGACGGGGGAGAGGAAGAACGGATTTACGATAACGCCGTTCTCTGAACGTTTTACCTTGTCAACCTCGTCGACCTGCTGTTCAATGCTCATATTTTTATGAATGATACCGATGCCGCCCTCGCGCGCGATCGCTATCGCCATTTTGGATTCCGTTACCGTATCCATAGCCGCCGTCATAATGGGCGTGTTGAGCTGAATGGTCTTTGTCAGCTGAGTTTTAATGTCAATCATATTCGGCGTAACGTCGCTTTTCGCGGGGATAAGCAGCACGTCGTCGAAAGTCAAGCCCTCCTTGATGAATTTTTTGTCGAACTCGGTATTTATCATAATATTACCTCCCGTTTTTTCTGTTCCCAACTTATATTAGATTCTATTATACTACATATTTTGATTTTTTTCAAGTCTAACCAAAAATAAAAATAACCAAATATATTTGAAAATTTTCGCCGTGTTTGGAACATTTTAACGCACTTACTGAAAATTTGAAAAAAAGTAGGATTTCACTCTTGACTTAACGCGCAGTTTATTATAAAATATAGATGTATGGTGTAAAAGGGAACCTTGTTCATTTGTTCGGAAAAAGCGAAGCCGGAGCGAAGCTTGTGCGAAGTTTGTGCGAAGCCGATTTGAAGCCGGGAGGTTTTATGAAAATTCTGTACCCCGATTACGATAACTGCATTGCGAATTTTGCGTGCTCGATATTGAAGCATTTCGGCGCCGAACCATTGAATCCCTCTCTGCCGCTTGCGGACAGTCTGTTGGAGCGGCGCTTTAAAAACGTTGTTGTGATTTTGCTTGACGGAATGGGGAATAACATCATTGAAGCCAACTTAGAACCGAACGGCTTTTTCCGAAGCCGCCTTGCGGGAACATACTCCTCGGTATTTCCTCCGACAACGGTTGCCGCTACTACGGCGATGGACAGCGGTTTGTTTCCCGTACAGACTGCGTGGCTGGGCTGGACGGGATATTTCCCGGAAGTTGACAAAAATGTGGTGTATTTTCTCAACCAAGACTTCGACACCGACATACAAATAGAAGGTGACAGCATTGCGTGGAAATATGTACCGTACAATAAACTGGGTGCGCAAATAGAAGCGGCGGGATATGAGGCGCATTTTCTCGCGCCGTTTTCCGAGCCGTTTCCCAAAGATTTCGGCAGTCTGTGCGGCGAGATAAAGCGGCTGTGCAATAAGGACAGCGAAAAATATATCTACGCGTATTGGGATCAGCCCGATACGATAATGCACCGCAAGGGCTGCTTCGGCGAACGCGCCAAATCGACGCTGCGTTCGCTTGAATGTGAGATTGAAGCGCTTGTCGGAGAGCTGTCGGATACGTTGGTGTTCGTCACGGCGGATCACGGGCATATCGACAGCCCGAAAGCCGTTATCACGGACTACCCCGACATAATGGAATGTCTTGTGAGAATGCCGTCGATAGAACCGCGTTGTTTGAATCTGTTTGTTAAGAACGGCATGGAGGAACAACTGAAAGCGGCATTCGCGGAACATTTCGTCGATAAATTTATGCTTATGTCGAAAGCGGAGGTCAAAGAGCGGCAGCTTTTCGGTAAGGGCACGCCGCATCCGCGCTTCGACGAAATGCTTGGCGACTATATCGCTGTGGGTATCGGCGACATTTCTATATACAACAAGAAAAGCAAAAACTTCGTGGGAAACCATGCGGGGCTTACCGCCGATGAAATGACAATACCGCTTATCGCGGTGAAAAAGGACTGATAACTATAAACGATATTATTGTTTCCGCGTCGCTGTTGGCGTGTGATATGGCAGATATTGCAAACGAGGTTCGGCGCTGCGAAGCCGCAGGCGTTGATTGGATACATTTTGACGTGATGGACGGACGCTTCGTGGAGCAGATAACCTACGGCTCGCCCGTGCTGAGGTGCGTGAGGAGAGCGACCGAGCTGCCGCTGGATATTCACTTGATGGTTGAGGATCCGACGCATCAAATAGACCTGTTCGCCGACGCGGGCGCGGATATAATAACGATTCACGCAGAGAGCGCCTGCGACGTACCGATGTGTTTGGAGAAGATCCACGAGAGGGGCTTAAAGGCGGCTGTGGCGATAAAGCCCCAAACACCCGCGGAGCGCGCTCTCGACTTCATCGCGCAGTGCGATATGATACTTGTGATGACCGTGGAGCCGGGTTACGGCGGCCAAAGTTTTATGAACGAAATGATGACCAAGGTCGAAACTATCCGCCGCTATGCCGATGAAAACGGCTTTTCAAAGTTGGATATTCAAGTGGACGGCGGCATAAACGCCGACACCGCAAAAACGGCGAGAACCGCGGGAGCAAATGTGCTTGTTGCGGGAACGAGCCTGTTTAAAGCAAAGGATATGCGTGAGCTTAACGCCGCGCTGAAAGGATAATGTCAATGATAAAACTCGCCGAGCGGGAACCCCGCCGCGTTTATCTCGAAAGATTTGTGATAATGGCGCTTTTGTTGGTGCCCGCCGTGTTTTTGCAGGGCGCGCGAGCTGCGTTCGTCGCGGTTTTAAGCGTTCTTGCGTGTATGATAACGGACGCTGTGTGCTGTAAGATACGAAAATTAAAATATGATATAAAGGATACGGCGGTGCCGTTTTGGGGATTGGCAGCCGCCATGATGATGCCGGTGACGGTGTCCGTGTGGCTCATTATTTTGTCGGCGCTGGTTTGCGTGGCAGTGGGAAAACATCTTTTCGGCGGCTCGGACAACATCGTGTTCTGTCCTCCCGCCATTTCAGCGGCGTTTTTGATAATCTGCTACCCGGCGGATATGCTCTATTTTCCGAAATACGGCGAAAAGGTCGCGGTGTTCGATAATTTTTCGGGAACAGTGAGCCGCTCGGTGGAGTATTCGCTCAATCTTCACAGCGTTCCTTCGCAAAGCATTGGCGACACGATGATGGGGCTTATCTCCGGACCTATCGGCGCCGTTTTCACGGGACTTATCCTAGTGTGCGGTATATGTATGGCGTTCCGCAGAAGCAACAGTGTTTTGGCGTCGTTCTCTTGCCTGCTTACGGCGGGACTGCTGGCGTTCTTTTTCCCGCGTGCTGAGATAACGGGGCTTCAATCCGTGGTATACGAGCTTTCCTCCGGATATATCGTTTTCGGAACGGTCTTTCTCGCCGCAGAGCCTTACAGAATACCCAAGTCAAACACGGGCAAGATACTTTATGGTATAATGTTGGGCTGCACTGCGATGATGTTCAGGTTTTTCGGAAGAACCGAGGGCAGCTTCGTTTTTGCACAACTGATAACGTGCGCCCTTTGTTCCAGTTTTGACCGCGTTGTGGAAAACGTAATTTATTGGAAGAAGACCTATATAAACACGTTTGAAAAATCCAAAACGCAGATACAGGTCGGCGGGATAAGGCTTTCGGACACTCAGGAGATAGAGCTGCCGGAGAAATACCGCTACAACACCCCGCCAATCGACGGCAAGATAACCAAACAGCGCCGTCCCCGCAGAAAAAGCAAACGAAACGCCGACATCGTGGACGCAGAGGGTGTTCGGATAAAGCCCGAAAGTGTCGAGCCAAGCGTTCAGTCGAGCATTCAGCCAAGCGATAAGGAACTATTGACTGCGGAGGAGGACAAAACCGATGAGCAAAAGTAAATACTCCGCGAACTTTGACGGTCTGTTAAAGCAGAACATTGTCCTGATGAGCGGACTGGTTACAGCGCCCATCATCGTGGCGGCGACCACCGGCGAACGTGCTGTGGTATTGGTGCTGAGCTTCTTTATGATGAGCTATACGAGCATTTTGCTGTGCCGATTTATTCCGCGCAAGATCGTTTATACGGTGAGAACGCTGCTTTACGCGGTGGTCGCGGCGGGAATGTTTATACCGACGGTGATACTTCTTGAAAGATGGTTTCCCGAAACGACCGAAAGCGTTATGCTTTATATAGAGCTTCTTACGGTGAACTCGCTGCTGCTTGCCAAAACGGAAAGCCGCTTTTACCTCAAGCCGTACGGCATAATGGCGATAGACGCGTTCGTTTATGTGCTGGGATACGCTATAGCGGCGTTCGCCGTGGGCATAATACGCGAGCTGCTGGCGTTCGGAACGTTTTTCGGAAAGCGCTGGTTCGACCCGCCGATGCCCGCCGCCAAATCGCCGTTCTTCGGATTTTTCTTGGTGGGAATTTTGGCGGCGGTTTGCAGAGCCGTTACGGGAAAACGCAAAAAATCCAAAAATTCTTCCTCCTATGAGCGAAAGGAGGGCGCGATATGACATTAAGCGGGGTTCTCGCGAAGATAGTCAGTCTCGCGATGATTTCCATATTTACCCAAAATGCCATTTTCGACAGGGCTTTCGGCGCGAACGTGGCGATTTACGCTTCAAGAAAAGACGGTCACGTCGCGGGCTTTACGCTGGGCATAACCGCAATGACCACGGCGGCTTCTTTTGTTACGTATTTTATAGATAAGCCCGTATTGGCGCTGCCACACGGATACTATTTTATGCCGCTTATCTATATAGGCGTTATCGGCGTGCTGTATGTGGCGGGGCTTCTCATTTTGTGGAAATTTTTTCATAAGACCTACAAAAAAACGAGAAAATACGCGCACCTTGCAATATTTAACTGCGCGGTAATAGGCGCGCTGTTCCTCAATTCCAACTATGGCAGCGACCTGCCGAGCTACATCGGTTACGGCTTCGGCTCGGGCGTGGGTTTTTTCCTCGCGTGCTTTTTGCTGAATATCGCCCGAGAAAGGCTTGACAGCGACAAGATCCCGCGTATTTTTCGCGGATATCCGATAATGCTTATTTATATAGGCGTGGTTTCACTCGCATTGAACGTACTGATAGGCTACACGGCGGATTTTTGACCGTTTTGAAAGGAGAGTTTCCGTATAATGCCACCAAAGAAAACAAACATCAAAATAAAACACAGCAAATTCAATCTCTACAACAAAAAGAAAAGCAAAGCGCAGCGTTTTTTTAAAGTCTTACTCACAGTTGTCATAGTATGCGGTTTGGGCGTGCTTGGTTACGGGCTGGGCAAGCCGCTTATCAAGTATCTTCAAGAGAGAGGAACGACAAGTGAACAGTCCACTACATCCGCAATCATTTCAAGCATCATAAACTCTCAGATAGAGCAGACCGCAAACGAATCAAGCAGCGGCGAGGCTTCGGGCGGCGAGGTTATACCAAGCACTACAAGCAAAGAGGAAAGCGAACCGCCCGTGCCGCAAATAACCGATAAGATATACTATCTTGCGGAGGACGCCGCTTTAAGCGAGGCAAATCTCACGGCTGCCGTTGAAGCGGCGAAAAATTCCGGCTGCTCCATTGCGGCGGTGACGCTTAAGGACACCACCGGCTATGTGCTCTACAAGACGGGCATAGAGGGCGTCAAAGACACCGAGGTCGTTACGGGAGTGCTCACTGCGGCGCAGATAGCCGAAAAGATAACCGCGGCGGGGCTTACTCCGGCGGCTAGGATAAACACGCTTATGGACAGAATGGGCGGCGCCTATGTCGACGGCAATTTCCGAATCGCTCAGTCATCGGGCGGCGGCACGTGGCACGATAACAGAGTGGAAAAAGGCGGAAAACCGTGGCTTTCGCCGTTTAAAACGGAAGCCGCAAATTATATCGGCAATATCACCGCCGAACTTTCAAAAGCGGGCTTTAAACATATCATTTGCGCGAATACGCGCTACCCCGCTTTCCACACCGTTGACATTTCCACCTATCTTAACGACCTTCCGTTGAGCGACGGCGCAAAACGTACCGAAGCGCTGTGGAACGTTGTGGATTCCGCAAAGAAGAACTCCGAAAGCAACGGCGCGGAGTTTTGGCTTGAAATGAGCGGCGCGAACATTGTCGCCGAATTGCGCGACTGTACCGACGCGGAGCTTGTTTCCGACGCTGCAAAGCTTTCTAACGTCAAGCTTGCGGTAAATTACGACGTGACCGCAGAAATGTTTAAGAGCAATGAGACCGCGAATACCTCCGAGAACTCATCAAATACTTCCGCCAATGTCGAAAGCGGCTCGGCGGAATACCAAACCGCCAAGAAATTTATAGAAAAAGCAAACTCCGTTTTGGGGAACGCGCAATACGCCGTTCGTCTTTCAACACTTTCCGGTCAGGCGCTGGAGGATGTAACAAAAGCGTTCGGCGAAGCGGGAATAGCTATACTTTAATAATACCGCAAAACGCGGATATTTATAAACACATAGGACAAAAGAACACAGGAGGAATTTTATGAACCGTATTATTATGATGGCAAGCGCGGGACAAACCGCCGCCAACGGAACAACAACGCAGGGCGGCGTTTTGGGAGTACTGACGATGATAGTGCCGCTGGCGCTTATGGTGCTGATTTTTTGGCTTCTTATCATTCGCCCCGAAAAAAAGCGCAACAAGGAAATGCAGAATATGCTAAATTCTTTGCAGGTAGCTGATGAGATCGTGACGAACGGCGGCATTATCGGACTTGTCGTGTCCGTCAACAAGGACACCGTGCTTATCGAAACAGGTTCGGACCGCACTAAGATCCGCGTGCTGAAATCCGCCATAGCAAAATGCAACACCGAGCACGAGGCGCCCGCAGAGGTCGTTGAGTCAGCCGCGAAGCCCAAGAAAAACAAGAAAGGCAAAACCGAGATCAGATAATGGGAGAAGACTTACGCGTTATCAAGACCAAAGCATCCATTCGCAGCTCGTTGTTTGAACTGATGAGCGAAAAGCGGCTTGACAAGATAACCATTTCGGAGATCTGCGTCCGCGCGAAAATAAACCGCAAGACATTCTACAGTCATTACCGTTCCGCGGCGGACGTTATCGAGGAACTTGAAAACGAGGTCTTGGGGGAGTTTTCGGAGATTTTGCGGCGCGGCGGCGAAAGTATTCTGGACGTAGGCGCCGCCATACGCGACGTAAGCGCGACAATCGAGCAGCGCCAAAGCTTTTTCAAGCAGCTTATGCGCCAGAACCCCGATCTGTTCAACAAGGGAAAAATCAAAGCGATGCTTCGCAGAGTTATCACGGTGTCGTTGAAAAACGCGGGGGCGTTTACCGATAATGAGGCGGCGCTCAACGCGGCGGCGGAGTTCTCCATTTCCGGAGTGCTGTCGCTGTATTCCGCGTGGTTTGACGGCGACTGCCGCGAAGATCTTTCTTTCATCGCCGATACTGCCGTTAATATGGTAACGCGCGGACTTTCGGCTTATGTATCCGAGGAAAAGCTTTCGGCAATGAAATTGAATTAGCCGAACCGTTCCGAAAACAGAAAAGGTGGTATATTATGGCGGACGAAAAAGGAAAATTGCTTTCAACAAGAAGCATGGTGTTTACGGCGCTGTTTGCCGCGCTTATCTGCGTTGCCGCGCCTTTCTCGATACAAGTGGGACCTATCCCGATAACGCTTGCAACGTTTGCCGTCTACCTTACGGGCACGGTGTTGGGCACCAAGCGCGGAGCTGTCGCGGTAATTCTGTACATTTTGCTGGGCGCGGTAGGACTGCCCGTGTTCTCGAACTTTAACGGCGGCTTCGGCGCATTGTTGGGACCCACCGGCGGCTATATCATCGGATATATCCCGCTTGTTATCATCACGGGCGTTTTCGCCGAGATGAAGAGCGATAAAATCCCGCGCGCAGTTCTTACGGTTATCGGAATGATACTCGCGACTGCCGCGCTTTACACGTTCGGCACCGCGTGGTTTATGATACTCACGAAGAAAGACCTTGCAAGCTCGCTGACGCTGTGCGCGCTTCCTTTTATCCCGGGCGATGGAATAAAGATCGCGTGCACGGCAGCAATAGCCGTTCCGCTTAAAAATAAGCTGAACCGTGCGATGTTCAATACGGTACGAAAATGATCAGAGGTAAAAAATGGAATCGGCATTAATAGTTGCCATGCAATCGGTTATAATGCTGATACTTTTAAGCGTCGGCTATGGATTTTACAAAGGAAAGATGCTCGGCGGCGACGCCGTCAAGCAGTTATCAAACATTACGATATCGGTAATAAATCCTATCGTAATTTTCAACGCCTACCAAACGGAATTTGCCCCCGAAAAGCTTCGGGGTCTGCTTATTGCGCTGATTTTATCGTTTGCGGCTCAGGGGATACTGGCGGGGGCGGCGGCGATAATCGTCCGCGCCGACCGCGACGGCTCTGAAACGGAACGCTTCGCGCTGACCTATTCAAACTGCGCGTTTATGGGTATCCCGCTTGTGGAGGCGACTTTCGGTTCGGACGGAGTATTTTATCTGACGGCGTTCATCACAGCGTTCAACGCGTTTATGTGGACGCACGGAGTGGTGCTGATGAGCGGCGGCGGTAAAAAAACCGCTCGCGAGCGCATAAAAGGGATGTTGAAAATACTTGTCTCCCCTGCTATTCTTTCGATAGTACTGGGGTTGGTGTTCTTTTTTACGGGCTGGCGGCTGCCCGATGTAATTCAGCAGCCATTGAATTATTTAGGCTCGATGAACACGCCGCTGGCAATGATAGTCTCGGGAGCCACAATAGCGAAAGCGGGGCTTTCCGACTGCTTTAAGAACAGCCGCGTTTACCTTTTACAGAGCGTTAAGCTGCTTGTCGTGCCGATACTGCTTACGGCGCTGTTTGTACCGGTGCGTATTTTCGGCGTTGAGAGCTCTATCGTAAACACCGTTTTGATAGCGGCGGCGGCGCCCACAGCTTCGGCGATGATAATGTTCGCCTACAAATACGGCAAGAACGAAAAGCTTGCCTCAAACCATTTCGCGCTCTCAACGATAGCTAGTATGCTGACTATTCCGCTTATCCTGACGCTTTCCGGACTGATAAGCAGCTTGTTTATTCCGTAATTTCGGCGATTTGTGCAAAGTGCTTAAAATATTGACGCAAATTTTGTTTAAAAATAATGTTGCATATTTGTGGAAAAAATGGTATAATTAAAATGTAATAAGTTGGTAAGAAAGTATTACGGTTTTCCGTGTACTTCTTAATATATTTTCCCTAATTATTTTCAGCCGATTATCTGTTTTCCCCAAACAGGCGGCAATTGATTTAATTTACCGCAGACACCCCCTTGTCTGCGGGATTTTTTCTTTTCATGGAACCAATGCGGAATTTTGTGTGCTCAAAGTAAGATGCGCGTGTTTGAAAAGTCAACTTAAAGCTGTTCGGAAACGTTTTTTACAAAATTTGATAAAAAACGTTGAAATATTATTGCAATTCCACAATTAATATGTTATAATAAAGAAAACGCTGGAAACTCACAGCGAAAGCGTTGAAATTGTAATGGATATAACATTGGCAACGGAAATATGGTATGATAAAATTGTGAAATTAAGAGCATATATTCATAGGATATTGCACGCGTCTTTTCGGCAGACTTTACCGCTGGCTGCGTTAAAATTTCTTGACTTGCGACAGCAAGCCCGCGAAATTTTGCCTTGTCAGCGATAAAATTTGCTCGAAAATCCACACACAAATCCTAGAACACAAGCTCTAAAGATTTAAGGAAGGCATAATAAATTGTGGAGCGCATACGATTTATTGAACAATTCCTAAACAGAAAGGCAGTGAATTATATTATGGCAAACGAGAATATTCAAAGTACGGCTTTGTCCGAAGGCGTGGAGTTTATGGAAAAAAGTCTGGATACAATGCTTGCCGAGCAGCGCAAGACCGCTCACAACGCGATTGATATGGACGATTGGAACAAGGCGGAGGAGATTCTCGCAAAGGCTAAGACCAATATCAAGAATATCGAAATTTTGAAGACCAAGTTTGCGGAATTTAAGGTAGAGGCGGTGACATTGGGTTTTCTGCTGAGTAATAAAACAGCCGCTAAGTCCGCCGCCGAAGTTCCCATAGTTGAAGCGAAGTCCGAACCGGGACCGGCGACTAAGCCGGAACCGAAGCAAGAGACTAAACAGGAATCTGAATCCGAGCCAAAGCCGGAATCTAAACCCGAGCCCAAGCCGCAGCCTAAACCCGAGCCCAAGCCGCAGCCTAAGCCCGAGCCCAAGCCGCAGCCTAAGCCCGAGCCCAAGCCGCAGCCTAAACCCGAACCTAAACCTCAGCCTAAGACGGAGCCTAAACCCGATTTGAAAATCGAGTTTACGGAGCACAGAAATTCCGAGGCAAATCCAAACATTCTTGATATGGAAATGTCGGATTTTGATACGGAGCCGGACACGCCCAACCCTATTGTCAACGCTTGTGAGAATTTGATAACAAAGTTTCCGTTCTCAATGCGTCTTATATACTCAAACGAAAAAATAGGCAAGTTCTTCACCACCGATGATGTTATAGCCGAAAACGATATGAACAAACCTAAGCAACTCAGTAACGGCTTGTGGGTGGAAACAGGAATTCCCGAAGAAAGAGTGCCGAGCTTTATCCGCAGCATCACGCGCTACTGCGAGGAATCCGTTAATATTTAAGAGCCTGTTTTAACAAGAATTGTACGTGGATTTTCGAGCAAATTCTGTCGAAATACGCATTTGGTATCTTGTAAAGGGCACCTCTAAAAACCGATTTTCCCTCAAACAAGGTTTTTAGAGGTGCCCTAAAGACGGTTTCTTAAAACGCGCCGAGTTCAATGAAAAGGATAAAAAAGCGAAAGAAATGGACTTCCCCGAACGGCGGTGCGGGGAATATCTTCGACTTGTGGCACATTGGCGATTTTGAGCGCGTTTACCGCGATATAAAAGAGAACTGCGAATGTCTTTTCAGTGGATAATTGACAATTCTTGAACACCGATGCCGCGCTCCGAAAAGGGGCGCGGCTCATACTGTCTTAGGTTTTTCACAAATTTTCATATTTTTTACTTGAATTATTCGGTCGAATGTGCTATAATTAATTATGTATATATGCGCACGGCTTATTCTACGTAGAAAACCGACCGCGCTTTTGCGAAAGGATACGACAATGACAAGATTTGAAAATAAACTTTGCCCGGTGTGCAGAACACGATTCAATGATAAGGCGGACATTGTGGTTTGCCCCGAGTGCGGAACTCCGCACCACAGGGCGTGCTATTGTAAAAAAAACGAGTGCGCTTTGAACAGCCTGCACGCTTCCGGGTGGCAATGGAACGGCAGACTGCCCGATGAAGAGCCGGCTTCCACAGAAATCGACTCAGGCAGCGTAGACGTTGAACGTACCGAGAGCGACGCTCACCACGCGGAATATCCGTCGGGTACGCCTTACGCGAACGAAGAACGTATGTTTGACGAACTGGGCGACGAAAACCCGTTCAAGGAGCTTTTCAGTTCGCTTAACGATAAGGAGATAGGCGAAGACGGGGTAAGTATGCATGAGCTTGTGGCATACTCCGCAACCAGCGTTTATCACTACGGCAAATCATTCAAGATTTTCAGAGACCGCAGAGACGGCAAAAAGCACAGGATATCGTTCAACTTTTGCAGCGGACTTCTGGCACCGGTGTTCCAATTTTATCGCAAAATGAACATTTTTGGGATTTTGGTGACGTTGATTCAGTTGGCGCCGCAAATGATAATTGCCTCCGTTTCCGATCAATTCATTAGGGCGAACAGCGTGCCGCTGAGCGTTTTGTTTGATGTGGTACGCATAGCGCTTATGCTGATACTCTGTATTTTCGGCGACTATATATATTACAAGCACTGTGTGAAAAGCATAGTCAAATTCCGAAAATGCTACGATGGCGACACGCTCTCCGACGAATATTATATGGCGCTTTACGAAAGCGGCAAGCCTACTCTTGCCGGAGCGCTTATAGGGGCTTTGGCGGCGGCGTTTTTGCAGACCTGCATTTTAGTGTTCGCCGGAAGAGCCGTTTGAGGACTGCTGATGAAAAAACGACTTCAACAATTTTATGAAGCTTACGGCGACCGCGGTGTTATGTTCATTTTGTACGCGCTTTCGGTTGTAGTGAACGTCTTGCCCGCAGTGTTCGCCGAGCTGCCCTCCATTTGCCCCGACGAGATAAACGTTGCGGGAATAGCCGCTGCTTACGCGGGGAAAGATTGGTCGGCTCTGCTAAAAAACACAGGCTCGGAAAGCGGATATATTCAATCGCTTTTTTACACGCCGCTGTTTTGGATATTCAAAAATCCTTTCGCTTTGTATAGAGCTATGCTTATCGTGAACGCGCTGATCATCGGCTTTATACCGATAATCGTCTACAGACTAGCGGGAAAATTCGGCGTGACGAGCGTGCGAAGGAAACTGTTGGTCTCGCTGTGTTGCGGGATGTACATTTCTTACATGATAAACTCCAAGTTTATCTGGAACGAATCGCTGACCTGTCTTTTGAGCTGGCTGCTGGTGTTGTGCGTTTTCAGCTCGTGGGATAAGCGAGGTAAAAGCGCGCGGGCGATGATGTCCGTATTGACGGGCTTTTTGTGTGCGCTGGCATACGCGGCGAACAAACGGCTTATTTCGCCTGTGGCGGCGCTTATTCTAACGGCAGTAATCGTTCGTTTTGTTTTTAAGGAGAAAATGCTTAATCTGCCGATTTTCGGAATAACGCTTGTCGGCTCATTCACTGCGGAACACTTCTTAAGATTGGCGGTATATGACTCTCTGCACGGTGCGGCGAACGTGAACGCGGGAGCCGTCGAAGTGAACGCGAACGCGGCAAGCCGCTTTTTCGGAGTGTTTTTTTCGCATATTTACGCGTTTATGACGTCCTCCATCGGAATGGGAGCGCTGGCGGCGGCGATTTTCGCGGTGATGATGCTGTCGCACCTTGCCGAGGGGATAAAGGCGAGACCCGTGGTGTTGGAGGACGGCACGAAAATCTACGAACCGGTAAAGCACAAATACAACGTCAAACTTACGGCATTCGCGTTGTTTCAGTTTTTGGCGGTTGGCTGCACATCCATGATACCCGCGTTTTCGGCGTTCGGCACGGGAAAATATTCCGCGGAGGCGGCAGTGTTCGGTCGTTATACCGACAACATCGCGCCGTTCGCGATGTTTTTGGTGCTGACGTTCGTGTTTTTATACGGCATAAACCTTGTAAAGGCGCTTATCGGCGCACTGATATACGGCTATTCCTGTATTTGCTTTGCGGTGGCGGGTTATCCGCTGGCTCAGCTTTCAAACCAGTTTGAATACTCGCCTCTTCTGGGAACGCTTCAGATACTGTTTGGCGATGGTATCGAAGAGGGTTCTTCCGGAATGAGTTATATAATAATGTCGTCGTTCGTATTTACGATTTACGCGTTGTTGATGGTGTTTATTTCCTGCACGCGGAAACATAGGTCCGCCTACATTACGGGCACGGTGTTTTGCGTAGTTGCCGCGGCAATGGTTTTCGGGTGTGCGGTATATCTGCCCAAGATTTTCGCAGACAGTTCGCGGCGGCTGGCGCCGTATAAGGAAGCGGCAGCTTTGATATATAACGATGTACAGTCTCCACCGATAACCGTTTACGAGACCGATTACGAACTTGCGGCAACGGTGCAGTTTTTAGCGCCTGATACGCACGTCAGCATATTGAAGCGCGGCGGCAAGATCCCCGGTTCTTGCCTTATGATAACCGAAAACGGCGTTAAGGTGCCGTTCAAGGGCGGTTCCTATGACATAGTGGGTAAAACGGACGAGTTCACGGTTTACGCTTACGGCGAGAACGCCCGCGACTTTATAAGCTACCGCAAAACGGCAAAGAGCAGACGACCTCAAGTCTCGAACGCGGATTCCGCTATTGTTTCGGATAGTATTTGAGCTTGAAAAACCGCTGCGCGATTCGTGTACTTTTACAATAAACGAAATGCTTGCATAATTTTCAAGCAACTTTTTTCCAAGATTATGCGGCGATTTTTTTAGTGTTCCTTTAATTATGCCGACCGCCGTAAATACGCGCGAAGCAAACTCGATAATTTTCGTTTCAATTATACATTATCATTCATATTTAAGGCGGTGATACAGTGTCTATATTCAAAAAGGCTTCAAAGCGGTTCAACCCGGCGCGTACGCTGGTAATCGGCTTTTTAATAATAATATCGGTCGGCACGCTTCTGCTGTGGCTGCCGATATCCGCAAAGGACAGACAAGCCACGACAATTTTCGACTGCCTGTTCACAGCGACGTCGGCAAGCTGCGTTACGGGGCTTTCGGTTTACGACACGTATCTGCACTGGTCTCTTTTCGGTCAGATAGTGATAGCGTTTCTGATACAGGTGGGGGGACTGGGCTTCGTTACCATTATCACGTTCTTCAACGTAGCCGCGGGTAAAAAGCTGGGCTACAGGACGCTCAAAAACGCGGCGGGAGATTTTTCGGAAAGCAGCGTTGAGGGCGGACGTAAAATATTCATCAGGATCATAAAATACTCGCTTATTTTCGAGCTTTCGGGCGCGGCGCTGATGGCGATAGATCTGGTGCCGAGATTTGGCGGATACGGAGTGTGGATGAGCGTTTTTATGAGCATATCGGCGTTTTGCAACGCGGGCTTCGATCTGCTGGGAATGATGGGCGAAGGCTCCAGCGTCATTTCGGCGCAGAACCACCCGATAATTCTGATAACGCTGGCTCTGCTTATAATAGTGGGGGGATTGGGCTTTATCGTTTGGGAGAATTTCTTAAATCTCAGACAAAGCCGTAAACTGAGTCTCCACACAAAGACCGTGCTTTTTATGACGGCTGTACTGATAGTCGGAGGAACGGCATTCTACATGATATCCGAAAGCGGAAATCCCGCGACGCTCAAAAATATGCCGTTCGGCGAACGGCTTCTGAACTCGTTTTTCGCGTCGGTATCTACAAGAACGGCGGGCTTCGACAACCTTGGAATGGGCGAAATGAACGAGTTCTCGCAAATGGGAACGATACTTTTGATGTTCGTGGGCGCGGCTCCCGGCTCTACGGGCGGCGGCATAAAGGTGACGACCGTTATGGTGATGGTAGTGACGGTGGTGTCGTATATGCGTAACAAAAACGACGTCGAGCTGTTCCGTCATAAGCTGGATAAGCTCACTATTTACCGCACGTTGGTTATCTCGGTGCTTTCTATGTTCGCGGTGGCGCTCTGCTTCGGTTTTCTGTACTTCTCAATGCCCGAAGGTACCGAGGCGGGCGCGGTGCAATGTTTGTTTGACGCGGTCAGCGCGTTCTCTACGGCGGGGCTTTCTGCGGGAGCTACAGCGCTTGCCGGAACTGCGGGGCGCATTCTGCTGATCATTACGATGTTCATTGGAAGAGTGGGACCCGTGTCGATTGTAATGTCGCTCGTGATGAAGAGCAACAGCCGCAAAAACATCGTAGTGCCCGAGGGTCAGATATTGATAGGATAACAGGCTTTTCGCAAGCAAATTAATCAATAGCTGCCGAATGTTGACATTTGACGATGTATTCGACATAATCGCTTTAAAGCAAAGTTCAAAAAGCGACAAATTATTAAAATGGAAGTGAGATAAAATGGAAACCGAAGCATTCCAACTGGGGAAAATCAAAATGTACGTATCGGAAGATCACCGTTTCGGCACCGACGCGTTTTTACTGGCGTACTACGCGGGGATACGCTCGACGAGCGTGGTGTGCGACCTATGCACGGGGTGCGGAATAATCCCGCTGATATTTTGCAAGAACGCGAAGCCGCAGCTGATTTACGCCGTGGATATACAAGAGGAAGCCGTGGCGCTGCTTCAAAAAACCGTGGACGAAAACGGACTGCAAAACTTGGTGCAGCCGATAACGGCGGACTTACGCAGCCTTTCGCAAAACGTTATTGCGTATGAAAGTGTAGACATCGTAACGGCTAACCCGCCGTATATGACGGGAGGTTCGGGATTTACAAAGGAGAGCGAAGCGCAGGCTATAGCGCGGCATGAATTGATGTGCAGCATAGACGACGTTTGCGCGGCGGCGGCGAAGCTTTTGAAATACGGCGGCTATCTAAAGATGTGTCACCGACCCGAGCGGCTTTCCGACGTTATCAACGCAATGCGTTCGCACAATATAGAACCGAAATCCATTACTTTTGTGTTCAACTCGATAAACGACCGCCCGTGGCTCTTTCTCGTCAGCGGGAAGAAGGGCGCGGCGCCCGGAATGATAGTCGAAAAGCCTATGATACTTCGCAACGACGACAAGTCATATACGGAGGAATATTCCAAAATTTACGAATAAACGGGGAATCGGCAATGAGCGAATTTGGAAAACTTTCAATAGTGGGCACGCCGATAGGCAACCTTGGCGATCTCTCTCCGCGTGGAGTTGAAACGCTCCGAAGCGCGGACTTCATCGCGGCAGAGGACACGCGCGTAACGCTGGGATTGCTTGCGAGATTTGAGATTAAAAAGCCGCTGATCTCTTGCTACAAGCCCAAGGAACAGGAAAAGAGCGAACAAATTATCGGCTTGCTTTTGGACGGTAAAAACGTCGCTATGGTGTCGGACGCGGGTATGCCGTGCATATCCGATCCGGGCGCGGTGCTCGTCCGCAAGTGCTATGAGCGCGGTATCCCCGTCGAGGTAATCCCGGGGTGCAGCGCGGCTGTCGCGGCAGTGGCTGTGAGCGGTCTGGAAGTTGACAGGTGGGTGTTTGAGGGATTTTTGCCCGTTCCAAAAAAAGAACGCGCCGAGCGGTTGGAGATAGTCAAAAATTTGCCGCACGCGCTTGTATTTTACGAAGCTCCGCATAAAATAAAACAGACGCTTATCGATTTATATGAGGTTCTTGGCGACCGCGAAGCCGCGCTTTGCCGCGAACTTACAAAGCTTCACGAGGAAGTGATACGCGGCACGCTGGCGGAGCTGGTGCACTACTACGACGATCTGGAGCCGCGAGGGGAATACGTTATAGTTGTGCGCGGATTGGAGAAAACGTCTGCGGAGTTCACTCTCGAACAGGCGGCGGAGCTTGCTCGGCAATTGGTCGAGGGCGGCGAGAAACTCTCCGATGCGTGCCGCGAAGCGGCTAAGGCAACGGGTATCCCCAAGCGGGAAATTTACGCGGAGCTGTCAAGCGGCTGACCTCGTTCTTGTTCGCCGCTCAGCAAGCGGAAACGCAAACAAAAATATATTTATTAGGAGGAGCATTATGAAGAAGATCCACACCATTATCCAAGAGGACATCAAAAAAAAGACGGGACCCGTCGCTCAAATAGTGATCCCGATTATCGCGGCGGTTATCGTGGTTGCGGCGGCAGTGGCTTATATCTGCCTTAAAATCGCCGATGAGATGCGCTATCACGAAAAGTGGAAAGACTACGACGAGTGCGGAATGCACTGAACTTTTAATGAGCCGCCGTTCAAACGCTTCAATAAGAAACTGTCCGGCTTCCGGTGAGGAGTGTATATGAAATTTTCCGAAAAGAAGAACAAAGCGCCGACTTGCTTTGTTATAATATACATGGTACTGTTTGCCGCGGGTATTGTTTCGGTAAGGCTCAACAATATGGCGGGTGTTGTTCTCGCAAATTATCTTGTGATAATATTGCCGATAGCGGCATTCGTCGTTTCGCTGTTTATCGGACTTTACGTCGTTAGCCGCCTGAAGTGGCTGTGTACGCTCTTCTTCGGGGTGCCTTACGCGGTTTTTCGTTTGGCAATATCGACGGAGTGGAGCAAGTCGGGAACGTGGAGCGTTTTGCGCTCGAACGGCATTTTGCAGCTTCTTATCGGAACGGGATGCTCGGCGGCGGGAATAGCGCTCGGCTCGCTTATGCGATTTGTAAAGTCCAAACGAAGCGGCTGAACCCACAAAAGCGATTGCCAAGCTAACGCCAAGCAATTTGGATGAAATTTTAAATTCTAATCGGGAGGAAAACATTATGAAGAACTTTCGCGGCTATACTGCGGAGAAGTATTCGGAGGATAAATTCAAAAAGATTGAGGACGGGATATATCAAACCGCCGACCCTTACGGAATACATAAAAACAACATCTATGTCACATCGCTCACGTTTGAATTGGAGAACGAGCGTTACGGCGAAGAGGACGGTACTCCGCAGGACCTTCCGCAAGTGCCGATAGAAGGACTTTTAGACGAATTCAATTTATTTGTCACGGATTTTTACGAGGATTTAAACAACGCAAGCGCAAACGTTTGTTATCAAGAATTCGGTTCGTTCGAGCTTGAAAATATTCGAAAGCTGCGAACGCTTATCGGAAAAAAGTTTTACGCGGTTCCGTTTGAAGAGGACGGCGAGGAATACTATAAAATGGCAATAGAGTGATACAACTTTTATATTTTATGGAGGAAACATTATGAAAGCAGCAGTAATTTTAACGAAGTGCAAACAAAGCCACGAGCTTTTCGGCATACGCGCCGAGGTACGCGAGAACGCGGAAAGTCCCGAGCACGAGGAGTGGTACGCGACGTGGGCGTTCAAGGTGAGCGAGAAAACGGCGGGACGTGAAAAATTCGGCGACACGGAGATTTCGGGCAACATCTATGTCACTACCGATTATCCGGGTTGTCCGTACTGCAATGCCAAGGGCTTTTTCCAGTGCAGCGAGTGCGGCAAGACCACTTGCTGGAACGGCGAAAACGAGACCGTCTGCGAGTGGTGCGGCAATGCCGCCGAAACATCCGCCGAGGAGAGCTTTGAAGGCATTACGGGCGGCGGATTCTGACAGTTGACAATGTACAATTGACAGTGTACAGTTATTGACCGGGATTGAAACGCTGCATAAACACAATTGACAAAATACAATCTAATTTGCGGCGAAGCCGCACCGAAATTGTCAATTGTAAACTGTAAACTGTCAATTAATTGGGGGTGTTATTTTGCTTAAGATAGGCGATAAAGTGCCGCTGGAATTGGGCGGTTCAGCGGAAATTCTGGATGTGCTCGGTCAGGGCGGACAGGGCGTCGTTTACCGCGCTCTGTATGCGGATAAGGAATACGCACTTAAAATGTATTTTCAGAATAAACTGAGAAGACCCGAGATTTTCCGCGATAATCTGCGGACGCTCTGCGAGGACAAGAACGCGCACTCGGCGTTTTTAATGCCGCGACTGCTTACCGCGCAGACGGACGAGGGCTTCGGGTTTATGATGGACTTGATTCCGGAAGAGTATAAGCCGTTTTCGGACATACTTAACGCGCGCGTTAAGCTGTCCGGATTGTACTCGGTGGTGAACTCGGCAATCAGGATAACGGCGGCATTCCGCGAATTGCACAACTCGGGAAAGAGCTATCAGGATATGAACGACGGCGGATTTTTCATTCGTCCGTCCGACGGCGATGTGCTCATCTGCGACTGCGACAACATCGCGCCCTACGGCGAGCACTTGGGAATAGCGGGAAAGCCCGGGTATATGGCTCCTGAGATAGTCCGCGGCGAAAAGGCTCCCGATAAGTTTACCGACAGATACTCGCTGGCTGTGGTGCTGTTCAGACTTCTTCTGCGCGGCGACCCTCTGGAGGGCAGCAAGGTGCTTAAAAGCGTATGCTTGACGGAAGAAGCCGAGCGGCGGCACTACGGCTTTGAGCCGATTTTCGTCTACGACCCCGACAACGACAGCAACCGACCCGTGCGCGGCGTTCACAACAACATCATCAAGTTCTGGAAAATTATGCCCGACTATATCCGCGAGGCGTTTGAGTTTTCGTTTACGACGGGCTTGAACGAACCGTCAAAACGGCTTATCGAAAAGCAGTGGCTTGATCTTCTGAAACGTCTGCGCGGCGATATCACCGCGTGTCCGTGCGGTATTCAAAACTTCCTGCCCGCCGTTCCCGTTGACGACGCGGGAAAGCTTATCTGTCCGTGCGGAACTCACTATTCAAAACCGCTTTCTCTTAAAGGCGCGAAAACGAGCGTTCTGCTGTTCGATGGCGCGAAACTGTTTAACGAGGACGTTTCCCTTGAAGCGGAAGTTGTCCGCAACAAGAAAAATCCCGCGCTGTGGGGGCTTAAAAACCACGGCTCGGAAAGCTGGAACTGCACTCTTCCGAACGGCGAGGAAAAGCAAATCGAAAGCGGAAAAGCCGCTCCCATTTTCACGGGAACATCCATCACTATAAACGAAGAGCGCTTTGATATCACAGAGTGACGGTTATGACAAGAAAACGTTATATAATAAATTTCTCGTTCACTTTGGCGGTTGTAGTATTTACGGGAGTAAAACTCGCGCGTTGGTTTGCAAATTCTTCCATTATCGGCTACGACAGAGAACAATGGACTGTCCTTGCGGCAACGGCATATTTCGGACCGTACGCGGCGGCTCTGCCCACGATTGTTTCCGTATGGCTTCGCGGAAAGATAAAAAAGGTTTTTTGTATTATAGCGTGCGGCATATCGGGGGCGCTGTTTTTCTGCGAATTGTTTTGCTTCTGTTTAATTGCGCGGCTCTTTGTCTTAATAGAAGCGAAAATGCCGTACACGGGCTTTGACCCGCTGATAACGTTGGGAATCTTGGCTGTGTTGGGAATCACAACTGCTCTCGCCGTTATGGACAACAACTGAAACATTTCGAATAACGGAGGGAACTATGGAACTTAACATCAGAAAAGCCGAAAACCGCGACATTCAGCGCATTCTGGAACTTTTGTCACAGGTGCTTGAAGTCCACGCGAAAAATCGTCCCGACCTGTTCAAAACGGGTACGACAAAATACGGCGCGGACGAGCTTAAAGAGATACTTGCGGACAAGGAACGTCCCGTGTTTGTTGCGGAAAACGGAGAAGTTCTGGGGTACGCGTTCTGCGTATTTCAGCGCCATGAGGAACGCAACACCCCGAATTTCACTACGCTTTACATAGACGATTTGTGCGTGGACGAAAACTCGCGCGGCTTGCATATCGGACGTTCGCTTTATGAATATGTCCTGAAATTCGCCAAGGAGAGCGGCTGCTACAACGTCACCTTGAATGTGTGGGCTTGCAATGAGAGCGCGATGAAATTTTACGAAAAGTGCGGGCTTCAGGTACAGAAGATCGGAATGGAAAAAATACTTTGAATATTTAACGTCATTCTCCCATAAAATATACTTAAATATACGATAGGCTCTCCCCACGCATATTACGGGGGAGAGCCTATGCAAACTGTATGGGAGGTTTTTTATGTGTACTGCCGTTGGATTTAATAAAAAAGACTTCTACTTTGGACGGAATTTGGATTACGAGATAGCTTTCGGCGACAGCCTTGTAATAATGCCGCGCAATTATCCGCTGAACTTCCGCTTGGCAGGCTCTATGAGCGAACATTACGCGATGATCGGAATGGCGCACGTCGCGGAAAATCAGCCGTTATTTTATGACGGTGTAAACGAAAAAGGGCTTGCGATAGCGGGCTTGAACTTTGTCGGCAACGCGTTTTACGGAGAACCCGTCGACGGGAAATTCGCAGTGGCGTCGTTTGAGTTTATCCAGTTTATTGCGGGACAGTGCGCTGACGTCTCCGAGGCGCGCGATATCCTGAAAAAGCTGTCAATCGTAAACGAGCCGTTTAGCAAAGAACTTCCCAATTCGGAGCTGCATTGGATAATCTCCGACAAAAGCGGCTCAATAGTTGTGGAAAGCACACGCGAGGGTTTGTTCGTTTACGACGACCCTATGGGGGTGCTTACAAACAATCCCGAGTTTCCGCTGCAGCAAACGCAGCTGTGCAACTTTATGGGACTCTCGAGAAAGCCGCCGCAAAACCACTTCTGCGCCGATCTGCCGCTGAAGCCTTACAGTCGCGGAATGGGCGCTATAGGACTGCCCGGAGATCTCTCCAGCGAATCAAGGTTCGCCAGGGCGACTTTTATTAAGTCCAATTCGGTTTGCGGAGACAGTGAAACGGAATGTGTTTCTCAAGTATTCCATATTTTGGCAAGCGTCGAAAACCCTAACGGCTGCTGCGAACTGGAAAACGGAACGTTCCAGATAACTCAATACACCTGTTGCTGCAACTGTACGAAGGGCATTTATTATTACAACTACTACAACAATCACCAGATAAACGCAGTGGATATGCACCGCGAGAACCTTTGCGGCACCGAACTGATAATTTTTGATCCTTGCGATAAAGAGAATATCAATTACCAAAACTAAGGAAGTCCCCCTACAATTAACAGGGGGAGCCGCGTTCATTCTTTTAAAAAATCGTGCCATTTAAAGTACTCGGGATAATATTTCGTTAAAAAATCGTAGAACGCCTTGGAGTGATCGTGGTGCCAATAGTGAGTGTATTCGTGCCAAAAGACCGCCTTTATCGTCTCGCGCGGGTAGGCGACCAGGCGCGAATTTATCGAGATATGCCCGCGCGTATAAGAACAGCTTCCCCAGCGGGACGTCATATCCTTTATCGTAATCTGTGTGGGCGGCGGCTTTAAACCGTTCAATTTCAATTCGTCCAGAACCTCGGCGTTTATTTCTCGGCAAAGATTTAAGAAATGCTCGGAAACAGCGCGCTTTATAAGCAAAAGTACGTTTTCGGGTTCGGAAAGACGAGTGAAAACACGGCACTCCGTTTCGTCAAAGACGGCGGTCTCGCGCGAATTTTGAATAATCCGCACGGGGTATTCTTTCCCGAGAAAATTCACGGAACGCGTGTTTATTTCGCTTTTCTCCTTGTGCTTTTTAATGTTCTCATAAGCGTTGAAAAAGATGTCCGCTTTTTCGACAAGAAAGCGTTCAATCTCCGCAACCGGAACACGCGAATTTGCCGAAACGTAAACTATGCCGTCCGATTTCAGGCGGCAGTTTATGTTTTTTACACGCTTGCGCGTAAGTTCATAGGCGAGCGTTTTTCCGCTCGAAAGAGTAAGTGTTTTCATTTCACATTTTTTTGGGCAAATAAACCGCCTTATCTCAGCTTTTTTAGTATTTTAGCCGCGTCCTCATGACCGTTCTCGGCGGCAAGCTTGAACCAGCGTTTGGCTTCCGACGCGTCTTTAGCCACGTAAACGCCCTTGAGATACATAACGCCGAGATTGTACTGTGCGATATTCAGCTTTTGTTCCGCGGCGGTCTTGAACCATCGAAACGCTTCCGCAACATTTTTCGCAGCGCCGTTGCCCGTATAGAGACACTTCCCGTAAGAGCACTGCGCCCGTGCGTGACCCAACTCTGCGGCGCGTTTGTAAAACATAGCTGCGCCCTCCGCGTCCTTTTCCGCCAGACATCGGCGAGCACTCTGGTAAAGCTCCTCGCCCTCGTCCGCTGTGGAACGAGGAATTGCGTCGGGGTCCGGTATCGGCGGAGCCTGTTTGGACTTTTCCGAGCGCGGCATTGCGGCTTTCTGAGCTTGCTGCGGCACCTGCGGAGTCTCCTCCGATTCGTCAAGAGTGCCTCCCGCTTTGCGCCATTTACGCGCTAGTTCGGCGTTTTTCTCGGTGTGAACGCCGTTTTCGTAACACATCGCCACCATATTCGCCGCATCCGCGCAGCCGTTTTTGGCAGCTTTCAAAAAGCACTCGAACGCCTTGTCCTCGTTTACTTCACACGCGATACCCTCGGCGTAGAAATAACCGACCATATATTCGGCCTGTGCTACGCCGTTTTCCGCGCCGCGTAAAAACCATTCTCTCGACTGCTCCAAGTTCTGAATCCCGCCGCGCCCCTCAAGCCGATACGCGCCCACATAATACTCAGCCTCGCCGTAATCCTGAGCTGCGGCTGCTTCAAACCAATAAAGCGCTTTCTCGTACTCGCGGATCCTGTCGAAATGCCGCCCCAGCGAATACTGCTCGGCTGCGTCGGAGACGTTTTTTCGCGCTTCGGTCTCGGCGGCGGGCGGAGTTTCGCTCTTTTTGAACGATATCTCGCACCCTACCGCGCACCCTACCGCCTCGACGGCTTCGGCGGCTATCTTGCCTTTAAGCCCTATTTCGTCGCGAAGTGATTTTATGCAGCGGGCTGCCGCCGCGCACTTCACCTCGAACGGCTTTTCGCGAACCGCAATCAGCTTTTTAGCCGTACCGTCGTAAAGCGCCACGTATGCCAGTCTTCTCACAGCGGTCTCTTTTGGGAAAAAGTCCGCAATTAACGCGTCGATGCGTCGGCGATCCAACAATGTTTCCTTGCCGACTTTTTTGGCTATATAGCAAAGAATACCTTTAATATCCCGTATCGGCTCGCCGTTTTTATTGTGAACGGTTTTGCAAAATCCGCAGAAATCCTGCTTGGTATCGTCGAACTCTTTGCCGCAGCGACCGCATTTCATATTATCACCTGCTTAAAATTCACTAATTTACACATTTTATTGTACCACAAATCCTCCGAAAAGTCAACGACTTAACGGGCAAAATCTTACATTTGTCTTACATTTTATCAAAATGCTTGAAACAAGCCCTAAAATATGATATTATGTAGTGGGAGTGAGGAAAATGGATTGGATTTATGGTGTACTAAAAAGTTACGGACTGTTCTCATCTATGCCTATCGCTGCTGCGGCAGCAGCCGTATACGCCGTGATACGCGCAATATATTTGAGATGTTCGGGTAAACCGCGCGCCGCGTGGTTGTCTGAGATCGCTCGGTGCTTGCTTGTGTGGTATCTTGTAACGCTTATCGTTCTTGTGTGGTTTCCCGAGTTTCCGCGTTTGGTATTCGGGGAAATTTCCATTGAAGATTTTGCGGCGCTCACTTTTCAGCCGGGAGAATACGCAAACAACAAACGTTTTTGGGCGTTGTTCCACGGAGATCTCTCCGTACTTAAAGACGAGGAACTTGTCGGGAACATCATAATGTTTCTGCCTTACGGTATACTTCTCTCAATTGGATTTCACAAACTCAAATGGTGGACTGTCGATTTTATAGGCTTGGGAACAACTGTTTTAATTGAACTTCTTCAGCCTTTCCTTGAGCGCTCATGCGACCTCGACGATATCATCGCCAACACACTTGGCGCGATAGTCGGGTGCGCTGCTGCCAAGCTTTTTGTCACACTCTTTTACCGCGAAAACAAGAGGGTCTGTCAATACGATAGCCGCAGTAACTTTGACCAATAAAAATTTGCGTCACAATCTGCACGCACCTATTTCACCCGCACTTCCTAATACGAATTTCTCCGCCCTGTTTTGCACAGTATCAGCAAAACGGGGCGGACTTTTTTGAAATCGTTCCCCGATTACAGCGCTTTACCCTTTTAAACTCTGCGTTGTTTTATACTTATCGTTAAATAACGCGAAAAATATTCCACACTTTTAACCGAATCTTTGTTGAAAACCCGTTGAATTGGGTGAAAAACTCTTTGAAAGTGGAGAGTTTTCAACAATTTCCGCAGCTTTTTCCCCTTTTTTGCACCGTACAGCCCTTTTCTTTGTTGAAAACTCGGTTAAAACCGTGAAAAACTCATTGCAAAGCCATTTATGACCAATTAATTATTTTTTCAAAACTACTTGACAAATCTGTATAAACTGTGTATAATTAAATATATACAGTTTGGCGTTTTGTCTTACTGTCCACTTGCGGATTGTTCGGCAAGACAAATTCGGGGCGGCAATGTGTGTTCTGCTGTTTTAAAACGCCGACACGCTCGGAAAACGCGTTTCGCCCGCCGCCCACTCACTCCGCTTAACTCGCTGACGCTCGTCTCGCTGCGTTCGGGGCGGACGTGCGAAACGCGTGGTCGGGGGCACTCGCAGTCTCCCGGCTGCGCCGATGCATGGAGCTTAAACGTTGTCCGCACCCCAAGGAGACTGCTCGCGCCCCCTCCTAAGAGCCTGTTTAGTATCCTCCGAAGCACCGTCTTCACCCGTCTTTTTGCGCCATACTTAGGCAATTTTTCTTGAAATACATACAGTATTACGGCGAAAAATTGCCGTCGTCTGGCACAAAAATCCGGGCAAATCCGGCACTTCTCCAGATACTAAACAGGCTCTAAAAAGCATAACCTTACGGAGCGCGGAAAATTATAACGAAGAAAAAAGTCAGGTGATAGGTTGAACATATTTATAGACGTAAAAAGCGGCACGCCGATTTACGACCAGATATACTCGCAGATAAAACAGCAGATAATAAGCGGAGAGCTTGCCGAAAACGAAATGCTCCCCTCAATAAGGGGCTTGGCAAAGGATCTGAGGATCAGCTTTATTACGACAAAACGCGCTTATGAGGAGTTGGAGCGCGAGGGGTATATCTACACGGTTCCCGCGAAAGGGTGCTATGTCGCGCCGAAAAATCTCGAGCTTATACGCGAGACCAACCTAAAGAAAATCGAGGAACATATCGACGAGATTATAGAACTTGCCGCCGCGTGCGAAATGAGCGGCGAGGAACTTCTTGAAATTGTGAAATTCGCTTTGGAGGAAAAAGAATGAACGCTCTTGAAATCAAAGATTTGACAAAAAAATACGACGGATTTACATTGGATAGTCTCAGCTTCACGCTTCCGGGCGGCTGTATTCTCGGGCTTGTCGGGGAAAACGGCGCGGGAAAATCCACTGCCATTATGCTTATCCTCGACATGATAAAGCGCGACGGCGGCTCGGTGAAGATACTCGGACGGGATAACTCAAAGGAAATTCGTCTCATTAAAGAGGACGTGGGAACGGTTTTCGACGAGGTGGGCATTCCCGAATGTTTAAACGCTCGGCAAATCGGTAAGATAATGCGCGGTACGTTTAAAAATTGGAACGCCGACGCGTTCAACGACTTACTTAAACGGCTCTCTATACCGCTCGACAAAGCGTTCGGCAAGTTTTCGCGCGGTACGAAGATGAAGCTGGGGCTTGCCGTGGCGATGTCGCACGGGGCAAAACTTCTGCTCCTCGACGAAGCGACAAGCGGACTTGACCCGCTCGTCCGCGACGAGGTGCTGGATATCCTCAACGACTTTACGCGCGATGAGAACCACTCGGTTTTGCTGTCATCGCATATCGTAAGCGACCTCGAAAAAATATGCGACTACATCGCGTTTCTGCACAAGGGAAAGCTGATTTTGTTTGAGGAAAAGGACGTCTTGCTCTCGGAATACGGCATAATCCATTGCACCGAACAGCGGCTCTCGGAACTCGACCAAAACGCTATCAAGCACAAAAAAATCACGCCCTACGGCGCGGAGGCTATCGTTAAAAGAGACGCGGTACCGCGCGGCACGGAGATAAGCCCCGTATCTATCGAGGAACTGTTTGTTCAGACGGCAAAGGAGGAAACAGTATGAAAGGCTTGCTTTTAAAAGATACCTACGTAACAGTGAAATATTGTAAAAATATGCTGATATTTTCCTTAATTTTTATTGCGGTTTCGTTTATCGCGAAAGAGAACATACTATTTATGCTGCTGCCGCTTATTGTTTCGGGAGAAATACCCTGCGCTCTGCTGGGTCTTGACGAGCAGTTCAAGTGGACAAAATACAGTGGCGCTCTGCCTTACAGCGCGGCGCAGATCGTATCGGCAAAATATTTGTTCGGACCTTTGTATCAGGCTTTCACGGCGGTGATCGTGTTTATCGCTTTGATTATTCGGGTAAATACTATCGGCGATGTAACCCTTTTGTCGGGCGCACAGATGATCGGCGGAGTTTTCGTTATATCACTGATACTGCCCGCGCTTTGTCTGCCGTGCTGTTTCGCGTTTGGCAATGTTAAAGGGCGAATTGCCAATATCATTGTAATGTTGGGTTTGATGACCGTGATTTGGAATTTTATTCCCGAGGGCGAAATTCCCGATTTTACCGCTTTTCCCGTTTGGATAGTATTCGCGTGCGCGGCGGTTATTTACGCGCTTTCGTGGCTTATCTCGATATCCGTTTACGTCAGGCGCAATGTCAAAGACTGAACCGCGAATCAATAATATCATCAACAGCCGAATTCCGCCCGTTTTTGAAATTCATCAAACGTGCCGTGAATTCGGTTTTGCTGCGTTCAGAAGAGTAATCGATAAGTTCCCCGAGTATCTTGTCGCTGAGCAGATTTTCCGCGAACGGCATAAGATCTATCAAATCTCGGTCGATAAGCTGCCGAAATATCTCGGCTTTATTGACGTTTTCAAAACTGCCGAGCCGACAGGCTTTCTGAAAAACGTCGCTTCGCATAGCAACGTTCCAATCCATTAGGTCAGAGACGAAAGGCTTATGCAGATCGTTGGAGCCGATAAGCGAATACATCGCGCAGTCGGTCGAAAGAAAAGGGCAGTTTTCAAACGCCTTGCCGAGTATGGTAACCTCGGAATTGGGAAAGCTTACATCTTGCAAAACGATACAATCCTCAAACGCGCCGTTATAGATAACGCACATCATATCGGAAAGCAGCGCGGTTTCCAGAGACGTACACTTGGAAAAAGCGAATGACCGCACCACGGCGCATTTCGTAGGCAGCGTTACTTTTTTCAGCGAAGTACAAAGTTTAAAGCAGCAATAATCCACGATCTTCAAATTGCTTGGCAGCCGCAGATCCTCCAGACACTCACAATACTCAAACGCTGAGGTGCCGATATTTTTAACGGTATCCGGTATATAAACGCTTTTCAAAAAGCTCGCCGAGCTGAATGCTTTTGAGCCTATGCTCTTCACCTTTTTGAACTTGTACTTTTCCGGTATCTCGACCGACGTTATCCGAGGGTCGTCGTTGTAGTTGTATTTCGCAAGCTCCCAGCCGTCGTCGAGCTTTTCAAAATCAAACATTTTCTTTGTCATAATTGCAAATCACTTCCCGTAAAACCGAATTTGCGGTTTAAAAGCTCCAAAAGCCGCCAATCAAACGATCGGCGGCTTGAGTTTATTCGGTAATAACACCGCTTTGAGCCTCAATGACCCGCTCAAAGTCATCACAAGGCATAGGCTTGTAGTAGAAGAAGCCTTGTATCATATCACAGCCCAAACCTTTTAGGAAGTCGACCTGTTTTTGAGTTTCAACGCCCTCGGAAACCGTCGTAAGGTTAAGGCTTTTGGCAAGCGACACCACCGATGTTATGACCTTGCGGTTTTTGTCGGTAAGGTCGTTTCGGAGGAAGAAACTGCCGTCTATTTTCAGCGTATCAAACGGCAGCATAGTGATGAGGTTCAGCGACGAGTAACCCGAGCCGAAATCGTCGATGGAAATACGATAACCGCGCTCCTTAAACCACGTTGCCACTTCTATCAGCTTGTCTAGATTTTCCGTGAGCAGGCTCTCGGTTATTTCAAGCTCTATGTAGTCGTGCGGAACGCCTATGCCGTCTACCAGCGCGTTAAATTTTTGACAGAAATCCTCGTCCGCCAAATGCCGCCGCGAAACGTTGAGCGAAATAAGCGGCACATCGATGCCCATACGCAGCCACTTCGCGATATCCGCGATGGAACGGCGGTAAATAGCGAAATCCATTTCGGTAACAAACCCGTTTTCCTCGAAAATAGGCACGAACTTGCCCGGAGAAATAATTGTTCCGTCCTCGCGTATCCAGCGCACCAAAGCCTCCGCACCCACGATCTTGCCGGTCTCTATACAGACCTTGGGCTGGTAGTAAACGTGGAACTCGCCGTTTTCCAAAGCGGATTGCATATTCGCCTCGATAAAGCGGTGCTCCTTGATTTTCTCGCGCATAACTCCGTCGTAGTAAACAACCAGAGTTTCGTGATAATACGCCCTGTCGCGTATGGTTTTCTGCGCCTGTATGGCTCGGTCAATGCTGCTCATAATGCCAATGGGCTCGTCGTTCATATCGCACACGCCCACAAGCAGGAAAATATGCACTTGAAGCCGTTCGTAGATCTGCTTTTGCAGACTGTTCAGCAAAAGATTTATTCTGCCGTCAAATTCGTTACGATCGGCGTTTCTGAACAGCGCAGTAAAGCGCGCGTCCTCCGAGCGGCACAGCAATTCGCCGGAACCTATGCAGCGCTGCATAATATCCGCCATTGTGATAAGAATGACATTGCCCGCTTCGTAGCCCTTTTCCTCGTTTATTCTGTTGAAATCCGCAATGTTTATAACCGCCGTGAAAAGCCCGTCGTTGCTGTTTTCCGGGTCGGCGGTCATCTGCAAAGCTTCCGCAGTGAACGAACTGAACGTCATAAGTCCCGTAAGTCCGTCGGTCATCCGTATTTTACCGAGACAGTCGGTAATATCGGTATAGCTTACGACATACCTTGTTTCACCATTGCTGTTTTCGTCGACTGAAGCGGTTACATCAAGCCAGCGGCGCTCGCTGTTGTTGTAATACGCCGATGACGCAAACAAGCCGCCGTTTTGTGCAAGCTGAACTGCGGGACAGTTTTCGCACGGCGCTTCACGTCCGTACAATTTCTTGTAGCATATATCGCCCTTGCACAAACCGTAATGCTCGGCGGCGTTGTCTCCCACCTCATCCACCTCGAACGTCAGGGGAATAATAGAAAAACCCTCCATTCTGTGGTTGTTGATGGCAGTGGAACGCAAACGCTGCGAGGAACGCTCCGACATTTCCGTCTCGTAGGAAATGTTCATCGCGGTGAGCGCGTCTTCGATAACGTCAATTATTTGGAGATCCTGTTCACTAAGCTCAAAGCGGCTGTCGAAAACCACCGCGAACATCATTTTGACAGCGCCATTAAAACGCACAGCGCGGCACTCGGCGCAAACGGCTCCGTTTTCCAAATGAATTCCGCCTATGGGAAGATCGTGATCGACAATGCGCAAAGAATTATCATTGCCGAACGCCGCCGCAAGCCCGTCCTCGCCGCAGCTAACCGTAATCGAGGGCGTTTTGCCCTCGGAACGGTCGCAGGAATTGAAAATCATACTGCGCCTATACCCGCCGTCCTCTTTTGAGAATATAAAGATATTTGAAGCGCCTATGCACTGCCCCGCCGTTTTAATTGCCTCTTTTATCTGAGCGCTGCGCTCGGAAGCGCTGCAAAACGCTTTTAACAGCAGATTATATACCTTTGCCGCGCCGCTTGACATATTCAGCACATCAATGTTTTCATCGAGATTGACGGGGTAATTGTAAAGTCCCATTGACATAGCGGGCGAATAATGCATAAAGCATACGCCGCCGCTCTTTTGTGCCTCCGCAAGAGCAACGGATGCCTTTTTGTAGACGTCATCGAGTTTTTTGCCTGTCTTAAACTGCGATACGCCGACGCTTGCCGTAACCGGCTCGCCCTCGTAAATATACTCGCGTATAAGATGAATGATGCGGCGCGCGGTGTTGTCCAGCGTCTTGTTATCGGTGAAGCTGAGATACAACAAAAACTCTCCGTCGCGCACACGTGTAACCAGACTGTCGCGCTCGGTGGCGCATACGCCCGAAAGTATCTTGCCGACGGTCTTTTGAACGTAATCACCGTATTCCAATCCCAAACGCGACACCAAGCCGCGGAAATTATCGATACCCACGCATAAAAGCGCGGCGTTGTTATAGTGCTTTGCGCCGCTGCGTTTTTCGGCTACACAGTCGCGGAAAAGGTCCGGCGAATACAAATTGGTGAGCGGATCCTTGCGTTCGTTGGTGTCATCCGCTATGCCGCCCTTTTCCTGAGTTACATCCAACGTGCGCCCCACTACCTTTATCGGGTTGCCCGCGTCGTCGTAAACGGTTTTGCCTTCGTATCTGAACCACACTATATCGCAGTTGTCGTTTATCATGCGGACATCACAGAAAACTTCTTTTTTGCCCGCTTTCAAATCGTCGCAAAAATGCTTGAACGCGGGCAGATCCTCGGTACATACACTGCCCCAGCTCAATATCGAATCGCGGAAATGTATAATGGGCTCCAGATTATTCTCAAATCTTCCGCTGAGCTTTTTGTATTGATAGCAAATATCGGTGGCGATATCATACTCCCACAGTCCGAAATTTGTATATTCCGACGATATTTTTGTTCTTAGCTGTTCCGCTCGGAGAGCGACGCGCAATTTTTTTATTTCTTGTTTCGCTTGCTCAAATTCTTCCAGAATATTCCCGGACACAGCCGTCACCTCCCCAAATCGTATGTTTATCGGCGCAAAAATAAAGCCGCCCATATTATCATTATAACTTATTACAATGATGATGTCAAGCGGTTGTTAAAAATTATTGATTTTGCACAAAAACTTATACTAAAAATAGGTTGTGCGGAACTCCTTTTTGTTTATAATTACTCACAACGCAAGAAAACTTACGCGTTCTCATCGCTGCGATGCTCTTCAAGGTCCTTAAACCACAGTTCCTCAAAGTCGCTGAGCGGCATAGGCTTAGCGAAATAGTAGCCCTGAATAAGGTCGCAGTTTATCTCGTCGAGGAACTCAACCTGGTCAATAGTTTCAACACCCTCGGAAATGACGTGCATACGCAGCTTTTTCGCAAGGTCTACCACAGTGGTTATAACTGCTCGTCCCTTATCGCTGTTGACGGTGCCGTTGAAGAACTCTCGGTCGATTTTCACGACGTCGGCGGGGATATCTTTAAGCATATTCAGCGAGGAATAACCGGAGCCGAAATCGTCGATGGAAAGCTGGAAACCGATGTCGTGCAGCTTGCTCATTATTTGAAGCAGCTGCTCGGAGTTGTCGTTGAACACCGTTTCGGTTATCTCAAGCTCAAGATAATCATAAGGAATGGCGTACTTATCAACGATCTCTCGCAGCCGCCAAATGTAATCGTCGTGAGTCAGATGAATACGCGACTGATTTACCGAGATGACCACCGGGGTAAGTCCCTTGTCAAGCCATCGGCGCATAGCCTTGCAAACCTCTTCCAGAATAAAGAAGTCCAGCTCCACCACAAAGCCGTTTTTCTCCGCCAGCGGAATGAACTGGTCGGGGAAAACAAACCCGAATTCCGAGCTTTTCCAGCGTATCAGCGCCTCGCCGCCCTCTATTCGCCGAGAATGCGCGCCGTATTTCGGCTGAATGTAGCACATGAACTCCCTGTTTTCCAACGCGGCGGGCATACTGTTTTCAAAATCCTTTTCGCGCATAGATCTTTCACGTATCTTGCCGTCATAGAACGCTATCGAGTTGTGGTGCAGATTTTTTATCGTCTTTTTTGCGATATTGCAGCGGTCGATGGCGGCGTTAAAATCCACCATTCCGTATTTCTCGACGCACTGGTCGAGCCTGCAGACGCCCGCGCTGAACAGTACCGGATAGGACACGAACAGTGAGTTTCTGCGTTCAAATTCCTCAAAAATGCTGTTTAAGCGGTTGTTGATCTCGTTGTCGGACAAATCGGGGAAACAGCACGCGAAATTGTCGTTGGAAATGCGGGCGTACGTCTCGCCTTTTTCCATGTGGTCGCCTAAAGTCTTGTACATACGCTCCAGCATACGGTTGCCTTCTTCATAACCCAAACGTTCGTTAATAAACTTGAATTTGTCGATATCCATAACTGCAACCGTCCAATTGAGCGTGCCGGATCTTTTTATGGATTTTATAGACTTTTCGATAAACGTCCGCTTTGTCGCGCCGCCCGTCAGCGGGTCGATCTCTACTCGGCGCTTGCTTTCCAGCATAAGCAGAATGATAATGCCCGCGGCAACCACTACCGCGACCGCCGCGATCGTCACGAACATTGACATTTTCGAGCTTGCGCCGTCCGTGTCCTGCCCGGACGCTTCAATAATATTATATACCTCCGCGATAAGGTCTGAGCCGTTTATCTGCAAAAGCGCGTTTTCGGTTATGCCCACAAGAGCTTTGTTTTCCGCACGAAGCGCGAAGCACTCCGACGAATAGATAGGCAGCACTTTATATATTTCCAGTTCGGGGAAATCGCCGCGTCTTAAAGCCATCGCGTCGTAGCTTTTAAGGCAGACCGCGTCACAGGAGCCGTCCATTGTCAGCGAACAGGCTTCCTCAACGGTCTCGGTGCGCGTGATCTTAACGTTGAGGTAAAGCTGCTCAAGCTGCGGAATGTGAGTATTGTCCGCGCTCACCGCGATTTTTTCAACCTCTTTTGAATCGTCTGCCGTTCTCTTGCATGCCAGCACAAGCGGAGAATTTACTGCGGGTCCTGTCACGTAGAATTTTGACGAACGCTCCATGTTAGTCTGCGTCACGCCGCCGTATATCATATCTATTTCTTCGTTTTCAAGCGCCTTATAACATTTGTCAAGGTTATCGAATGCCTGCACTTTTACTTTAAGCCCCGTTTTTTCGGTATAGCCGTCGATAAGCGCGCCTACAACCCCGTTCAAAGAGCCGTCCTTTTCGTTATAGCACCCCATAATATCCGAATCAAGAGCGAAGCCGAGATTTATCGACGACCGATTGTCAACGAACTCGCGCTCTTCCTTTTTTAAAGCGAACTTCCGCGAGCCGTAATTTCCCACGTATTTTTGATAAACATCGCCGTAAAATGTAGGATAATCGGTGAACAGCAAACGCAGACCGGTTTCCAGCTCTTCGGACACCTTATCATCGGAAGCCCTTACTACGAATGAGCCTGACTCCGCAGGGAACTGATAAACAATAGTCTCGTTGTACCAAGAGCGCATACAGTCCTTAATGACCGCCGATATTTTTCCCACAATTAGATCCGAACGCATCTCGGATTCCGACTCATAAGGCACGAACCGAGCGTCCGCGATCTCGGGATAAATGAATTTTCCATCCTTAAAATAAAGCGGTTCGTCCTCTGAAAGGTAGCCTATGGTCATTTTCCGAATAGTCTCGGCGTCGTTCAAAACGGTATCGGCATAGTCGCCGTTGTCGTAAACGCAAACGGCGCCAAACCTCGAAATAAGCGCGTTGCCCGTTTCTTTAAACAGGCTGCCGCCCGCTCCGCCCAACAAATTTTCGTAATATTCGCGTTCCGACTTGGTAATGCACGGAATAACATCGATCTCGCCGTCTTTAAGCATTTGAAAAAGCTCTTCCGCCGAGCCGTCGATGTATGTAAACTTATCACCTGTGTACTGCGAAATAGCGTTAAGGTAGTCGCACGTAAGTCCCGAATAGCCCGAATCTGTTTTATTCACGCCAAACACGGGGTTCGCGCCAACCTTATATGTCACGGCGTCCGCCGAAACAATCCTCGGCGCCGATACTGTAAAAATCAACGAAAGCAACATAACCGCCGCAGTCATCACCGCTGCTGTTTTCGATTTTCGGATAACTGTCATTAAATGTCCTCCAACGGATCGTTCTTTATATTAAGCTAATTAAGGTAAATAAGGTTAGTTCGAACGATCTGCTTAAGCTTAATTAAATACCTTACTTTTATTATATCATTTTGCAAAATAAATTTCAATAGATTAGTATGATTTTTTCACATTTAAGCGAAATTTGCGCGTGGTTTTGTGCACTTTTCACAAACTGCGCTTAAAAAATGAGGATAAAGTTTTTCGAAAAAACTCGAGCTTCCGATTTGATCAGGATTCCTTAAACATTTAAGGGCACCTCTAAAAACCTTGTTTGAGCCAAAACGTGCGGTGCACGCCGTCTGCTGCGTCAAACCTCCTCGCAAGGCATACAGCCTTGCGAGGAGGTTTTCCTTGCATACGGCGCACCCCACCCGTTTTTGCTTTTCGAACCGGTTTTTAGAGACGCCCTTAATTCGGTTTTCCGCAGTCTGAAAATCATCTCGCCTTTTTTTGCAAATAGCTATTGACTTATTATAAAATACGTGATATAATAGATAAGTATAGGTGAAAAAGCGGCAAATTTTGCCGAGAACGGAGTGAGGAAAATTTAATGAAACACAAAATCGGAAAACCCGCGTTCTTTATCGTATTTTTTTTGATAATCGCGTTTACGGTGCTGTCCACAATGGGCATAAGCACTTACGACGGCGATAACAAGACCTCGATCATCTGGGGCATAGACGATATACGCTGGGGAATGGATATCAGAGGCGGCGTGAACGCCACGTTCACCGTGCCCGAGGATTACGCGGAAGAGAACACCATCACCGAGGACGATTTGAACGCCGCCAAGGCTATCCTCGAAACGCGTCTGGTAAGCAAGAGCATAAACGACTATAACGTTTACACGGATTCCGCAACGAACGCCATTATCGTGCAGTTCCCGTGGCAGAGCGACGACACGTCTTTCAATCCGCAGCAGGCTGTGCGCGAAATAGGCGAGACGGCGCTGCTGACGTTCCGCGAGAAGCACGAGGTAGACGATAACGGACTTCCCACCGGCGAAACGGAGAACATCATTCTCACGGGTGCGGACGTTCAAAGCGCGAAAGCGGGCTATCAAAGTTCGGATAACGGCTCAACGGGACAGTATGTAGTCCAGTTGGAATTCAAGGATTCGGGCAAGGAAAAGTTTGCCGAGGCAACGGGCAAGCTGATAGGCGAACCTATCTCCATCTGGATGGACGACGTCTGCATAAGCTACCCGAAAGTAAACTCCAAAATAGACGATGGTCAAGCCGTTATTGAGGGCGACTTCACCGCCGATGAAGCGTCGGAGCTTGCAAACAAGATAAACGGCGGCGCGCTGCCGTTCAAATTGGAGAACAGCAGCCTTTCAACGATATCTCCGATACTCGGTATGGGCGCTCGCGACGCTATGGCGGTCGCGGGACTTGCAGCGTTTATCCTTATCGCTGTATTTATGATAATATACTACAGACTTCCCGGCTTTGTGGCGGTTATCGCGCTTACGGGTCAGGTTGCGGGTATGTTCGCGGCAATAACGGGCTTCTTCGGCTTCAACAACGCTTCCTCGCTGACTCTCCCCGGTATTGCGGGTATTATACTTTCAATAGGTATGGGCGTTGACGCGAACGTTATTTCGGCGGAGCGTATCAAAGAAGAGCTGAAAGCGGGACGCACTATTGACGGTGCGCTGAAAAACGGCTTCTCGCGCGGCTTCACGGCTATACTCGACTCCAACTTGACAGTCATCATAGTAGCGCTTATCCTGATGGCGGTGTTTGGCACATGGTTCGGCGCTTCTACGGAGGGCACGGTATACTCGTTCGGTTACACCTTGCTTGCGGGCGTTATTATGAACTTCATTATGGCTTGCTGGGCTACGAGAATAATGACTATCGGTCTTTCAAAGTTCAAGTGCTTCAGAAAGCCCGGCTTTTACGGAGTATCCCCCGCCGATCTGAACAACACGGATACCGAAAAGGGCAAGGACACCGTACAGGCTATTAACGTCAAGGCTAAAACCAACATCGATTTTGTAGGCAAGCGCAAGGTTTTCGTTATTATATCTGCGGCGGCGTTTGCTTTGACGATACTGTTCTCGTTCGTGCTTGGCGTTAACGTTGACATCCGTTTTAAAGGTGGTACGATTATGACCTACTCTTATGAGGGCGAGGACATTTCCACCGACGATATAAAGTCTACCGTTGAGGAACTCGGCACTCCGCGCGCTACGGTAACCACCGGTACGAGCTTCACGGGCAGCTTGAATACTATCGTTATTTCGTTTGCTCAGGACGAGAAGATGGACGACGAGATGCTCGGAAAGATCACCGATACGCTTGTCGAAACCTATCCGGACAATAACATCGAAAACATCGATACGACCAACGTTTCTGCTGCGGCAGGCTCTCAATTCCTTGTTTCCTGCGTTATCGCGGTAGCTGCGGCATTTGTGCTGTTGGTAATTTACATCGCGTTCCGTTTCAAGAAAATCGGCGGCTGGAGCGCTGGTATAATCGCCATCTGCTGTCTGTTACACGACGTTATCCTCACCTACGCGGTGTACATTGTAACGGGAATGTCGCTGGATTCCAACTTTATGGCGGTTATTTTGACGCTGCTCGGATACTCGATAAACAACACCATCATCATCTACGACCGCTTGCGTGAGAACCGCGCGAAGTTCGGCGGAGATATTTCCGACAGAGACTTGGTAAACCTCTCGATAAATCAAACGCTCTCGCGTTCGATAATTACTACGACGACCACTGTTACGGCGATGATATGTATTGCGGTGATATGTTCGCTGCAAGGCGTTACCTCGATACTTTCTTTCGCAATACCCCTTGCTTTCGGTATGTTGGTGGGCTTCTACAGCTCGCTGTGCCTGGCGGGTCCGCTTTGGATCTGGCATCGGGAGCGCAAGGATAAAAAGCGCGGCGCCGCGAAAGAGGCGAAAGCCAAAGGTTAATAAGCGGATTAAAGCCGATTTTTGATACCGTATAAATACGCTCCCCCTCGAACTTAATGTTCAAGGGGGAGCATTTTTGTGTTAACGCGCTCTGGTGAAAACCGCCGTGACCGTAATAAAATCCCCGCTTATCTCCGCGAAGACCTCGCCGTTCATTTTGTGCATAAGCTGTCTGCAGATGTACAGACCCAGCCCGCTTCCGCGAACGTTTTCAGCATTGGAGCCGCGCCGGAAGCTCTCAAATATATGTGGCAGTTCGGATTTGTCAAGCGTACAGCCGCCGTTTCGCACCGAGATCAAAACGCCCTCGTCGTCCTTTGGGAAAAGAACCTCGACGCGATTTCCGCCGCCGTATTTCACGGCGTTTTCAATAATGTTCTGCAGCACCTCCACAGCGCGTTCAATGTCGCCGAAAAGCAGGCAGTTGGAGTATTCGCCGATGATGAAACTCGTTTTCAAAAGGGAGAGCTTCTCGCGGTAATAATCCGAGATTTTCCCGACCAATTCCGAAAGATAGAACTCGTCGTTATTCACCTCGAGACTCAAAAAATCCTCGCGCGAGGCGGTAATTATTTTTGTGACGTATCCCTCGATCTCGTCCGCTTTATCGTTTATCGTCTCGGCTATCTCGCGCTGTTTTTCCGCGCTTGGATAGAGATTTTTCGACAGCGCTTTGGAGTATAATTTTATCGCGGAAAGCGGCGTTTTTATATCGTGCGAAAGCGACAGCAAAAGCGTTTTCTTTTCCTTTTGCAGTTCCAGTTCGCGCTGCTTTTGCGTTTCGATATTTTCACGAAGTAAGTCTATCCCCCAGAGAAATTTCCCGAAAAAGCGGTTTTTGTTTTCCTTAACGGGCGCGGAAAGATTGCCCTTTGAAAGCTCGTAGGGAACGTCTGTCAGGCGGTCGAACGGGCGCAGAATTTTTGCGCGTATATAAAACAGTACCGCAAAAATCGCCGCCGTCATCACCGCTAAAAGGACGTTCACAGCGGCGGTTGTTCCGGAATTGTCCGTGCCGTTTTTTATTGCGTAGTCAAAACGGTACAGTTCGCCGTCTATTTCACGTATCGAATAATCGTTCGGCGCGTTATAAAAATCGCCGCCGTATTTTTCGATATTGTAAACGAATTCGCATTGAGTTAAGTCAACGCTTGAAAGCCCGTTTTTCTCGATTTGAAGCGCGAGCCTGTTTATTTCAACGCGGTAGGGTCTGCCGTTTTCGGGGGAGTTCAGATGATTTAAAATCAGATTTGCCGCGGCGAATACCGCGATAGCAAACACGGCAAACGCCGCGAAAATTTTTCTCCAAGCCCTCATAAATACCTATACCCAACGCCCCAAACCGTTTGTATTTTCTTTGGCTGTTTCGGGTCCTCCTCAATTTTCTGACGAAGCCGTTTTATATGAACCGTTAGCGTCTGCTGCTCGGAAAAGCTGTCGCTTCCCCATATTGTATTGAAGATGTACTCTTTTGAAAGCGCGCGCCCTTTGTTCTCCATAAGCAGCGCCAGCAATTCAAATTCCTTTGACGTCATTTCAAGCGGCACGTTGTTTTTAAACGTCTCACGGCTGCCCTTATTTATTCGTATATCGCCGTCCGTAATCTCGTCAAGCGAGTAGCGGCGCTTAAAAATACCGCGTATTTTCGCCAGCATAATGTCGATATCATACGGTTTTTCGATATAATCGTCCGCGCCGAGATCAAGTCCGAGCAGTTTGTCGTCTTTGCCTGTTCTCGCGCTGACTATCAGCACGGGAGTATTGCTTTCCGCGCGGATTTTTTCGAGAATATAAAAGCCGTCTTTGTCGGGCAGCATTATATCCAGCACGACAAGTCTCGCGCCGTATTTTTGATACAGTGCGAGGCTTGTTTCTGCGTTTTCGGCGACGGATACCGTGTAATTTTCCGCTCTGAGAAAATCGCACAGCACCCCCGACAATTCCTTGTTATCCTCGACTATCAGAATATCGGTCATATTAAATCCCTTTTCAATATATTATTTGCCCCGAGAAATAGGAACAACCACTAAAGGGCATCTCTAAAGTAAAAATTTACTCCGCTCCGAAGCTCTTCATAGCCGCCATTATTTTTTCGGACGAAACGGTAAACGCGTCCACCACGTCCTCGTCGAAATGCGTTCCGCGCTCCTCGCGTATTATCGAACAAGCCTTAGCAAATGGCATAGCGGGCTTGTAAACTCTTTTCGAGGTCAGCGCGTCGAAAACGTCCGCGACCGCTAAAATTTTAGCGCACAACGGAATTTCATCGCCCTTAACGCCATAGGGATAACCGTTGCCGTTCTCCCATTCGTGATGATACGCCGCCATCTCGATTGCAATGTTCAGATAATGAATATCGCCCATTTCGCCTCGGGCTTTTTCGAGAAGCTCCCGCCCCGCCGTGGTGTGCGTTTTCATAAGCGCGAATTCCTCATCGGTCAGCTTTCCCGGCTTGTTGAGCACGGTATCCGAAATGTGGATTTTTCCGATATCGTGCAGCGGCGCCGCCAATACCATATCGCTTATGTATTTGTTAGTGAGGATATCCGTATGCTTGCCTTGTCGCTGCAGTTCCTTTGCCAGTATCTCAACATATTTCGCAGTGCGTTTGATATGACCGCCCGTGCTCTCGTCGCGGTTTTCGATGATGTCAGCCATTGTGGTGATAATATGCGACTGCATACTATTGTACTTACGAAGATAATAATTGCGCTTGTTGCCTTGCATTATCATTATAACGAAAGCTGCCGTCATAGCAAACGCGAACAGGCTGCTCATAACGATATATTTCTTTTCCTGCACTCCGGAAGTTTCGGATTGCAGCGTGTTGTTAAGCACGACCGAGAAAACAATTTGAAGCGCGGCTCCCGTGACCAAAACAACGCGTTCGCCGGGCGATAAAGTCCTGTCTTTGGTGCTTTTGGAGAACTCACGCCGCCAATTTCTGCCCAATATCATAAACGCCGCAAAAGCAGCAAACAGTACGGCGTAAACCAAAAGCAAATAAAGACCCGCGTATTCGGGGAAAAGATACGTCGGCATAACCATAAGCGGCAGCCAAATTCCGTTCGATATTCCGTAAAGCACGAGAGCAAACGGAACGCTCAGCAGCAGTCCCGAGACCCGCCTTTCTTTCGGACGCGCCATAACGATGTTCACAATGACCGCCGCCACGCAAAGTATTTCGGCGTACTGTTTTCCGAAAAGCAAAAGAGCCAAAGTTACCGCCGCCGCAGTTATCAAATAAAAAATATTCTGCTTTTTCGGAGAAATCTCTTTTTCAAGCAGCACATATTTTTTTATCAGGAAGAATAAGATCGACGTTGCCGCCGTTTCAAACACGTCTAAAATGTACAACAACATATCCGTAATGCCTTTCATATAACACTTTAAGGAAGCCCGAAATAATACGGGTTTTCTTAATTATATCACATTAAAAGCGAAAATGCAAGCGTTCGCGCACAAAACTGTCAATTGTCAATCGTCAATTGTCAACTGTACATTGACGTTACCAGCCCATTTCCATAAGCCAGCCGTTAAGGGCGCGCTCACGGTCGCGGAGCTTGGTTCTGTCGTATTTTTCAAGCTTGTATTCTCCTTGGATATTGCCGTCTACGATATACAAAACGCGGGTGCACTTCGCCGCTACTTTCACATCGTGAGTAACCAGCATTATCGTAGTTCCCTCGGCGTTCAGCTTGGCAAGTTCTTCCATTACTTCGTCCGAGGACGTGCGGTTGAGCGCGCCCGTAGGCTCGTCGGCAAATATCATTTTCGGCTTGTTTATCATACTTCTGCAAATGCACGCGCGCTGTAATTGTCCGCCCGAGACTTCGTTTATGTCGTTGTCCGCGACCTCGATAATGCCGAGTTTTCTCATAAGCTCGTAACCGCGCTCCAAAGTCTGTTTGCGCGTTTCGTTCACTTTACCCGACTGACACGCGGGCAGGATTATGTTGTCGATAACCGAAAGATTTTTCAGCATATACATCTGCTGAAAGATAAAGCCCATTTCGTCAAGCCGAAGCTCGGCGAGTTCCTTTTGGTTCATTTTCGCGATGTTTTTGCCGTTGAAATCCACTTCGCCCGCGGTTATGTTATCCATTCCCGAAACGGAATACAGGAGCGTGGATTTTCCCGAGCCGGACGGTCCCATAACAGCGACCATCTCGCCCTCGGAAACGCTGAAATTAACGTTCCTTAAAACGTTGTTCTGCCGTTTGTTTATCACATAAGTTTTGCAAAGATCCTTAACCTCTAAAATGTTCGTCATAATAAAACCCCCAAAATCTTTTTAGTTGACAGTTGATAATTGACAGTTGACAGTTAAGGTGCGGCGCTTCGCGCCGTTATTTTAAATCGCCGCAAAGCGGCACAAAAACTGTCAACTTTCAACTGTTTACTTTCAACTGTCATTGTTTGATATTTGCGAGGAAGATATTTTCCTCAACCCCTGCGCCGAGATATACGCCGCCAGCGCCGTAACTCCGAGCATTATAAGCGGAATTATCACGTAGACCTCAAGCGCCTTGATGTTGTACTCTATGCTGAACGCGCCCATCATTTGGAATATCGGCGTGATTATTACGGGAGTAAGCGGAATTGAGATAAGAGTTCCCATGATAACCGAAATAAGCAGTACAATACCGATACGCAAAGTCTGAATACCGCACAGCGGCGCGTTAGTGAAGCCGATAGCTTTTAACAGCGCTATCTCGCTCTTTTCTTTGGTGATGAAGCTCTTTACCATAAGTACCGCCACAAGCGCGTTTATGCCGAGAATTATTGTCAATATAAGCGTTTTCATACTGTCGAGCTGTTCTGCGACATTGCCTATCATATAACCGATGTACTCGCCGGGCGTGTATATTTTGGCGGCGGGATAGAGCTTTTCAAGCAATGCTTTTCGCTCGGCAAGTGCGGATTTGTCGGGATTATCTTTGTAGTTTACCTGAATGCCGAAGCTGCCCGCCGCATAGTTGAAGTCCAAATCCTCGTCCTGATAGAATCGCACGCCCTCGCCCATATTGTTCATACTTTGAGTAATCGCCGTGACCGTGTAGGTCTTTTCGGTTTCGCCGACCTTTATTTGCACGTCGTCGCCGATATGCGCGTCTATCTGCCCCGCCGTAAGATACGTCAGCGCGACTTCGTGAACGTTTTGCGGAGCGGTGCCCTCTAAGTAATCATACTCGTTGGTCGTCACGCCGCCCATTCCGATAAACGTCAGCGAATTTGTCAGCTTTTCGCCCTTTTTAACATTGCTTCGGAACATTATCTCTTGAAAAACGTCAACGTCTATCCCCTTGTCGGCAAAAAAATCGCGAATTTCGTCAAACTGCCGTTCTATCTTTGCCTTATTGTCCTCGTTGGGATTGAACAGCAGCTCCGCCGAAACAACGTGGTCGCTTTTCGTCATATTGAACAGCGTTATCAGATCGTCCGAGCGCAGAGTGTTTATCGTGTTCACCGGTATAATTACAAGCAGTGTTCCGAGTATGAAAATTATCACCATCGAAACATAGCTTTTTATCCCGCTGAAAATGTCGTTGAGCGCCATAAACGGAACCGTCGGCAAATGCGACTTCCCGAGACGGATAATTCCCTTTTTACTGAAACGCTCGCCCGTTTCGCCGCTATGGATAGCGTCTATCGGAGAGAATTTCTTTATCTTCCGCGTGCAGAAATAACTGAACAGCACCACCAACGCTCCCGCCAGAATAGCCGCCGCTATATTGATAAGGTAATTGTCGCCGCTCGACATCACTATCTTTTGCGAAACTCCGCTTATCATCAGATTGCTGAGCGGAAAACTAAGCCCCAGACCGACCGCCGTGCCGATAACGGCAATTCCTAAATATTTCACGATATACAGTCCGCGAATTTTGCGGTTTTTCAGTCCTATGGCTTTCATAACGCCGATCTCGCGGAACTCCTCTGTTATCGTGAAGTTGATAATAAACCTCAAAATAACCATTGAAATAAGTATCAGCACAACGCTTACTACAAGCAGGATAGCTGCGATAAGTATATCCATAAGATACATCATCTTAAACATCGAACCGTCTATCGACATAATGGTGTTAAGCCCCAGTTTATTGAACTTATCAAGATAATCGGGGTCGTCCGTGTGGACTTCCACGGTATTGCTGACCGCCGCGTTTTCGGTATCGAACAGCTTAAAATCGTCCTTGCTTACGAAAAAGCGCGTCATTCCGACCATTGCCGTTCCCATAAGCGCGTCTTTTACATAGCCCTTTATCGTAAATTCTTTTTCAACATCGCCTTGCTTTATGACGATTTTTCCGCCCTCGCGGTAGTTGTTTTCCGTCGATTGATACATAAACGCCGTAACGTATATCTCTCCGTCGTTTATCTCCGTAAGCTCCTTGTCGTTCTTGTCGAATATGTTTATTCCGCCGAGTTTCGACAGCGTAAGCGTATTGGAGTATTCGCACTTTTTGCCCGCCACGGTCACATTTTTCGGCTCTATCTGAATAAGCCGCGAGTTGAAATAGTCGTAACCGTTTTCTTCGGCTAAGTCCTCGAAACGCTCCATATCGGGCGTGTTCGTTACGGCAAACCAGTAATCGGGCACTTCCGCTTTCTCAAAGAAATTGTCCAGCGCGCCGTTTACGGTTGTCAGGTTGTTTGCGCTCGAAGCTATGAACGTCGCCGCCAATATTACAAAAATCAGCAGTATTACGTTCATTGTTTTCTTGCGCTTCAGGTCTTTTTTCAGTATTCGTAAGTACATTGTATCCGCTCCTTTCATCGGTGTGATTACATTATAGCACGGAAATTATTAAATAATCCTTAACTTTTGCGGAGATTTCAAAAGCAGGCTCAGTCAATTTCGATTTTGAAAGTAAGCGGCAATTGACCTCGCGAAAAAAACGGGAAATTCTCGGCGCCGATTACAGAGCAATATGGTGTTTTCCTCTTGACACAAACCTTGTTTGGTGCTATAATATATAAAGCAACAAATTCACTTAGCATCAAACAAGCTTAGAGAGGTCAACTATGAAAATGTCAATAATTGGCAATGGCAAGGTGGGAAGCAGCCTTGCCGCTATGCTGTCAAATGAGAAACACGATGTTACCGTTATAGATATAAACGCCGCCGCTCTTGAAAGGACGCAGAACACCGAGGACGTAATGTGTATCGAGGGCAACGGTATCGACAAGGATATCCAAAAACAGGCAAACGTCGGCAAATCGGGGATAGTTATAGCAACGACGGATTACGACGAGGTAAATCTGCTGTGCTGCCTTA
>CANRFR010000006.1 GCA_947629945.1 uncultured Clostridia bacterium | reverse complement strand
CGCGCACATAAAGTACTGCTGGCGAAGTCTCAAAGCCTTGCCCTCGGCGTGGTTGTCGTTGGGGTAAAGCACCTTTGAAATCGAGTGCGCAATATTGTTCGCGCCCAAAGCGGTCGCGTAATCGCCCGTATTGAAAGAAGCCATATCGAACGACATACTCTCCGCGCTCCAAAGTCTCAGCTTCGACACGCCTTTGCTGTCGTAGCCCGAAACATACATATCGTAAGGCACGGCGTTTACGCTGTTGTAGCCGACGTACTCAAGACGGTGGTTGCCGTCGTCCCAACTCTCGTTCACCTGACCGTCAAACTTTACCTCGACTGTCTGGTCGGGCACGGGCACAAGCCACGCGCCGCCGCCGGGCAGCCAGTTGTCGGGAAGCTCCGTCTGCCAGCCTTCAACGATCTTCTGTTTGAAAATACCGTACTCGTATCTTATCGAGTAGCCCGTCGCGGGATAATCACAGGTAGCCAGACCGTCCATATAGCAAGCCGCAAGTCTGCCCAAACCGCCGTTTCCGAGACCCGCGTCAGGCTCTTCCTCGTAAATTCTGTCTATTTTCACGCCGATCTCTTCAAGAGCCTTTGCCGCTTCGTCCTGCATACCGAGGTTATACAGCGAGGTCTTCAGCGAACGACCCATAAGGAACTCCATAGACAGGTAATAAACCTGTTTTCTGCCCTTGGAGTTGCAGTCGTGCATAAAGTTGTGTCGCTTCTCTTTCATATAGTTTACAACTATCGTGGAAAGCGCGCGGTAGATCTGCGTCATGGAAGCGTCCTTCGGATTGGTGCGGAAGTCGTACTCCAGAATGGTCTCAAGCTGCTTTAACAGTTCCTCTTTACTTATCGGTGATCTCATGATTTGTTATTTCCCCTTTCTGTTTGCGTAAATTACAAAATAATAATACAATTATATTATACACCTTTTCGTTGCAAATTTCAACCCTTTATTCACAAATACGTAAAATTAAAACAAATTCAACAAGGACAATTTGTCAAATTGCACAATAATTCGACGGCTTATTTTCACAAAATGAGTAAAAATGTGGAAATCGGGAAATGCGGGCAAAAATATAGGCACCCAATCTTGCAATAAAATATCGTTGTCGGCATGTTCACTGCTCTCGGTCAAAAAGAAAAATTTTGCGGATAACTCCGAAAAAAATCTAAAAATCCCTTGACAAGCAAGGAAAAATGTGTTATAATATACAAGTTAATCGTTAAAAAGACGATATAACCCCTTTCCCGTGAGAGAAACGCGGGATATATATCCATAAGGAGGTGCTTATAAATGGCAAAGCTGAATGAAAAATACGAGGCGATGGTCGTTTTCTCCGTGAAGAACGACGAGGAGCAGATCAAGGCGCTCGTAGAGAAGTTCTCGGACCTTATCAAGGCGAACGGGACGCTTACCAACGTTGACGAGTGGGGCAAAAGAAAGCTCGCTTACGAGATCAACTACGAAAGCGAGGGCTACTATGTGCTCTACAACTTTGAAGCAAAGCCCGAATTCCCTGCAGAGTTCGAGCGTATCGTCAACATTACCGACGGCATTCTGCGCTCGGCGGTAATGCTCGCGAAGTGAGTTAGGGCAAGGTCGGAGGTGTTAAAGTGAACAGAGTAATAATGATGGGTCGTATCGTGAACGATTTGGAGCTTAAAACCACTCCGAACGGAGTTACAACGTGCAGCTTCCGTATAGCGGTCGACAGAAACTATCAAAAGCGCGGCGAGGAAAGAAAGTCTGACTTCTTTAATGTCGTAGCTTGGCGCAACACTGCGGAGTTTGTCACCAAATGGTTCGCGAAAGGCAGAATGATCCTTGTCGAGGGCGAGATGCAGACGAGACAATATACCGATAGAAACGGCAATCCCGCGACATGGTATGAGATCCAGACCGACAATGTTTACTTTACCGGCGAGAAAGCAAATGGCGGAAATACCGGAAATTACAACGCGCCGCCTGTAAGCGAGCCGCCGGCGGGTTACGGCGGAGGATACGGAAGCCCCGCGCCCTCTCAGAGCGCGCCCGCACAGCAAAGCGCTCCCGCGGCGGATTTCTCTGCGGCGGACAGCGACGACTACCCGTTCTGACACAGGAAACGCAAAACAAACTGTGCCGCTTTTGGCATACACAAAATAATACGGAGGTAAATGTATCATGGCTGAAAAAGTCGAGAGATCTTCTCATCCTATCAAGCGCACCCGCAAAAAGGTTTGCCAGTTCTGCGCGGATAGAAGCGAGTTTATTGATTACAAGGATATAGCTAAGCTCAAGAAGTTTATGACAGAGCGCTCCAAAATTCTGCCCCGCAGAGTTACCGGCTGCTGCGCTTATCATCAGAGAGAGCTTACCGTAGCTATCAAGAGAGCGCGTCAGCTTGCGCTTATCCCTTACGTTTCGGACTAAGTTTAATTGCAAAAACAATAAGCCTTGAAAAGTGTTCAAGGCTTACTTATTTGGAGGAAAATTATGGGAGCATTTTCATTTGTTGTTTCTATTTTGGGAATTGCGTCCGCCTGCGTACACTATATGCTTGATATTACAGGGCAGAAAACACTCAAATTTGTTTTGGGAATAGTGACGTTGGTTCTGGTGGTTTTGGCGCTTGTTATTTCGCTTGTCGATATGAAAAAGCAAAAAGCGAACGGAGGAATCAATCCATCTATGAAAAATTTTGCGCTTATGGGTCACGCGACAGCGGGCGTTACGCTTGTTCTTGGAGGAATCATTTGCGCTTTGGCGTTTGTAAAATTCCCCATGGCTTGATTATTTTGTAACCTACATAAACAAAAAGCCCCAATATTTTCGGGGCTTTTTTAGCGCTTAAAATGAAATACGCAGAAGAGCGCCCCGAGAAATCGGGGCGCAAACTTATATAAGAGGGAAATATTTAACGTCTCTTTTTAAGGACAACGACCGCCGCGCACGCGAGAAGTGCGGGTACTGCCGCGAAAGCGATACCGGTATTGGGGTTGCTGTCGCCCTTGCTATCGCTCTTGCTGTCGCTTTTATTTTCGGAATCGGTATCGTTATTGGATACGTTTGAGTTGGTATCGGTCGTACCGAGATCGGTGTCAGCCGCTCCCGAGTTAGCGTCGGTCGCGCCGGGGTCAAGCGTATTTTTGCTTGTTATCGTGAACGGACTGAAGCTGTCGGTCTTGAAAACAACATAGTCGCCGTCGCGCGTGGATTCTATGTAAGCGTCGCCGTGGTAAACGAAAACACTGCCGCCCTTGAGTTTTTCGGGCAGAGGAACTCTGACGTTGACTTTTCCGTTCGGCTGAACTTCCTTGCCGTCCTTGGTGAACGTGATTTCAAAGCTAAACGAACTGTCGGTGCTTTCAACGGCTTTGACGTTCATTGCAACGCCGTCCTCGAACGCGCCGTTGTTGTCCGTTACAGTAATGCCGCCCAGAACGGATTTTGTTTCCTCGTCCGTACCCTCTGCGGAAACTGTCGGAGTGTATGTCTTTTCATTAGAGGTAGGGGTGCTTGTGTCTGGAGTGCTTGTGGGTTCGCTTGTGTCGGGAGTACTCGTGGGTTCGCTCGTATCGGAGGTATTCGTATCCGACGTATCGGAAGTATTGGGATTATTAACATCGGGAATATCACCTGTTGCGGCTATAACGCCGTCGGTGCAGTGGATATTTGGCGTGAAGTTTGCGCTAAAGGGGTAGTGATGTACACCGTAATCTATTCCCGTCCAAAAGGGACCGGATGATGTAAGTGTTTTCCACTCTTCTTTTGTGCCGTTGTAATATATATCTGAAAGCGAGACACAATTAAAAAATGCAGAATCGTAAAGTGCTTTTAGGCTGTTCGGTATATTTACCGAGACAAGGTTTTTACAGTCTGCAAAAGCACTCCCACCAATGCGTGTCACGCTGTCTGGTATTGTGTAGCCGGTTGCTGTTCTGCCGGTAGGATAATAAACAAGAACTCTTTTATTTTTTGTGAACAAAACGCCATCAACGGAGCAATAATGTTCGTTTTCTTTACCTACGTTAATGTCGGTAACATAATCACACCCGAAAAAACTGCCGCCGTCAACATCTGTTACGCTGTTAGGTATTGTGTAACTCGCTGCAGTTTTTCCGGCAGGATAACATATAAGTTTTGTTTTATCCTTACTGAATACAATTCCGTTTTCGGAGCAATATTCCTCATTTGCTTTGTCTACGTTAATTGCGGTTAAGCTTGTGCAGCCGGCAAAAGCGAGTCTCATGCTTGTAACATTTTTGGGTATCGTCACAGAGGTAAGACCCGTACATTCATAAAAAGCACTGTCGCCAATGCTTGTAACGCTGTCCGGTATCGTTATAGAGGTAAGACCTGTGCAGCCATTAAAAGCACCCGCGCCAATGCTTGTAATACTGTCCGGTATCGTTACAGAGGCAAGACCTGTGCAGGCGGCAAAGACATTCGACTCAATTTCTTTAATGCTATCAGGTATTGTCACCGAGCCAAGCCCTGTGCAATACATGAAAGCACCAAAGTTAATTTTATTAATGCTATCCGGGATTGTTACCGAAACAAGATTTGTGCACTGCAAAAAGGCATAGTCATCAATTTCCGCTATGTCGTTCGGTATGGTGTAGCTCTTTGCCTTTTTCCCGCGAGGATATACGCAAAGAACACTCTTATATTGTTCGTTTCGTTCAAACAAAACTCCGTCCACAGAGTAATATTTTGTATTATTTTCATCTACGTTAATCGAATTCAGATTTATGCAGTCTGCAAAAATATTCAACACGTGATAGCTATTGTAGTTTAAACGACCCATCTGTTTTACGCTGTCCGGTATTGTTATCGACGTAATGCTTGCGCCACAATTACTGAAAACATTACCGCCAATGCTCGTAACTTTTCTCCCGTCGATTTCAGACGGAATATTCACCGCTCCGCCCTTGCCGATATATTCGGTTATCTCAACCGATCCAACTTCAAGATTCTCCGGATTGTGGCGGTCGGTTATTGTTTTATACTTGAAATCTCCGCTCGCCAAATCGTCATCCGCGCTTGCTATAACGCCTACCGCGCCAAGGGCTTTTAGCGCGTCCGGACTTGCTGACGCTCTGCCGAGCGCTAAAGAGCACGCCACCGCCGCCAAAGAAGCGGCGGCTATTTTTCTAAGTTTCATTTTATTTCCTCCAATACATATTCTATAATTTTTACATCTGAAAAAGAGTGATAAACCCTTACGAGATGTTAAGACTATTATAACACCTTTTCGGTTACTTGTCAAGTACATTTTAAAAGATGTAAAATATTTTTATAGAGTTTATTTTTACAGGAGGTAATTAATATGCAGATAAACACAATACCGCTTATTTTGAAATATGTGCGGAAGCAAAACGGGTACAGTCAAAGCCAAATAGCCGAGATTTTAAAAACCACTCAACAGCAGATATGGAAATACGAGAACGAAAACCCCAAATACAACCAAGAGATACCCGTGCGGCATATTGTCACGCTTGCAAAGTTTTACAACGTTTCCGCAGATTATCTTCTCGGACTTACGGACGTTTCCAAGCCTTATCCGCGTGCCAATCCCGAAACGTTTGATTGATACCTTGCACCGAAAATTTTCGTTTATTTTCCGCATAATAACGCGCCCCGACTGCTCGGGGCGCAAACCTGTTTCGGAAAAAATTTTTGCGGTTGGGTGATATACCCGTTTATTTTACGTCACTATGAATGAAAGGGGGCGGAGACATGACGGAGGGCGAAATAATTGAACTTTACAACAAACGTGACGAACGCGCTGTCAAGGAAACGCAGAACGCCTACGGCAAGTACTGCGAAACGATAGCGCGGAACATTCTCGGCGATGAGCAGGAAGTTCGTGAGTGCGTCAACGACGCGTTACTCAAGGCATGGGAAAATATCCCGCCCGAGCGTCCGCGCAGCCTTTCGGCGTATTTGGCGGTTATAACGCGCAATGAGGCGCTTCTGCGGTATCGGCGCGAATCGGCGCAAAAACGCGGAAAAGGCTCGGTGGCGCTTGTACTTGACGATTTCGCCGAGCTTATACCGAGCGGCGCGGACGTTGAGAAAACCGCCGAACAGCGCGAGATAGTTGCCGAAATCAACCGATATCTCGCGAAGCTGTCCGAAAACAACCGCGCGGTCTTTATATTGCGGTTCTTCTGCTTTGAGGAGATAGGCGACATCGCACTGCGTTTGGGATTAAGCAAAAAAGACGTTTCCGCGACCCTTTACCGCACTAAAAAGCAAATCAAAAAACACCTTATTGAGGAGGGATACGTATGAAAAAAGATGAATTATTTGACTTGTTGAGCCAATTCAAGCCCGATGATAAATATATCGCCGAAGCGCTGAACGACGATTTTGACAGCGTTGGAAAAGCCCACACGGGAAAAATCAAACTTTCGCCCACGAAAATACTCGCGCCGATCGCGGCGTGCCTCGCGGTGGCGGTCGGAGTCAGAATAGCCGTAACGCTTAAAGGCAGACCTTCCACTGTTGTTGAAAGCGCGAACGCTCCCGCTGTAAATTCTGCGGCAGACGAACGCGATACCGCCGTAAGCGCCCCCAACACCGCCCAAAGCAAACTCAAAGTCGCCAAAAGCGGACTTGAGGCGTGCCAAAGCAATCTCGCAGAGGTCGAAAGCAAACTGAAAGCCGTCAAAAGCGAGCTTGAGGAAGCTGAAGATTTGGCGGAGAGCAAACGGGAAGCAGCCGAAAGCAAACTTGAAGCTGCCAAAAGCGACCTTGAAGCCGCAAAAAGCGAGTTTGAAGCCGCCGCAAATTCGACGGAAAGCGGCAAGTATATTTTAAGCGAACTTGAAGACGCCGTAAATTCCGCAGAGGAAGAACGGTATATCGTCACAATCGAATTTGAAGCCCGTATAAGCGAACTTGAAGCTGCCGTAGATCTTGCGGAGGAAGAACGGGATAACGCCATTATCGAACTGGAAACCGCCAGAAGCGAGTTTGAAAACGCCGCGAATGAAGAAATAAATTCCTGCAAGCAAACGCTTTCGGAAAAGTACGGAGTGCCGCTTGACGAGCTTAAAGCCGCGCCGTACGATATAAAGTGGTTTGATCTCGACGGCGACGGCTCGGAAGAAGTCGTGCTCAGCTTTAAGGATGTATCGAAACTTAAAGGAATGTACGTTTTCCAAACGGAGCCGAATACCGGGAATACCGAATTCGCAGCCGAACTTGACCCCGAAGGTCTGCGGGGATATGACGACAAAGAACGTGACTTTTCCGTAAATATCCTGAAATACGAGGACGAAAACGAGAGTTTCTATTACTACCACACAATAAAGGTAACTTACCTCTTGCTTCACCCCGGAGACATAACTTACGGCGAATGGTCGGTGTACAAAATCAGCGCGGACAACGGCTCTATCGTTTCCAAAGAGTTCCTTTACGACGGTATTCAAAACATCGACGGAGAGTGGGAAAATCTGTATCGCGTAAACGGCAGCGAGGTAACTTTTGAAGAATATAACGCCGTTTTTGATAAATACGGCTTTATAAAGAATTTTCCAACGGTCGAGCAGAACAATAAACAATAAACAAAATCCCCCGAACGCCAACTGCATTCGGGGGAAAGTCAATTATACATTTTCCATTATTTATTGCTGCGCCATAATCTCGCAAAGTTTATTCGCGAAGTCCACGGGGTTCTCGATCGGCATACCCTCGATAAGGAGCGCCTGATCGTAAAGCAGGTCGGCGTACTCGCCCGCCTTGTCCTTGTCGGTGGAGTAGAGCGATTTCAGCTTGCCGAAAATCGCGTGGTTGGGATTTATCTCAAGAACTTTCTCGGCTTTCGCGCCCTGATTGTCGGGCATTGCGGAGAGAACCTTTTCCATTTCCACGGAGAGCATTCCCTCGCTGGTAATGCAGACGGGGTGATTTTTCAGTCTCTGTGAGAGTTTGACTGCCTTTACCTTGCCGCTGAGCTTTTCCGCGAGAAAGTCGAACATTTCCTTGTTGTTCTCTTCCTCTTTCTTGATTTCTTCCTTTTCCTCCTCTGTTTCCAGTCCGAGGTCGTCCGCGCTGACAGATTTGTACTCTATAGGCGTAGTCTCGTCCGAACCTTCGGTTTTTTTATCGTAAGCGTGCATCATCTGCAAGCAGAACTCGTCAACGTGGTCGGTGAGGTAGAGAATTTCATAGCCCTTGTCGCGGACAAGTTCGGTCTGCGGCAAGCTCTCGATACGCGAAACGGAAGATCCCGAGGCGAAGTAAATAAACTTCTGGTCTTCTTTCATTCGGGAAACGTATTCCTCGAGAGTTGTCGGCGTGCCGTTGGAGCTCTTGAACATCAGCAGGTCTTGAAGCTCCGCCTTGTTCATTCCGTAGCTCTCGTAAATGCCGTATTTTATCTGTGTGCCGAACGCCTCGAAGAATTTTTCGTATTTTTCGCGGTCGTTTTTCTGCAATTTTTTAAGCTCGTTCTTTATCGACTTCTCGATAGCCTTGGCGATTATCTTGAGCTGTCTGTCGTGTTGGAGCATTTCACGCGAAATGTTCAGCGACAAGTCCTCGCTGTCGACAAGACCTTTAACAAAGCTGAAGTAGTCGGGCAGGAGATCGCCGCACTTTTCCATTATCATAACGCCGCTTGAATAAAGCTGCAATCCCTTTTCGTAGTTCTTGGAGTAGTAATCGTAAGGCGCCTTTTCGGGAATGTAAAGCAGAGCGGAATATGTTGCCGTGCCCTCGGTTTTGGAGTGAATGTGCAGCAGCGGGTCGGAATAATCGTGGAACTTATCCTTGTAGAATTGGTTGTAGTCCTCGTCTTTAAGTTCGTTTTTCGCCTTTTTCCAAATCGGTATCTGCGAGTTGAGGGTTTCGGTGACTATTTCCTTTTCGTATTCGGGTTCTTTGCCGTCAACGCCCGTGCCCTCTTTGAGCTTTTCGTGCTCCACGTCCATTTTTATCGGATAGCGAATGTAATCGGAATATTTTTTAACAAGTTCCTTTATTCTGTAAGGCGTTAAATATTCATCGTAATTTTCATCATCGGTGTTGTCCTTGATGTCGAGAGTTATCGTGGTGCCGTTTGCGTCCTTTTCCGCTTCGGCTATCGTGTAGCCGTCCGCGCCCGTTGAAGTCCACATATAAGCGGTATCGGAGCCGTAGGCTTTGGAGATAACGGTGACCTTTTTCGCCACCATAAACGCCGAGTAAAAGCCCACGCCGAACTGTCCTATAATATCAACGTCCTCGGTTTTTTCATTCTCGTTTTTGAACGCGAACGAGCCGCTTTGCGCTATTGTGCCGAGGTTGTTTTCAAGTTCCTCTTGGGTCATTCCTATGCCGTTATCCGAGATAATAAGCTTACGGTCGTCCTTGTTCGCTTCGATGGTGATTTGCATATCGGAGCGCGAGATCGCTTCTCCCTCGCCGCTCATTGTCTTAAAATACAGCTTATCCATAGCGTCCGACGCGTTCGAGATAAGCTCGCGCAAAAAAATCTCCTTGTGCGTGTAAATCGAATTGATCATCATTTCAAGCAGGCGCTTGCTTTCGGCTTTAAATTCTTTTGTTTCACTCATAACATAACCCCCACATTATTCTTTTGTTGTTCTCCCGCGCGGAGAGAACAAACATTTTTTCGATTTTATTAGCACTCACTAGGGCAGAGTGCTAACGCATACTTATATTATACTACATTTGAGAAAAAAATCAAGTGATAAATATACAAAAATTGTGCGATTTTTAGCGCGGCTTTTGTGAACTTTGACTTTGAGCACAATATTTTGCGGCTTTCGGCGCTCTCAACTACTTTAACGGAGAAATTTTTTCGGAAATATTATTGACAACCCATAAATTATGTGTTATAATGAAAGTGCGACACAACCGAATATTTGTATGTAATGTGGTGTACACTCTTTTCCGTAAGGCAAAAGTGTGTAGGCTCTTTTCGTGTATGCCATATTACAAGGAATCACGGTTGTGTCGCAGCAATTGGAGATATGCATTTTTCGGTGCGTGGCTTCGGCTGCGCACTTTTTTAATTTACGGAGGAAAAAACAATGAAAGCTAAAAGAATTTTGAGCGCGGCGCTGGCTGCGGCAATAGTAGTCAGCTTTACAACAGTAATGTCATTTGCTGAAACAGTATTGACAAGTGAACAGGTAAGCGAATTTGAATGCGGTCCTTATATGTCTGTCAATGACAAGGAAGTTTCGCTAACGGCGGACCGGAAAAAGGCGGTCGTTATCGTATATGGCAACCTCGGAGGATGCCACAAAACGGATAAAATGGTTGATGCGATGTCCGAGGTTGAATGGAGCAAAAATAAAGATGTCAAGATTATTTTGGCAGATAGTCACGGTTGCAGCAAGTCTGAAGTCAAGGCGTACTCCAATGAACATCCGGACTTTATTTGCTGCTATGACGTTAAGCAAGAAAAAATACTCGGCGATCTGTGGTCTTTTGTTTATGCTTGCGAAAACTTTAATGGTGATAATGTTGCTTATCCTATCGTTATAGTTAAAGATGCAAACAACAATGTGGTAAAGTACACTCGAACATATCAATTTGAAAGTGGTGACGGCGGAATTGTTGAAAATGAGCCTACTATTGATGAAATTTCCGCTGTTGTAAAACCGCTGCTTGGCGAAACAGACAACTCGAGCGGTTCTACAAGTTTGGGTACGAGCGTTACCGAAAGCGAGGTATCCTCGACAGATACAAGTTCAATTGCACCCGGCGCGACCGGTACCAACAGTTCTCCCAAAACAAATGATACCAATACCTCCACGGAAACTCCGAACAATGGCAACCCCAACACGGGTATCGCTCTGGCGATAGCGCCTGTAATTTTCGCGGGCGCGGCTGTTGTCGTACTTAAGAAGAGAAAGTAAAAATTCCCTCCAATATATGTTTTCGCGCCCCGATTGCTCGGGGCGTGTTTTTTATAATTTTCCGTTTTTTACCGGTAATAATTTTGCGCGCGGCGTTTACACTAAATTAAAACGAAAGAAAAGCGAGGTAAAAATATGTCACGAAAAACCACGGATTTTAAAGACGAACACACCACGGAGATTTTAGAGAGCGTTTACCGCAACGCGAAAATGGCGAAAAGAGCGACCGAGGCGGTACTGCGGCGCTGTCAAAACAACGATCTTTACGGCGAACTTTGCCGCGAACAGGACCGCTACAAGACCGTGGCGGCGCGGGCGCGGCGGGAGCTTGCTCGGCGCGGAGCGGCGGCTCATGATGTAAACCCGTATCTGCGGACAATGGTGCAGTCGGGAATAGCGATGAAAACCGCCGCTCACAACGACACGGCAAGTCTTGCGTCGCTGATGTACAAGGGCACCAACAACGGCATTATAGATATGCAGCGCACGCTCAACCGCACGAAATGCGCTTCGGAAAATATACGCTCGTCCGCCGAGAAGCTGTTAAAGCGCGAACAGCAATTCTGCGACGATCTGATGAGGTATTTATGAGCCGCCGCGAATTGAACTCGGAAAAAATCCCCTGTGATATTAAAGCGGGGCGCGGAAAATCCGCGCACGCTCCCGTCACGGGGGAATGTAAATGAATTATTCGGTGTCGGGGTTTACAACGTTACCGTCAATGATATTTTGCAAAACCGTTTGAGCGCGTTCGCGATTTTCGGCGTTTTTCTTCACACTTCCCGAACCGTTGTTTAATTCCTCGCGCACCAAAAAAATAACGTTGTCGGGACAATCGCTCCAGCGGGCTTGCTTTGCGAAGCCCGTTTTGTTTAACCGAACTCCTACGCCGTCTATCAGCATTTTCTCGGAGCAATTTCCGGTTTGGTCAAGGAAAACATCGAAAGGTTCGCTGTCTTTGCCCGTCCACTCCGTATATTGGTCGTCGCTTATTATAAACTGAGCTTCCGCGCTTTGAAGCTCCGCGGACAGCTTCTGCGAGTCCGCCTGATTGAGTTGGTTAGTAACTTTGGAGGTGCGGTTAATATAAACGACCTCAACGTGGACTTCTCCGTTGCCGTCAAAATCGGGACAGTATTTTTCAAGCGCTCTTTCAAAGTTGTTCGCGTGCATTACCATTTCCGAATCCGGGTCGTTCGCTATCGCCAAAACTTTCATATCATATTTTTCTTTGCTTGCGATTTGAACGACGATAATTGCGACCACAGCCGCCGCAAACGCTCCCATAAGAATGAACCACTTGTTGTGATATAGGTAATTCTTGAACTTAGCCCAGCCGTGCAGCTCCGGGATCTTCTCGTATCCTTTTTCGGGGATAAGTTCGCTTTCCTCAATAAGTCCCTGCTTCATTTTCAGAAGCTCTATATGTTCGCGGCGGTCGCGCTCGGCGCGTTCTTCGGGGGTCTCGCGTCTGTTATCCGACATTTTATCAACTCCATTTGAAAAAATAAAGCCGCCGATTTATGGCGGCTTTTGATATATTATTGCCCCGTTAGGAGCGGCTTATTAAAAGTTCGGCTTCATTGTGGGGAACAAAAGCACGTCGCGTATCGACGGCTGATTAGTAAGCAGCATAACAAGTCTGTCCAAGCCAAAGCCCAGTCCACCCGTGGGAGGGAGTCCGTATTCCAGAGCGGTGATGAAATCCTCATCGACCTGAGCGTCGTTGCCGCCCTGAGCACGCTTTGCCTTGACCTGCTTTACAAAACGCTCTTTCTGGTCGATAGGGTCGTTAAGCTCGGAGAAAGCGTTGCCGAATTCCGTACCGTTTATAAAGTACTCAAAACGCTCCGTAAACGCGGGAAAATCGGGCTTGCGCTTAGCAAGCGGCGAGTTCTCCACGGGATAATCATAAATTATCGTCGGCTGAATAAGCTTGTCCTCAACATAGGCTTCAAAAAACGCGATAAGAACATTTCCCTTTGTGGAATTCGCGTCCACGCCTTCCTCAACGCCCTTTGCTTTTGCGGCGGCTCTCGCTTCCTCGTCGGTTTTCCAGTCGTTGTAGTCAACGTCCGCGTATTTCTTCACCGCTTCTATCATCGTGAGACGCTCCCAAGGCTTGCCGACGGCTATTTCTTTGTCGCCGTAAGGAACTGTGTCCGTGCCGCAGACATTCAGCGTTACCGTGCGGTAAAGATCCTCGATCAGATCCATCATTCCGAAGTAATCGAGATACGCCTGATACATCTCGATAGTCGTAAACTCGGGGTTGTGCGTAGCGTCCATACCCTCGTTGCGGAAAATTCGTCCGACCTCGTAGACCTTGTCGAAGCCGCCGACTATCAGGCGCTTTAAGTAAAGTTCCGTCTCGATACGCAAATACATATCGATATCCAGCGCGTTATGGTGCGTTTTGAACGGACGCGCCGCCGCGCCTATCTCCAGCGGCAGAAGCACGGGCGTGTCTACCTCGATATAACCGTGCCCGTCCAAAAACTTCCGTATCTCGCTTATAATTCGCGAACGCTTCACAAAAACGTCCTTGACTTCGGGGTTGGCGATAAGATCGAGATAGCGTTTTCTGTAGCGCTCCTCTTTGTCCTTTAAGCCGTGCCACTTTTCGGGAAGCGGCAAAAGCGACTTTGAAAGCAGCGTTATCTCCTTGGCGTGAACCGAAATCTCGCCCGTTTTCGTCTTGAAAACATAGCCCTTAACGCCCACGATATCGCCCAGATCCCATTTCTTGAACTCCGCGAACGCTCCCTCGGGAACGCTGTCAATGCGCACGTAGACCTGCATTCTGTCGGAGCTGTCGCGAACGTCGAAAAAGCTCGCCTTGCCCATAATTCTGCGCGACATAATACGCCCCGCAATGGTAACGTCCTGATTTTCCAACTCGTCAAAGCGTTCGCGTATCTCGGAATTGTAAATGGAAACAGGGAATTTCGTTATGGTGTACGGATCCTTGCCCGCCTTTTTCAAGCCCTCAAGCTTCTCTATTCGTACTCTATGCTGTTCGTCGAGCTGAGCGCGAAGCTCTTCCTCGGAAAGCTCGACTTCCTCGGTATTATTCTTGTTGTCTGCCATACTATCTCCTCAATAACTATCAACTGTCAACTGTCAACTTTCAACTGTAAACTGCCGTCAGTCGTCTTTTCTGATTTCGAGTATCTTCATTTTCACCGCGCCCGACGGGGTCTCTATCTCGACCTCCTCGCCGACTTCGCGGTTCATAATAGCCTTGCCTATGGGGGACTCGTCGGACATTTTGCCGCTGTCGATATCCGCCTCTTTGGTGCCGACCATCTTGAACTCCATTTCCTCGTCCATATCCATATCGAGAATTTTGACGGTGGTGCCTATGCCCACCTTTTCCGTGGAAATATCCTCGTCGTCGATGACCTGCGCGTGCGCCAATGTCTGCTCTATCTCCGCTATGCGGGATTCTATCATACCCTGTTCGTTTTTCGCCTCGTCGTACTCGGAGTTCTCGGAAAGGTCTCCGAAAGACAGCGCCACTTTTATTTTCTCCGCGACCTCGCGGCGGCGTACGCTGCGAAGCTCGTTAAGCTCGTCCTTAAGCTGCTGCTCGCCTTTTCTTGTAAGGACAGTAATGGGTTTGTTCATAAGTTGTTCCTCCTGCTGATCGTTTGATATATTTTGCCGTGCGGATCTATAGCACCGCACCGTTATTGGCTGTCAGCCGAAGACGTCTCGGTATTGCCGCTCGTTTTCGGCGTAAGTATTTCTATAGCCTTTTGAAGCTGAGTATCGGCTTCCTGCGATACCGTCTCGTAGGTTGCGTCGGAGGAAAGCTCCGTTACATAGTCGGGCTTCAATCCCACGCCGTCAAACCTCTCGGACTTCGACGGGATAATGTTCGCTGTAGTAAGGACCAGCGCGCTGCCGTCCGAAAATTCATAAGTGCTTTGCAGAACGGCTCTGCCCGCCGTCTGAACTCCGACAAGCTGAGCGCCTTGCTCATCGCGCAGCGCTACCGCAAAGACCTCCGCCGCCGACGAGGTATAATTGTCCACCAAAACGATAGCGGGCAGCTTTAGACTTTCCTCGGAATCGGTCTCAATAAGCGTTTTGCGAACGCCGTTGGTGTACTCGGCGGTTGCCGCGGCGGACGCGGGGATAAGTCTGTTCACTATGGGTTTTACCGCGGACATAAGACCGCCATCGGTATGGCGCACGTCGAAAATAAACGCTTTCGCTTCGGAAGCGTTCAGCGAATTGAGCGCCGTGGAGAACTGCTCGGGCGTTTTCGCGTTGAACGACGTTATTTTTATATATCCTATTTTGTCTTTAAGCATTTTATACGTAACGCTCTCAACGTCGATCTGCTGGCGCACCAGCGTCACGGAATTCTCTTTGCCGTCGCTTACCGTCCTCATCGAAAGCTTTGTGCCGACTTCTCCCGAAACGCGCTTCAAAGCTTGCTCGGCGGTCATTGAAAGAAGACTTTTGCTGTCTATCTCGGTTATCATATCGCCGACCTTTAAGCCGTTGATATCGGCGGAGCTGTTCTTGTATATCTTAGTGACTTTAAGATAGCCGCTGCCGTCCTTTTCCGCCTCGAAACCCGCGCCGTTTATAACGCCGCTGTTCGTCTGCTGATAATCATGATAGATATCGGCGGTCATATAAGTGGCATACAAGTCGCCGATTCCGTTTATATAGCCGTTTAACACGGCGTTCTCAAGCGCTTCGTTGTCAAGCTCTCCGATGTAATTTGTGCGAACCGTGGCGTCCATTTCTTTAAGCTTCTGATAAACGCCCTCATATTTTTCGGTGTTCGCGATCTTGGAATTGTAACTGTTAAGAGACACCGTCCACGTCAAAATAAACGTGATGGCGCAGCCTATCAGCACAAGACTTAACGCGAGCCCCAGCGATATTCTTTTATTCACTCGATCTCCCTTTCCAAACTTTGTTCTCTTTGTATCTAAGTTTAAAACCGTCGGATTTCAACCGTAAACCGCCGATTATACCTTAAGGTATCTGTTCATACTGATAACGGTACCCGCCGCGCCGAGCATCGCGCCGACGACGCAGTTCGCGAGCAGCAGCGGCAAGCGGAGGTTCTCAAACGGAATAAGATTGGAAAAGCCCAGCATCTGCCATGCCGTTACATTCTCCGTGAAAAGCGAGTACACGGAGTTGTAGATGAACCATGTAAGTCCCCACGAAGCCGCGCCCGCCAATATACCGACAAAGCAGCCCTCAACAAAGAACGGCAGCTTTATGAAACCGTTCGTGGCGCCGACATATTTCATAATCGATATCTCGTTGCGGCGCGCGAAAACACTGGTCCTTATCGTGTTGGAAACGACCACTATGCTGACGATAATAAGCACCGCGAGCATCGCGAAAACAATAAGCGAAAACGTTTTTTTGATGTTCACAAGTGAATTCGCGAAATCGTATGGCGCGTTTACCTGTTCAACGCCCTCGATATTTTGAACTGCCGCAACGGTCGCGCGGATATTCTCAATATTTTTAACCCTCACCGTAAAAGTCTCGGGCATGGGATTGCCGCCCGGAACCATATTAATAAGATCCGCCGAGGGACCCGACATCGCCTGACTCCATTTCTTTGCCGCATCCTCCTTGGAAATGTAGTTCACATCGGTAAGATCTTCGTTATTGGTTAAAGCCTCGCGGATATGCTCCACTTTTTTTTGGTGCTGCTCTTCGCTCTCGGATTCGCTATCCTCAACGAAAACCGCCACTTGGTTCGTATCCTCTATGTTGCTCATAATAATATTTACGTTCAAAATAAGCAGCACGGTGACGCTCACCTGCAAAAGACTTACAAGCAGTATCGAAAAGCTGGCGAACGACATTATGAAATTCTTCCATACGGACGAAACGCCTTTTTTTATAAGGTAGGTCACGTTATTACTCCTCATAATAATCACTCCCCCCTATCATCTCGTCAAAGGTTATCGAACCCTTGTCGATATTTATAATACGTCCGCCGAAATAGCGCACAAGGTTATGCTCGTGCGTTATCATAACGACTGTTGTGCCGCAGCGGTTTATTTCTTTCAAAAGCCCCACCAGCTCATAGGAGCGCTTGGGGTCGAGGTTGCCCGTAGGCTCGTCTACTATAAGAAGTCCCGGGTCGTTCGCCAAAGCGCGTGCAATCGCTACGCGCTGCTGCTCGCCGCCCGAAAGGTCGCGCACCTTGTGCTTCGCCTTAGGTCCCAAATCGACCAAATTCAGCACGTACGGCACCCTTTGCCGTATCGTTTTGTTTGAACTGTCCGCCACTCGCAGCGCGAACGCCACGTTTTCATAGACGGTATAGTCTTGTATAAGTCTGAACTCCTGAAACACCACTCCGATAGAGCGCCGAAACATCGCTATTTTGTTGCCTTTGAGCGTGCCGAGATTTCTGCCGTTTACGAAAACTCTTCCGGAGCTTGGCGTAAGCTCCCTCATCATCAATTTCATCAGCGTGGATTTACCCGCGCCGCTTTCCCCCACTATAAAAACAAATTCCCCGTCGTTTATGTGAAGGTTTACATCAACCAAAGCGTCAACGCCGCTTGAATAATGCACGTTGACGTTTTTCATATCAACCATAAAATCCCCCGTTTTCAGTTGACAGTGCACAGTGTATAGTTGACAGTCAAATGCGCCGGACGCGCCGACGCATTTATCGCGAACCGCAGCGCTGCGCAAACATTACGAATATGCGGCGATATAAACTGTCAACTATACACTGCCAACTGTAAATTAAAATTTCGTCGGATTTGCGGCAAGATACTTCTTGACCATAAGCGCTATCTTGAAGATTATCGCGTGGTCGAACTCGCGCAGATCCAATCCCGTCAGCTTCTTTATCTTGTCGAGACGGTAAACCAGCGTATTTCTGTGAACGAACAACTTTCTCGATGTCTCGGAAACGTTCAGACTGTTTTCAAAGAACTTCTGAATGGTGAACAGCGTTTCGTGATCGAGACTTTCGATGGAGTTCTTCTTAAAAACCTCCTTGAGAAACGTTTCGCACAGCGTCGTAGGAAGATGATAGATAAGACGCGCGATACCCAGATTGTCGTAGGAAACGATCGACTTATCCGTATCGAACACCTTGCCGACCTCAAGAGCGGTCTGCGCTTCTTTGAAAGAGCGCGCAAGCTCTTTAACTCCAAGCACGGGCGTTCCAATGCCGACGTTGACCTTAGTGAAGAACTCGCCCGAAAGCGTATCCGAAATGCTCCGCGCGAGCTTTTCGAGATCCTTTACGTCTATGTTGTTCTTGACCTCTTTTACGAGCACGATGTCGTTTTCGGTGATGTTGAAAACGAAGTCCTTGTTCTTATCCGGGAAGAGGTTTTGGATAACGTCATACGCCGAAACGTCGTTCGCCGAGATCACGCTTATAAGGAACACCACGCGGCTGATATCGCCGTTGAAGTGAAGCTCCCGCGCCTTAAGACTTATGTCGCCCGGCAGAACGTTGTCGAGAATTATGTTCTTTACGAAATTGTTGCGGTCGTATTTTTCATCGTAATACTGTTTTATCCCGGAAAGCGAGATCGCGATTATGCCCGCGTATTTCGACGCAGCCTCGTCGGTGCCCTCGACAAACACCGCGTAATCGGGCTTTATATGCACTCCAAACGGCTTGTAAGTATATCCGTCGCGGATAAACGATTCGTGCGAGTCGCCAAGCTCTGTTGCGAAAAAGTCGTTTCCCCCGCCGACTCTGGTAAGATCGCTGCACGCAACTATCGTGCCGTTCTCATCAATAACGCCGATAACTCTGTTTACGGTATCTTTCATCTGATGAACGATTCCCTGAAATAGTCTGTTTGACATCTCTATTATACCTCTTTCTAAAATTTAGCGGTTCCGCGTATTTTTCGATTCAGAGCATTTCTCATTTGCTTTCGCACTTTCTACCGCACTAGCCGCGCCGCGGATGTTGTCAAAATGCACAGTCTCAACCTCGAAAATTTGTGCCTATCTCTATTGTACTAAAAAATCACCAAAAAATCAACCCCTTTTTATGAAAAATGTAAAAATTTCTTCTTTTTTTCACCAATAATTGAAATTTCCTTAATCAATACTTGAAATTTCCAACATAATGTAATATAATATAATTAAATATGTATGCCCATTATTTGGCTTTTAAGACATATAATTTCAGAAAAGAGGCTGCTTAATGAACAAAGGAAAGTACTATATAACTACTCCGATCTATTATCCCTCGGGGAATCCGCATATCGGACACTGTTATACCACTGTGGCGTGCGACGCTATAGCCCGTTTTAAGCGTATGGAGGGCTATGACGTAATGTTCCTTACGGGAACAGACGAACACGGAATGAAAATAGAGCAAAAGGCGAAGGAACTGGGCGTTACTCCGAAAGAGTATGTAGACCCTATTGTCGATAATTTTAAAAAGCTCTGGAACACAATGGATATCAGCTACGACCGCTATATCCGCACTACGGACGAGTATCACGTAAAGAGCGTTCAGAAGATATTCAAGAAGCTGTACGACAAGGGGTATATCTACAAAGGCGAGTACACGGGAAAATACTGCACGCCCTGCGAGAGCTTCTGGACGGAAAGTCAGCTTGACGAGAACGGCTGCTGCCCCGACTGTCACCGTCCCGTTATCGACGCGCACGAGGAAGCGTACTTCCTTAAAGTGTCGGAATTTGCGGACAAGGTGGAAAAATTCCTCACCGAAACGGACTATCTCTCGCCGAAAAGCCGCGTGAATGAGATGATAAACAATTTTATAAAGCCGGGACTTGAGGACTTGTGCGTTTCGCGCACGTCTTTCACATGGGGTATCCCCGTGGATTTCGACCCGGGACACGTCGTGTACGTTTGGGTGGACGCGCTCTCGAACTATATAACCGCGCTGGGCTACGAAAACGACGAGTACAACGATTTTGAAAAGTACTGGCCCGCCGATCTGCACATGACGGCGAAAGAGATCGTACGTTTTCACTCGATAATCTGGCCAATTATGCTGATGATGCTCGATTTGCCGCTGCCGAGGCATTTGTACGGTCACGGCTGGATAAATTTCAACGGTCAGAAGATGTCGAAATCCATCGGCAACGTTATAGACCCGTTCGTGCTTGCCAAGCGCTACGGCTCGGACGCGGTCAGATATCAGATACTCCGAGATATGCCGTACGGCTCGGACAGCAACTTCTCCAACGAGATAATGATAAATCGCATAAACTCCGACCTCGCAAACGGTTTCGGCAATCTTGTCTCGAGAACCGTCGCAATGGCGGATAAATATTTCGGCGGTACGCTACCCGAGGAACGTCAAGCGGAACCTTTGGACGACGAGCTTATAAGCATGGCGGAAAAGCTTTGTGATACGGTAACGCCGCTTATCGAGGAAGCTCAGCTCGCAAAGGCTCTCGAGGAGATATTCAAGGTCGTTTCCAGAGCCAACAAGTATATAGACGAAACCGAACCGTGGATACTCGGCAAGGACGAAACTAAAAAGGCTCGTCTTGCAAGCGTTCTTTACAATCTGCTTGAAACAATCCGTATCTGTTCGGGATTATTGGCTGCGTTTATGCCGAAAACAATGCCCAAGGTTTGGGAGCAGATCGGCGCGGACGAAACGCTCACCAAATACGAGATTTTGGGAGAATTCGGGAAACTCCCCGCGAACGTCGCCGTTCACAAGGGCGAAGCGCTTTTCCCGAGAATTGACGTTGACAAGGAGATAGACGAGCTGAACGCGCTTTTAACTCCTGCAAAGACGTTCAAAGAGGACGAGGACTTGGATAAGGCGAACGTTATCACGATAGACCAATTTGCCGAAGTTAAACTCCGCAGCGGAGAAATCACCGCGTGCGAGAAGATAAAGAAGTCCAAAAAGCTGCTGAAGCTGCAAGTGGACGACGGCAGAAACGGCAGACAAATCGTTTCGGGAATAGCGAATTGGTACAAGCCCGAGGACTTGATCGGAAAGAAGATAGTTTTTGTAGCGAATTTGTCTCCCGCGAAGCTTTGCGGCGAGTTGTCCGAGGGAATGATACTCGCGTGCGACGCGGGCGAGGACGACGTAAGAGTTCTGTTCCTCGACAAGGACGTGCCGAACGGCAGCACTATAAGATGATAAACCGAAAGGAGCGGTAATATGAAACCGATACCCGGACAGGTGTGGACGGACAAAAAGCGGACGTTTTTGGGGTTGCCGTGGTCGTTTACGCGTTATATACTCACAGAAAAGAAATTCATAACCCGCAAGGGCTTTTTCAGCATAACCGAGGACGAAGTTGAGCTTTACCGCATTATGGATAAAAGTTTGAAGATATCTTTCGGTCAGCGTCTGGACGGCACGGGCACGGTTATCCTCAACTGCAAGGACGTGGATACGCCCGTTAAGGAAGTAAAGTCCATAAAGAAGCCGAGAGAATTTATGGAGATACTCGAGAAGTATGTGGACGACCAGCGCGATAAGTACGGTACGCGCGGGCGTGACATTTTGGGCGTACAGCCGCACGAGCATGACGACGATATCTGCGACGGAGATCACGAGCAAATGTGACATACGGCTTCACACTCAAACCCAAGGAAGGGGGATATGAAGTATGGATATTTCAAGAATAGCCGACATAGGCACTATAAATCAAGTGAGCCAAACGCGGTCGGTGGAGCACCGCACGGAAAACAAAAGTTCCACAATGGCTTCGGAGCATACCGACAAATTTGTGAAGAGCGAAGCTATGTTCAGCCCCGCTTATACGAAGAAATCGGCGCAGAAGCAAAATTCCGACAACAACCTTACTCAGCGCGAGGATTCCGACAGCACGGTAGACAAGGTGGACGCGGAAACTTCAAGGGAGACCAAGGGCGAACTTATGACAAAGGGCATAAGTCACATAATACGCGCTATGCTGGTTAAGCAGGGCGAAATTCTCTCGGGTACGGTGCCGTCCATAGGCGCGAAGATGTATTCCGATGAGCTTTTAGATCAGCTGCGGGCGCTTTACGGCAATTCCGCCGCCGAGGAAAACACTCCCGAATACTGGCAGCCCGACGAGACCGCCGCGCGTATGCTGATGTTCTTTGACGCGGTATCGGTGGACGGCGAAAAGCTGTTGACTTTGGAGCGCTCGTTCCTTTCCGCGTTTAACGATACCGAGCAGCTTTTCGGCGGCCGCGGACGCTTGCCGCTCGAAAGCTATGAAACGAAGCAGCTGGTAATGGACAGCTATTTTAAGTAATACATACTTCCCGGTTGGGAGTTTAGGAGAATATGGGAATTTTTGATACTCACGCGCACTATTATAAAGACGATTTCGGCGAGGACCTGGAAACTCTTCTCGCCGATTTGCCTTGTCGTAATGTCGAGCGCGTTCTTGCGATAGGGTGCGATTTGCCGTCTTCCGAGGAGGAGATCGCTCTTGCGGCGAAGTACGACTACATTTACGCGGCTGTCGGCGTTCACCCGGAACACGCCGCAAATTTGCCCGATAATTGGGAAAGCAGGCTCGAGGAACTGCTGAAATGTGAAAAAGTTGTCGCTTTGGGCGAGATAGGTCTTGATAATCACTACCCCGAGCCGCCGAAAGACGTTCAGCGCGGGGTTTTTGTAAAACAATTGGAGATAGCGAAGCGGCTCGACAAAACGGTGATAATCCATTCGCGCGAAGCTATGGGGGACACACTCGAATTGCTGAAAGAGTACAAACCTCGCGGCGTTATGCACTGCTTTTCGGGGAGCGTTGAGAGTATGAGAGAGGTCGTGAAGCTGGGAATGTATATCGGCTTTACGGGTGCGCTTACTTTCAAAAACTCGCTGAAAGCGAGAGCCGTCTGCGCTGAAACGCCGATAGACAGACTGCTGCTCGAAACGGATTGTCCGTATATGGCTCCTGTGCCGCACCGAGGGGAACGCTCCGACAGTTCAATGATACAATACACAGCGGCGGTTATGGCGGAGATAAAAGGCGTATCGACCGAAGAGATGATCGAAACCGCGCGGAGGAACGGCGAACGGCTGTTCTTCGGAGAGGAACTGAAATGATAACTTATGAAAAATGAGGAGAATATGGGAATAACTCTCCCTTGACATTCAACCGTAAATATATTATAATGAGATAAAGAAAGCGGCAGTTTCCCGCTCACAGACAATAACTGTACATTGTCAATTGTACACTGTACATTGATTTTGGAGGATATATGGATACTGACGGCAGTCGAAGTTCGGCTAACGAAAAAGAACACAAGGCGGCGAAGATACTTTTGGCGCCGCTTATAGGATTAAACAAAGGAATATCCGCTCTGCTGAAAAAGGCGCTCGGCGCAAACTACGCGGATGTTTCGGAAGAAGATGTGCGCGACCTCGTCGACGCGCTTGCCAAGGACGAGGACGAGGATTGTATAGAGGAACAGTCCGCGGAGATGATAAACAACATCTTTGAATTCGGCGACCTTACAGCCGCGGACGTTATGACGCACCGCACGAATATCGTCGGAGTGGATATCAATACGATAACGCTCGACGATTTGATATATCTCGCTCTCGATATGGGCTTTTCGAGAATACCCGTTTACGAGGAAAACGTCGATAAGATAATCGGCATTGTGATAGTAAAAGACTTGCTCTGTTTGGTCGGCAAGGACGACTTGTCGGACTTCGATTTGCGGGAATTTATCCGCGACGTAAGCTTTATTCCCGAAAGCCAAAGCTGTCCCGACATTTTCAAAACGCTTACGTCTCTGCGGTCGGGAATGGCGGTCGTGGTTGACGAGTACGGCGGCACGGCGGGAATTGTAACTCTTGAAGACATCATTGAAGAGATCATGGGCAATATTCGAGACGAGTACGACGACGAAAAACAGCAGATAACCAAGATAGGCAACGAGGTCTACGACGTGGACGGCGAGACGGACCCCGAGGACGTTTTTGAGTTGTTTGACGTGAAGCTGCCCGAGGATCACGAATATCAAACGATTTCGGGCTTTATCACGGATAAGCTGGGCTACATACCCGAGAACATAGGCTTAAAGCCGCCTGTAATCGAATATAAAAACGTGAAGCTCGTGGTTTTGCAGATCGAAGATAGAAATATAATTAAGGTTCGTGCGATAAAGGCTCACAAGCCAAAGGAAGACAAATGAAAATGACGAAAAAGCAGCGCGCTTTGAAAATCATTGCGCGCCTGAAAACCGAATACCCCAAGGTAAAATGCGCCCTCACATATCAAAAGCCGCATGAACTTTTGATAGCCGTGCGGCTGTCGGCGCAATGTACGGACAAGCGCGTGAATTTGGTAACTCCCGCGCTTTTCGAGAGATTTCCGAGCATTGAGGCGTTCGCCGAAGCGGAAATTTCGGACGTTGAGGAATACATAAAATCCTGCGGATTGTTTCACACAAAAGCCAAGGACATTGTGGAAATGTGCCGTCAATTGCGCGACATTTACGGCGGAAAAGTTCCCGAGACCATAGAGGAGTTGGTGAAACTTCCGGGAGTGGGCCGCAAAACCGCCAATCTTATCGCGGGCGATCTGTACGGCAAACCGGCGATGGTGTGCGACACTCACGTGATACGGCTTACGAACAGACTGGGACTTTCGGAGGGTAAGGACGCGGTTCAAGTTGAGAAGCAGTTAAGAGCGGTCGTTCCGCCCGAAGAAGGGCTGATGATGTGCCACAGACTGGTTTGGCACGGACGCGGAGTTTGCACGGCGCGTTCGCCGAAGTGCGGCGAGTGCGTTTTAAGCGAGATCTGTAAGGAATTTGACAAGAAAAAATAGAAACCGGCGCGGTTTGAAATTCCGCGCCGGTTTATTTAATATCCAAGTGCCGACAACTCGTCGCGCGTAACGCACTTTTCGTTGTTATAAACGTTTCGGAACGCGGCGCGTTTGGTGTATTTTTCGGTGAGCTTAACTTCGCCGCCCTCGTTGTCAAGAACATACTCGCCGCAGTCGGGAGCCGTCCAGAGCCACATAGCGTTGTCGCGCCACATAAAATCAACGCTCGGGAGCGACGCGCAAGCGGTGACGGCAAGCATTTTACGTCCGGACGCGTTGTTTTCGGCTATCGCCGCGAACTGTCCCGCAAACGACGAATTCGTTTTTTCATAAAAACTTTGTCCGATAATGTCAACTTGGTCATCGCCGGGATAATAGTCGAAATCGCTGTTGTTCCATACCCAAATAAGATTTTTTAGTCCATGATATTGAGTAAGCCGCACGAAAGTCAGCCGCCAGAGCGTTTTGTAGCTTTCCGCGCTTTTCCCCCACCAAAACAGACCCGCGTCGCCATCGGGGATAGGCTCGAAAAGAATCGGGATATCTGCGTCGTCAAGCGTTTTCAAGGTCTCGGCGAGAGTATCCAGATCCTTTAGTATCGCGGCGCCGTCCTGTGTTATAAACCCATTTTCAAGCTGCAGTTCCATCGACTCGTCGTCCAGCATACCCATTTCTTCGGGGTCGGATTTTTCGAGAGCGCTTTCCGCGTCGAAAAGTTTTAATTCCGTACCTCGCAAAGCGTTCGGCGAATACCAGTGCCATGTATACGCACAGATACCGCCGTCCTTATCCCAAGCTTTTGCAAGGTCCAGGTCGTTTTTCATAACTTCTTTTGAATGTTCGTCGTCTTTAAGAGCCAAAGAAAGCTCGCTCACTCGGATTGCGGGATAGCGTTTCGTTTCGCCGTAAACGGCGTCTATCTCGGCGTTTGAACCACACGACACGTTCTGAGCGGTGAAACTCAACTTGCCGTAATATTCCGATAACGTCATCATAAGCTGAGTTGCTCTTGAAGAAGCGTTCTTTGCCGCGCATGCGCTGCCTACTTTATAATTCGCCTCGTCTACCGCTTCGGAATTTTCGACTACCACGCAGTCTATATCCGCTTCGCCGTTTTCGCAAATGAATTTAATCGAATTCATTCCCGCCGACATATACAAGTGATCTACCGCGTAAAGTTTGTAATCGTTGCCGCCGCTTTCTTCGCTGACCGTTTTGCTTACGGTATACGCGCCCTCCACATTATCGCCGAGCTGCAGCTTTAATGCCGCGCCGCTTTCGGAACGCACCGAAACGACCACCCGATAAAACTGCGAGGAAGTCACCATAGCGACCTGCGTTAGGTATTGATTTTTTTGCAGCCGCACGTATCCGCCCTTATCGGGATTTTGAAGTTCTTTTCCGCTTTCGTCGTATGCTCTTCCGTTGAACGCGCCCTTTTCCGCCTCGTATTTTTTTGTAAAGCTTTGAGCGACCACCGTATGCTCACCCGGCGCGTAGCTGTCCTTTAGACCCGAGCCTGCGCTTTCCGTTTGAGAGTTGGCGCTTTCCAAGCTTTCGGGTTCGCTATCGCTTTTATCGGGGATCTTCTCACACCCGCATAGTATTGCCGCCGCTAAAAGCGCCGCTGTTATTTTCGCAAATCTTCTCATACTTCACCTGTTTTTTCATTCGCCGTTTACCGTTTTATACAACTCGTTCATCTTTTCGCAGCAGCAATAACTTGTCCTCAAAAGAACGATTTATACTTGTCCGATTCCTTTTTTCGACCGTTATTCTATAACGATAACATCGCCATCGTGTATCTCATCGTCAAGACGCGCTATCTTGCCGTTTATTGTAACGGTGTTTGCGTTTGCCAAAAGCTGCGTGGGGTCGTCGGAGAATACGGCTGCCACGTCGAGAAAGATCGACTTCCCGCCGTCGGAACGTGCGGGGAATTCCGACTGTATGCCGTTGACGGAGATTTTTAATCCCGCGCGAACCGCACTTTCACCGGTTGGAGGAACGGTCTCGGGAACAGGCTCGGGAACGGTTTCCGAAACGGTTTCGGGCGTGTTCTCATAAGCGATTATGTCGCCGCTTTTCAGCAGCACCTCCGGAGAAGCGTGTCTGCCGTTCAGCAGAACGCTTTTCGTAATTCCGCCCTGGGCGAGCAGCTTGCCGAGAGTATCGGTCTCAACGAACTCCACCTCATCGCCGTCCCACAAACGGCGGTCGGACACGGTCTCACGTCCGTTCACAAGTATGTAGCGCCCCGCACGGCGTTTCTTGCCGAGCAGTGTTACTGTGCAGGAGCGCACTAACGACATATCAAAATAGTCCGAGATCCGCGCCGCGCCGTCCGTGCCTCTCGTCGCGGGGATTATCGAAACATCGTCTCCTTTGGTAACTATCGTGTTGAGTGAAGCCGGTTCGCCGTTCACCGTGATCTCTGATGGATTCGCAGGCTCGCCGCGAACGGTTTTCTTCTTTCCGGATATTGTAAACGAAATGCTTTTTCCGCTCGACGCTATCATATCCTTGGGGTTGATTTTCGCAAATCTCATCAGCTCGAAAACCGTTAGGCGGTTGGTGTCAATGGTACGCAGTTTTTTGCCGTTTACTGTAATGGTCGTGAAGTCGTAGGACACACCCTCCTCGGAGCTTATCGCAATGCCCAGCGGCGTGGTGTGCTCCGCGCCGAGCTGCATATCATCGGAAGCCGAAATGTTTCGCAAAAGCTCGCGTCTGCCCGTAATGACGTGCGAGGGGTCTATATTCAGTTCTTCCGCAACCAGCCCCGCCAGTCCCTCCAGCTTGCTGCCGCCGCCCACCAAAAATACCGCTTGCGGCGGAGTAACGTTCGCGTTCAGTATCTCCGACGCAATGACCTTTGCCAAGTCTCGCGCCGCCGGTTCAATCAGCTTTATTAATTGTTCGTGAGTTATTTTGCAGTCGCTCAACAGGATATTCTTGTACGTGATTTCCTTTTCCGAAGAGGTCTTCAAATCCTCCGCCGTATTGAAATCCACCAGCAGCTCTTTCATAATGGTTTCGGTGATCTCGTCGCCCGCCGTGGTAGCCATTCCGTAGGCGACAATGCTGCCGTCGCGCGCCAATGCCACGTCCGAGGTGCCCGCGCCGATATCGCACAGCGCAATGTTTATGAGTCTCAACTCGGGGGGGATCACGGCGCTCATTGCGGCTATAGGCTCCAAGGTCAGCCGCGAGACCTCAAGTCCCGCGTCGTTTACGGCAGTGCAGAGACTTTCCACAACATAAGCGGGAAGATATGCCGCGATAATATCCGTAGTAAGCCGTTCGCCTCGGTGACCCTCGGGTTTCATCACCTTAAATCCGTCCAACGAACGCGATATCACGCTGTGACCCACGCAATAAAACGCAGCGTTATCGTTGGTCTGCATAAACTTTTCGCAAGTGCGGCGCACCGCGTCAAGTTCGGTCGCTTTAAGCGCCTCGGGAGTGATTATCTTGTCTTTCGGCAGCTTATATTCCCATGAGGCACGGAGAGTTTTCAGCGCGCGCCCCGCGGCGGCTATGCACGCTTTTTGCAGAGCTATCCCGTTTTTGGTTTCAAGTTCGCGCTTCACGTGCTTTATATCCTCGGATACAGACTTAATATCCTCTATCTGACCGTCCGCCATCGAACGCTTTTCGTGAACCGTCGTCACCATATCCGTCACCTGAATTCCCTGCGGCGTTTTTTTCGCCAGCACTCCCACGACGGTGCTCGTTCCAATATCCAGCGCGAAAATCACGTCGCCTTGCGCTTCCTTTTTGGCGGAGGTTTTCCTTTCGGTTTTCGACTTAGTCTTTCCCGTTTTTTTGGCGGTACTGTTGTTTTTCTTTTCGTCCATAGCATTCTCTCCGTAAATTGACATTTTTGAAACGCGGTCACTCAGTGCCGTAAGCGATTTTAAGGGTGTTGCCGTCAACGGCGATACCCCTGCTTAATGTTATCGGCAGCTTTTGGTCAGCGGTAAAGCCTATAGTTTCACCGTTTTTTAATGTAACGCCGCTATCAAGAACATAGCTGACGATGTCAAGCAAAAAGGCACGAATGTCGTTCAGATCGGCATTCTCGCGCGGAACATATACCTCCATCTCCTCTTTGCCGAAGCGTCTCATTCCGTAAGTATAGCAGCCGATCTGTTCATCGTTTCCGTAGATACCAAACCAGACCCAATTGAGCAGCGGCATATCGCCGCGTTTAAGCGGCTCGCAGAACGCGAGGTACATATCCGACGGATACACTGACCCCTTGTTGTAAAAGGCTATCGCGTTCTCTTGCTTCATAGCCGCGGCAGCGAGCTTCACAAACAGCTTTCCTTTGGGGATAACATCGTAATCGCCCAGCACGCTGATGATAAGATGCGCCTCGTGCGTCTTAACGACCTCAACGCCCTCTTTCCACAGATAATTCCCCTGCACCCAGTATTCCGCTTCGCCGTCGGGCACGGGAAAATCCATAAAGCCCACCATAACGCGCATTCCGTCAACGTCCGCGTAAATGAGCTTATCATCGTTTTCGGGGTCATCGTGATCTTCTTCAACGATATCAACGCCCCACAGCTCCTTGTAATCCGCGATAAACTGCTCCTTGTCCCACTCCGGCGAGCTCAGCAGAGCGAACCCCAAAAAGTTTCCTACGCTCTTTTCCGTTTCGCTCGGCTCCTTGTGATGTTCTTCGCGTTTCTTTTTTCCGAATAATCTCATGATCTTCTCCTATCAATCCTTGATTTTAAGCACACGGCGCAGTTCCTTTTCGGCTGAATTCTGCATAACCACAAGCAGAATATCTCCGCTTAAAAGCAGCGTGCCGCCGCGTGGAATGATCGTTCTGTCGCCGCGGGAAATGCACGCGATATTGCAGGTGTTCGGCACGGCTATCTGCTGAATGGACTTACCCTCCAACGCGTAACCCTCGGGCAGCGTTATCTCCATAAGAGACGTGCTGTCGTCGTTGAATTGCAGCAGCCTCTTCATCGCGGAAAGATCAACCTCGTGTTCAAGCAGTTGAATGATGTTGTCAGTCGCCGATATAACAATATCCACGCCGAGCGCTTTCAGAGTGTCCGCGTTTTTCGGATTGTTGACTTTTGCTATCGTTTTTTTGACGCCGTACTTGTTTTTCGCGATCTGGCAGCTCACCAGATTACACTCGTCGTTTCCCGTGACCGCAATAAGCGAGTCCGCCTTGTCCACGCCCGCCGCTTCAAGAGCCTCCACCGTCGTTCCGTTGCCGCAGATCACCTCGGCTTCGAGATTATTCGCGCAATAGCGGCTTCTTTCCTTGCTCTGTTCGATTATCGTTGTTGTGTAGCCGCGCTCCGAAAGCGTTTTTACTAAATAAAACCCAATCTTTCCGCCGCCGACTATTATTGTTTTCATATCTTCTCCTTAATTTTGGGTCTGACGGACGCTTTTTAACTTTATGACCTTTTCGCAAAGATGAGCTTGTCGTCCTCGGAAAAGCTAAGCTCCTGACCGCAATACATCTTAAATCCGCCGCTTTTGCGCATTACGGCGAAAAGCGTCTCCTCGTCCTCGTATTCGATATCCTTGGGCGTTTTGCCGATAAATTCTTCGGGAACGTCAATCACGGAAAAATGCACGGTGTAGTTCTCGAAATTTACCTCCACGCCCTTGTCAGGCTCCTCAAGAGCCGCGCACGCCGCCGTTACCGTAAGCTTTGTGGGGCAGATAACGTTTATCCCGAATTTCTCGAAAACTTCGCCCTTGCCGATGTCGGTAACGCGCGAGAAAATTTTCGGCACGCCGAACATCGTCCGCGCCAACTGCGACACCATTATATTCGTGTCGTCCTCGGACGTGACGGCAAAAAGCGCGTCGCAGGTGGATATTCCCGCGCGCTTCAGTACGTCTGTATCGATAGGCACGCCGACCGTCGTAAAGCCGCCGAAATCCGCCGACAGCGCGTCCAGCCTGTCGCCGTTTTTGTCTATCACAGAAACGTCGTGCCCGCGCTTGTCCAAGACGTTCGCCAGAGCCGCGCCTACCATACCGCACCCTATTACCAGTATATTCATATATATCCTCCAGATAAGCGGTCGCAGTTATCGACCGTTTACTTCCCGACGCAGAAACGCTTGAACACCTCGTTTATAACCTCGTCGGAAACGTTCTTTCCGGAAAGCTCGTAAACTGCGTCGAGCGCCCGTTCCAGCTCCACGCCCACAACGTCAGGGGTAACTCCCGAATTTACCGCAGAAAGCGCGCTTTCAACGGCTTCCGCAGCGGTAAGAACGCACGCTCTCTGCCGCTCGTTCGCCAGAAAGCCCGCCGAAGCGTTCAGGCGGTCGAGCTTTAAGCGTGACGAAATCTCCGTGCCGAGTTGTGCGGCAAAATCTTCGTTCATTGCCGAAATGATGAGCGGTTCACCAAACCTTTGGCGAATTTCGGCGATATCCAAACGCGTTTCAAGGTCGTTTTTGTTGACTACCGCAACAACCTCCTTGCCCTCCAGCCGCGCGAAAAGTCTCTCGTCCTCTTCCGCGAGCGCACGGGAGCCGTCAAACACCGCCAGCACGATATCCGCGTTTTCAAGCTTTTTCAGCATTATCTCCACGCCTATTTTCTCCACTTCGTCGGACGTTTCTCGGATACCCGCGCAGTCCGAAAGCAGTAAAACAACGCCGTTCAAATTCACGCTTTCCTCAACGATATCCCGAGTGGTACCCGCAACACCGCTTACGATACTTCGCCGCGTTCCGACAAGCGCGTTCATTATCGTAGACTTCCCGACGTTCGGCTTACCGACTATCGCGCATGATATCCCGTCGCGGATAAGCCGCCCCGCGTCGTAGCCGGAAAGCAGCTCGGCGAGATCTTCTTTAACGTCAGAAATCCGCTCAATAAGCCACTCTGCGGTAACAACGGGCGTGTCGTCCTCGGGGTAGTCTATCCACGCGGAAATTTGCGCGGAAACCTCCATCAGCTTTTCGGAAATCGCTTCGGCGCGGCGGAACAGCGCGCCCTCTCTTTGGTCGTTCGAGCAGTTAAGCGACTGTTCGCCTTGCGCCGATATCAAATCGGCGACCGCCTCCGCTTGCGTCAGCGACATTTTTCCATTTAACAGAGCTCGTTTCGTGAACTCGCCCGCCGCCGCGGGAGCCGCTCCCGCTTTGAGACAAGCCGTCAGCACGCGCCGCGTCACGTAAATTCCACCGTGACACGAAATCTCGCAGACGTCCTCGCCCGTGTAGGAATGTGGCGCTCTGAACATCAACAGTACGCCGTCGTCCAACCGCTCTTCGCCGTCGAATATTTTTCCGTAAGCCGCCGTGTAGCCGCGCATTTCGGATATCGGTCTGCCCGAAACGGGTCTGAAAACCTTTTCGGCGACCTCGGCGGCGCGTTCGCCCGAAATTCTCACCACGCTTATACCGCCTACCGCCGCGGGCGTGGCTATCGCGCAAACGGTATCGAAGCTATGCTCCACGCGTTTCACCTCGTTTTTATTGTTTCTTCCCGAACAGCTTCCCGAAAAAGCCCTTTTTCGCGGGCTTTTCGGACGTTTCTTCCTTTTCGGGAGCGCCGTCGGCTTTTCCGCCGTCCGACAACTTCTTGGCGGCGGACTCGTAATCATCGGAGAACACTCCCATTAAAATGGGCTTCTTCTTGAACTCCTCGCCGATGTCGTTAAGCAAATAGGTGTAGGTGCGCGAGGGCACGTCCGGCTCGTAATCGGAAAGGTTTTCACACCGAAGTATCTCTTCAAGCTTCTCCGCCATACGCTCGGGAATAGATGCCGCCGCGTTTTCGTAATACTCCTCGCACGCGATGTTGTATTCCTCGGCGGGGTTGCGCCCCGCGATTTGCGTCAGGTGAATACCCTCGCGCAGATAGGTCGTGTAGTCCAGATAATCGCTCCAGAACTCGTTTAAGAGCGCCGCCAGCACGCGATCCTGCAATTTTTGCAGCTCCTCTTCGGAGAATTTCGACAGCGCTTTTTCGTAAAGCTCGGACGCGTCCTTCTGCCAGAACTCGGAATGGTAAGAGCCGTCCAACAGCGACGTGCGCCGCTTGAACGTCACCTCGCGGTGCTTTTCGCCTATCATAGTGTACTTCATCAATTGCACACGTTCTTCAAACGCCGAGTTCTCCGCCATACGCTGAACGCGCTCCGCTTCGCGGGTAAGCGCCTTGTCCGAAATAACGCCCTCGAATTTCTCTGACGGATAGTGCCGCCCCGCAAGTCCCTTTAAATCATTGTTTAAGAATATCGGGTCGTCCAAAGCCGCGAACGCTCGGCTCTCGCCAACGTCGCCCTGCCGCCCCGCTCTGCCGCGAAGCTGTAATGTTATGCGAGAGCTTTCCCGCGGCGAAGTCGCCAATACCAGCAAGCCGCCTACGCTCACAACAAAGTCCTTTTCGGCGGGATCCGCGCCGCCCAGTTTAATATCCACACCGCGCCCCGCCATATTCGTCGAAATGGTGACCGCGCCGCGTTTGCCCGCTTGGGCTATGATGTCCGCTTCTTCAAAATCGTTTTTCGCGTTCAGCACCGCGCATTTTATGCCGAGCTTTTCAAGATCGGCGGCAATGCTCTCGCTTTCCTCGATGCTCTCGCTTCCGACCAGCACGGGACGCTCTTTGTCGGCGGCTTCCTTTATCGCCGCGAGAATGGCTTTGCGCTTTTCGTCCTTGTCGAAATAGATCTCGAACGGGTGATCTATACGCGCCACGGGCAGCCTTGTCGGTATCACCTCGGTAAGCACGCCGTAGATCTTTTCAAACTCCTCGCGCGACGGCAAAGCCGTGCCCGTCATTCCCGACAGCTTTTTGTAAAGTCTCGCGTAGTACTGAAGCGCGATGTTTCCCATAATTCTGCCGCGCGACGATATTTTAAGTTCGTGCTTAGCTTCGACCGCCGCCTGAAGATCGCCGGGGAAAACCCGTCCCGGCGCGGCTCTGCCGGTAAACTCGTCGATTAGCACTACCGCTCCGTCTTTCAGAATGTAGTCGGTATCTTCTTTCAGCACTTCGCGCGCCTTTATGCAGGCGCAGATCTTCGCAAGCAAGGTCTCGCTGCCCTCGGCGTAAACATCTATGCCGAAAAGCGCTTCAGCTTTGTCCGTGCCGTCGTCGGTGAGATAAACGTTTCGCGATTCTTCGTCGACCTCAAAACAGCCCTCGCCGAGCGACTTCACCTTTTCATATATGTCCGCCAGATCGCCGTTGTCGCGTACAGCCACGTCGCCCGCGATAACCAGCGGTATCCTCGCTTCATCGATAAGAATACTGTCCGCTTCGTCGAAAATCGCGAAGTTAAGTTCCTCGGGGAAGTACGGCTTTTCATCGAACAGCACAAAACTCCGCAGATAATCGAATCCCGCTTCTTTCGCGGTCATATAGAGCACCTGACGCTTGTAAAGTTCGGCTCGCTCGGCGCGAGGGGTCTTTTCGGTAATGCACCCGACCGTCACGCCCATTTCATCGTAAACGGGCTTCATCCATTCGTAATCGCGCTTTGCCAGATAGTCGTTGAACGTCAGAATGTGTGTAAGACCGCCGTTTCCAATGGCTTCGCCGCACGCCGCGAAAACTGCGCAGAGCGTTTTGCCCTCGCCCGTCTGCATCTGCACCATTCTGCCTTTCGCCAGAGCCAGCGCCGCCGCGATTTGCTCGTCGAACGGCGTTATCCCAAGCGTTTTCTCCGCTGCGCGAAAAACCCGTGCAAAAATGTCCTCTGCGCTGCCGCCCGAACATTCGCCGCTTTTCGCTATTGTTTTTATTTTTTCGATTTCGGTTTTATTATCCAATCCTCGATCTACCCCCGTTTTCAATTACCGATCGTTCACGCCGCACCCGCGAAAGGCGGGCAGACCGCCGCCGACGCGGAAAAGTCTGCCCGCCCCCAAAGATGTCGAAAGCGCGGAAGACAGCGAAAATCAAAAGAGTTTCGCCGATCTTTTTGCCTTGTTGGTCAAATAAAGAAGCTCGGAACCCCGGTTTTCGAGCCAGCGGGTAACAGTTCGCGTAGTCTGACCGTTCCTTGCCATTTCGCATAACCGTTCAAAGCTTACCCACTTAGCCGCGCAAACCTCGATGTCTTGAAGCCGAAGTTCGGAAAGCGGCTTGTCTTTAAGAACGACGTAAAAATCGCGGAGCATACCGTCGGTGGTAAGCGTCCATTCAAGAGAAAGCTCGTTTTCTTCTGCGATAATACCCGTCTCCTCGTAAAGCTCACGCACAGCCGCTTCTTTTCCCGATTCTCCCGCAACGGCACAGCCGCCCGAACACTCCCACTTGCCGCCGCTCGTTTTTTCGGGAACCCGCTGAGTAAGCAAGACCTCGCCATTGTGATTTATCGTCATCACCTGAACCACAATGTGATATTCTCCGCGCGGAATGGGAACGCCGCGCATAATTTTCCGTCCAAGCGGAGACCTGTTTGCCGAATAGAGATCGAAATACTCCATCAGATATGGCGCGCTCCGTTTTTAAGGTTCTTGTCGATAAGAGCGCAGCGCTGCTTAACGCAGTCAACGGAACGGTGCGGATCCTCGGGCGTGTTGAAGGTGTAGTCCATAAGCTTCTCAATAGTCGTCGACGCAACGTGCAGTCTTGTGTCGGAGGACGCATAGTAAATGTATACATTATCGTCTTTAACTATGGCGCCGTTGGTGAAGCAAACGTTTGAAACGTCGCCGACGCGCTCCCAGCCGTGCGGCTCGATAAACAGACCGCTCGGAGAAGCAATGAGTTTGGAGGGGTCATTAAGGTCGGTCGCGAAAACGTAGATTACATAGCGCAGACCCGCCGCCGTATTGCGAACGCCGTGCGCAATGTGTATCCAGCCCTTGGGGGTCTTTATCGGAACAGCGCCCGCACCGTTCTTTACCTCGGTGAGAGTGTGGTAAATTCTCGGCGAAATGACTTTCTCTTCAGTACAGAGCACGGGGTTTGTGATGTCCTCGCACAGCGCGAAGCAGATTCCTCCTCCGCTGCCCGTCTGAATGAAGTCGTCTTGAGGACGGGTGTAGAAAGCGTACTTGCCGTCAACGAACTCCGGATGCAGACAGCAGTTTCTCTGCTGCGGAGATTTGGAGATCAAATTCGGCAGACGCTCCCAGGTTATCAGATCTTTTGTGCGAACGATACCCGCCTGAGCGACCGCCGCCGAAAGATCGTTCGAGGCAGTGTCCTTGCTTTCGGAGCAGAACACGCCGTAAATCCAACCGTCCTCGTGCTGAGTAACGCGCATATCGTAAACGTTGGTCTCTTCCGCGCAAGTATCGGGCAAAAGAATGGGATAATCGCGGAATTTGAAGCCCTCGGTGGGCTTGTCGCTCTCCGCAACCGCGAAGAAGCTCTTGCGGTCGCTGCCCTCAACGCGCGCGATAAGGCAGTATTTTCCGTTAAGGTAGATCGCACCGGAGTTCATAACCGCGTTCACGCCCAAACGCTGCTGAAGATTGGGGTTGTCATCGTAGCAGAGGTCGTAGCGCCAGAGAATAGGCGCGTGCGCCGCGGTAAGCACGGGATTCTCATAACGGTCGTAAATGCCGTTGTAGAAGCTCTCCTTTTTGGGATTGGGTCTGTTGATAAGCAGTTCCTGCTTGCGGTTGAGAACGGCAAGCTGCTCGTTCCACTGTTCTTTTGTAAATGCCATAACAAATATGTCCTTTCCTTAAAAGTAATATATCATATTTATTATAACATAAACTTCACCAAATTGCAAGCGCAATTTGTGAATTTTTTTGTATATTTTTTGAGGGGCATTTACTCTTAACAACGTCTTTCGGCGAAGAAGCATTTCGTTGTCCGCGGCGGGCGGTACGAGCGCCCCGCGCGGTCTTTTCCATACAAAAAACAGGAAAATTTCACCTAAAAAACACTTGACATTTTACCGAAAAAGAGTTAAAATGAAAGCAAGGGAGGATATCCCCGAGAATCGGCTCAAAAAACAAAGTGAAGTAAAGCGAAAGCCGTAAAAGCGCCGAAAATCAAACGAATTGATTTTCAGCTGTCACACCCTTGCCGCAAAGACCCGCGGACAAGGTCAAGGCGCGGGGCAAGGCTTTCGGCGGAGCAAAGCCGAGTTTCAAGAGCGGGTCTCACCGCCGCCGCACAGGCGGAAAAACAGCTCCTAAACGGGCGTTTTGGGTTCTGCGTGCGGAAAATAAACGCTTGGATCGGTCACAAAGCGCGATGTAAAGCGGTAAATCGAGCGGGCGCGTTCAGATTCACCGATTTTGTCGGGTAAAGTCGCTGATTAGTGCGTTGTTTATTTCGCTTCGGCGAAATTATCGATAATTTTGAATAAGTGCGAGGCTCTCCGTCGAAAAACGTGGAGCCTCATTTGTAAACAGAAAAACGTCCGCAAGCCGTGAAAACAGCCTGCGGACGCCGCACTTATGTACCGTTTAGCAAATTATTGAGCCTGGGGAGCGCCAACGGGGCAAGTACCCGCGCAAGCTCCGCAGTCAACGCAAGCGTCAGCGTCGATAACATATTTGCCGTCGCCCTCGGAAATAGCGCCCGCGGGGCAGCCCTCAGCGCACGCGCCGCACGCGATGCAATCGTCGGAAATCTGATATGCCATAATTAAAGTTACCTCCTTAATGATTCTAAGACATTAGTCCTATATCTATTTTACCATAATTCTCGAAAAAATCAAGTAAAAAAGCAAACAAAAAATTCTGCGTTTTTTGTGTATTTTGTACACCGTATTGTTGCCGCTCACGGTAATTTTGTCCGCGGCTCGGCATTTCGAGCCGTTCGACAAGAAATTCGGGCGGGAAATTACTCAAAAAATATTTACAAACCAATAAAAATGTGTTATAATAGAAATGATAGACAAAACAAACCCTATATCTATCCACGAAAAAAACTCTGCAGTTAAATTAAACGTTATATTGCGAGGCGGGGCTTAAAAGCGCTAATGCTGCCTTAATTGTGTGGATTGCTATAAGAATTGAGGAAAAATATGGAAAATAATGATTACTTTACGGAGAAGATCTCTCCGAAAAAAAATAACGGAACTGCAAAAACGGGCGGCAAGCCCGAAAAACCCGCAGAGCGCCGTGAAAAGCCGCGCAAAAAAGAGTTTCCGAAAAAGCCCGCGCAAAACGTCGCGGATACTCCCGCAATCGATCTTACGCTTACGGCGGACGACGATTCTCCTAAAACTGAAATAATCGGCGTGCGTTTCAAGGACGTGGGCAAGGTTTATTATTTCGCGCCGAACGGCGAACAGTTCAAGCGCGGCGACAGCGCTATAGTGGAAACGGCGCGCGGCGTGGAATGCGGCGAAGTGGTGCTGCCCAACCGTATGTTCCCGCAAAGCGGCTTGACGGCGCCGCTGAAAAATATCATACGCAAGGCGACGGACGCGGATTTTAAACAGCTTGAACAAAACCATAAAAAAGAAGAAGAAATAATGAAAACGTTCGCGGATAAAATACGCGAGCATAAACTTGATATGAAGCCCATAGAAGTGGAATACACGTTTGACGGCAGCAAAATTATGTTCTATTTTACAAGCGAGGGCAGAGTGGATTTCCGCGACCTTGTAAAGGATCTCGCGTTTATTTACAGAACAAGAATAGAACTGCGCCAGATAGGCGTGCGCGACGAAGCGACAATGCTCGGCGGACTGGGCATTTGCGGCAGACCGTTCTGCTGCTCGTCGTTCCTCGGAGACTTCCAGCCCGTTTCAATAAAAATGGCGAAAGAACAGTCGCTGTCGCTCAACCCCACAAAGATATCCGGCACCTGCGGCAGACTTATGTGCTGCCTGAAATATGAGCAGAACTGCTACGAGGATTTCCTGAAAACCACGCCGAAAGTCGGCGCTTACGTTGAGACCGCCGACGGAAAGGGAGTTGTTCAGGAGGTCAATCTTTTAACGGGAGTTTTGAAGATAAAGCTCGACAAAAAGCCCGACGTTCCGCTCGTCGTTAAAAAGGACGAGGTCAAGGTGATAAAGGACGGCAGAATACAGGTCAACCGCGACGAGATAAAGGCTCTTAAAAAGCTGGAAGAGAAGTAAATAAGGAGCTGCAATTATGAAATTAAGCGCGTTTCAAACCTTTTCGCTGATTTTGGCGGCGGTCGTTTTTGTTGCGGTAACGGTAATTCTTATCATATCGCGAACCAAAGCCGAGAAGATCGGAATTTTAAAGACCATGCTGCCCCGAAACAAAATAACGGCGGTCGTCTGCGGAGTGTTCGTGGCGGCGGGCGCGATTTTTGCTGTTGTTTTCAATATGAACGGCAGCAATTGCTCCGCTTATGCCGACGACCTGATAAAGCGCGGCACGGAAGCGTTCGAGGATCACTACAATATTACTTTGACAGACGATAACTCGTTTGAAGCTCTGGATATTCTTGTGGAAACGGAAATCCAAAAAGTCGAAAAGCAAGCAAGCGACTATATCGGATTGTCGCTTGGCTGCGGGCTTTTCGCTGTCTCTTGGGTGTTTGTGTTCCTGATATTGGGAGTGCGGATAACCAAAAACGGCATAATGACTTTCATCGATTTTGAGCCGCGCGAGACTTATGCTACAAACAATCTCGGCGAAATATGCTTTTTCACCGACAAAAGTCCCGATAAGCCCGTATTACGATTCCCGGCTATTCGGGAATACTTAAGGTTATTTAAGAAATTTATTATACGCGAGGAAATATACGAACAGCCCTCCGATGAGACAATCGACGAGCCGAGCGATGAGCCAAGCGACGAGCCAAGCGGCGAACAGGCGGAAACCGTTCGGGCGGTCGGCAGTGGTGAAGAGACCGAATAAACATTCGGGGCGAGCAGCAAAAACGGCGCGATAAACTTTCTACATGAGCATTGCGCGTTCGACTTGTTCGGCACTTTTAAAAACATACGGTAAAATAAGAAATATATTCAACTCTGCGTAATATGAGGAGACCGATATATGGCAGCCGTATCACTCATTTTGCTGATAATTTCGATAGCCCTTGCCGTTTGGTCGGCGGTCAGGGTGATACACACTTATTTTCCCGAACATCCTTACGCAAAATTTTCCGACAATTCGGAAAACAGAGAGTTATTCGAGCGCTTCATTCAACTCAATGTAAAAAAGGAGACTGACTTATGAACTACGCTTTATGGGGCATTGTAATAATAGCTGTCACTGTCGCGGTAATCATTATGCAGATAGTTTATCGGGTTATCTCGCGAAAACGGGCGGAGAAGCTTGGAATTTTATATGTGAAGCGCGTTATTTTCCGTGAGAGCGCATGGCTTACGGTGATAGTAGTGATGATCGCCGTGTTCGCCGCGATACTCGCGGCGGTCGATATGCCGCGTGCAGCCGCAGACATTGCCGAATACGGCGCCCTACTTGACGAAAACCCCGAACTTTACGGTAATTTTGTCGAGAAAGCCGGGAACCGTCTCGGGCAAGACCGCTTTATGCTCACTTACGGCATTGTTGTGACTGTGTTGGAGCTTTTCACGCTTTTTGGCGGCGGCGCGTATGTCACGAAAGAGGGCGTGATGTATTTCGACGGTATGAAGCCCGTTAAGACCGCCGCGAAGCTTGAAAACGGCTCAATTAATTTCTACATTGTCAATAAGCGTGAGCGCTATGCGTTTGACTTGCCCGATACTTCCGAAAACAGGGAGTTGTTTTCAAGCTTTATTCAACAGAATGTATAGCAGGCGGACTTGTGTGGAAAGAATTTTTCCTTGAACCGAAAACGTGTCGTTTGCCGCTTGACATTTTCGCGTAAATATATTATAATGTATTCGGAATGAAACCGCTGCGCCCGAGACGACAAATTTTGGAATTTGCGCTTACGGGAGAATGGGGAGAGAATATGATACTTGCGATAGACGTTGGAAACACCAACACTCAATTCGGGGCGTTCGACGATAACGAAAAATTGGTTTTCGAGTCGCGGATAGCCACAAATCAATTCAGAATGGAGGACGAATACGCTATCTTGCTTACCGATATCCTCGTGCTCTATAAAGTGAACGCAGACGATATCGACGGCGCGATACTGTCCTCGGTAGTACCTCCCGTTACCGTGCAGATAAAGCCCGCAATTGAAAGGGTGTGCGGCTGCCGCGTCAAGACGGTAGGGCCCGGACTTAAAACGGGGCTTAACATCAAAATCGACGAGCCTGCGGCGCTCGGTGCGGATTTGGCGGCGGTCGCCGTCGGGGCAAAAGAAAAGTACCCGCTGCCCGTTATCGTTATCGATCTCGGCACGGCGACCAAGATACTCGCCGTGGATAAAACGGGCGCGTTTATAGGCGGCATTATTGCGCCCGGTATGAAGATCTCCGCCGAGGCTCTTGCGCAGAAAACGGCGTGTCTGCCGCTTATCGGCATTTCGGGGGAGCCTGTCAAAAAGGTCATCGGCACGGACACGATAAACTGTATGCGTTCGGGGTTGCTGAACGGTACGGCGTTTATGCTGGACGGTATGATCGAGAGCTTTGAAAAGGAGATCGGCGAGAAGTGCTCCGTGGTCGCCACGGGCGGTTTTTCAAGCGCGATAAAACCGCTGTGCAAAACCGATTTTATTCTTGACGAGAACTTGATACTCACGGGACTTCTTGAAATTTACAAGAAGAACAGGTGAGCGCTCTATCCTGCTAATCGCGGATATGAGCAATGAAAAATCAACTTGGGGTCTGCGGAGAAATCCGTAAATATATACCCGCGGTACACCGAATTTCGGATTCGGGTGCCAGCAAAGGAGTTTTCTATGGAAAACGTTAAACAAGCGCCCGTAAAGGGCAAAACCAACGTCTACACGATAGTGGGACTTGGACTTCTGACGGCGATAGTCGTTGTATTGCAGATATTCGCGTCAAACATCAAAATCGGAGGAATGTTCAGCATTACGCTGTGCTTGGCTCCGATAGCGGTCGGCGCGGCTCTCTACGGTTGGAAAGGCGGCGTGTGGCTAGGATTTGCGTTCGGACTGGTCGTGATGTTCACGGATACCGCGCTGTTTTTTCCGCTGAATCCCTTTGGTACTATCGTAACGGTAATGCTTAAAGGTATGCTTGCGGGACTTGCGGCGGGACTTTTGTTCAAACCGCTCTCGAAAAAGAGCGATTTGCTTGCCGTCATCGTTTGCGGAATTGTCGTTCCGCTTGTGAATAAAGCGATTTTCGTTGCTGGCTGCGGAGTCTTTTTCATGGACACCGTTAAACAATGGGCGTCAAGCGCGGGTTCCGCAAGCATTGTGTGGTACCTTTTCTTCGGAATGACGGGATTCAACTTCCTTGTGGAGCTTGGTGTTAACCTCGTGCTCAGCACGGCAATCGTGCGTATTATTCAAGTGGGTCGCAAGAAACTTACCGCTTGACCTTGTACCTGACTTATCAAAACGAATATCCGCGGTTTTTTGAGCCGCGGATATTTTATTTTACAGCGTCTTTTAGGCGTTAATACGCCTGCTTTGATAGTTACTTTATAAGTTTTTAACGTTTTTAACAAAGTTTTCAACAATTTGTAATCTCGGCGGTGTTTAAAAACGGCTTGTCAATCAAGTTTGTTAAAAAATCGACGCTTTGTATTAAAAAGTAAATCGTCGATTTAACTTTTTAACTTGAATGTCGAATCGCTTAAACGCCGTCATTTTTTCCGTCGCTGACAGCTTTAGGCAAAAAATCGTATAACTCGCTGTAATTTTCCTCTTGCGCCGCATCGGGATTTGCGGGGATAAGTCCTGTACAGTCGCGATCCGAGGATATATTCATGCCGTCGTCAAGCTCGCCGTGGTCGAAACGGTTGTGCGGGTCGGGATAGGGAAAACTCATAAGATCAGCTCCTTTCGCGATTATTATTCGACAAAAAAGTTCTTTTATTCCAAAGGGTGCGCCGTTCGGGCGCGGAAAACCGTTTTCAAATTTCCTTTTTGTGTATCATTGCAAGTGTGCAATAGATGTTTTGCGGAAAATTCCAGATTAAATATGATAGCATATCTCTACTGAATATAATCCGTCATTTTCAACAAATTTTCTTTGTCAAAAATCAGTACGTCGGCAAATATTTCTTGCTTTTTTGGAAAAAATGTCCTTAATTGTGCATTTTGCACAAAAATATACACAAAACGCTCTAAAATTTCTCTGCTGATTTGGAATAATATTTTACTTTATCGGTTGAAATTGGCGATTATTTGTGTTAAAATAACATTTGGCGGCTGTAATAGCAATATTGCGCCGCTAAAGGCGATGAAGTCGGAGGTTGCGCGGACGGAAAAGTCTCGCGGTAATTTCGACGGAGTATGTCCGAATTAAATTCGGGCGAAAAGTTTTACGAGCCGAATACATTCATTTCCGATGTTCCGTTAAAGTGTCCGAGAGAACTCGAATAACTAACAGGTGCGTTTGAGAATATGGCACACGCGGCTCGGTGGATTTTTCAAAATAAGCCTTCGCCGGCACTTTGGGGTGCTTTGCGCAAAGTATTCCAAACAATACTAAATGCGGGGCGCAGTTACTCAAGCTCCGCGAAAAACGAAGAAAGGTTGAAAAATCAATGGCAACAAACGAAAAGGTAAGAATCAAAGTAAAGGGTTACGAGCACAGCGTTGTCGACGCGGCGGCTCAGAAGATCGTCGAGGCTGCAAAGCGCGGCGGCGCGAGAGTTGCGGGTCCTATCCCGCTGCCTACCGACAAGCAGGTCGTAACTATCTTGAGAGCGGTACACAAGTATAAGGATTCCCGTGAGCAGTTCGAGATGAGAACTCACAAGCGCCTTATCGACGTTATCCGCCCCGACAAAAAGACCATCGAGGCGCTTCAGTCCTTGGAGCTTCCCGCGGGCGTAGAGATCTCAATGGATATCTGAGAGCTCGTCACTTAATTGAATTTCATCGACATCTTAATATAGATTCGTTGGAGTTATGTTGGCGGCAGTCTTAGCGGAGCCGTCAACCGCTAACCGCGCGCCGTTAACCCAAAGGCGCGGGGTCATGTTGGCGTAAGTCAACCAATAACCAAAGGAGGAAAAGCCGAATGAAAAAAGCAATTATCGGCAAGAAGATCGGTATGACGCAGATCTTCGACGAAGCAGGCAAGGTCGTTCCCGTAACTGTTATCGAAGCGGGTCCCTGTGTGGTCGTTCAGAAGAAAACGACCGAAAACGACGGCTATGAAGCGGTTCAGATCGGCTTTGGCGACGTTTCCGCAAAGCACGTAAACAAGCCGGAGCAAGGTCACTTCAAGAAGAACGATGTAGCATTCAAGAAAACCCTTAAGGAGTTCAGACTTGACGACATCAGCGCGCTCAACACGGGCGACATCATCAAGGCGGACGTTTTCGCCGAGGGCGACGTTATCGACGTTGCGGGCGTTTCCAAAGGTAAGGGTTACGCGGGCGCTATCAAGCGTCACAACCAGCACAGACTGAGAGAGTCTCACGGTACGGGTCCCGTAGCGCGTGAGGCGGGCTCCATGGGCGCGTGCTCTTCTCCCTCGAGAATTTTCAAGGGCAAGAAGATGGCGGGTCATTTGGGCGCCGAGAACGTTACCGTTCAAAATCTCATAGTAGTTAAAGTCGACGCGGAAAACAACCTCATCGCGGTAAAGGGCGCGGTTCCCGGACCTAAGGGCGGCGTTGTTACCATTTGCGACGCGGTTAAAGCTTAAAGAAAAGGAGGACGATTACTATGTCAAAGATAAACGTAGTTGATATGGCGGGTAAAGTCGTTTCCGAGCTTGAGCTTAACGACGCGGTTTTCGGTATCGAGCCGAACAAGACCGCAATGCATTCCGCGGTTGTAAACTATTTGGCAAATCAGCGTCAGGGCACGCAGAGCACGCTTACAAGAACGGAAGTTCGCGGCGGCGGCAGAAAGCCCTGGAGACAAAAGGACACAGGTCACGCAAGACAAGGCTCGACAAGATCTCCGCAGTGGAGACACGGCGGTATCGCGCTCGGTCCGAAGCCCCGCTCTTACAGATTTGCGATTAACAAGAAAGTAAGACAGCTTGCCATCAAGTCCGCGCTTTCGGGCAAGGTTATCGACAACGAGATGATCGTAGTCGACAGCATTGCAGCGGACGAGTTCAAGACAAAGACGATGGTGAATATGCTTAAGGCTATCGGCGCTGAGGACAAGACCCTCATCGTGCTCGATGGCGCAGACAACAAGGTCATTAAGTCCGCGGCTAACATCGCCGATGTTAAGACCACGCAGGTAAACACGCTCAACGTTTACGATATCCTTAACTGCAATAAGTTCGTTATCGTAAAGAGCGCCGTTGAAAAGCTTGAGGAGGTGTACGCATAATGGAAAAGGTTGCACAGGACATTATAATCAAGCCCATCATCACCGAGGCTTCCATGGATTGCCTGCGTCAGGGCAAGTACACTTTCAAGGTAGCGAAAACCGCCAACAAAATCGAGATCGCGAAAGCGGTCGAGGCATTGTTCAAGGGCGTTAAGGTCGCTAAGGTGAACACGGTTTCCGTTCGCGGAAGAAAAAAGAGAATGGGCAGAAGCGAGGGCTACACTTCCGATTGGAAGAAAGCTATCGTTACTCTTAAGGAAGGCTCTAAGACGATCGAGTTCTTCGATGGAATGATTTAAAAGACTTAAAAGCAAGCTCTGCAAGCGTTCGAGCGTTGTCGGAGCGAAGCGGAGATAACGCTCGGACGGCTAGCACAAACGGAGTGAAGCGAAGCGGAACGGAGTTTGCGCGGTGCAGAGCTTGCAATTCTAGATAAGGAGTAAGAATAATGGCTATTAAGGCATACAAGCCCGTCAACAACAGCCGCAGAAATATGACTGTTACCGACTACAGCGGGCTTTCAAAGGTAGCTCCCGAAAAAAGTCTTCTGGAGCCTATCAAAAAGACTGCCGGCAGAAACAGCTACGGCAGAATAACCGTTCGTCATATCGGCGGCGGCAACAGAAAGAAATACCGCGTTATTGATTTTAAGAGAAACAAGACCGGTATGAACGCAGAAGTAAAGACCCTTGAGTACGATCCGAACAGAAGCGCGTTTATCGCTCTGGTTCAGTACGAGGACGGCGAGAAGAGATACATCATCGCTCCCGACGGACTGAAAGTGGGCGACACCGTTCGCTCCGGCTCGGACGCGGATATCAAGCCCGGCAACGCGCTTCCTTTGGCGGATATCCCCGTAGGTACCGTTATTCACAACATTGAGCTTTATCCCGGCAAGGGCGCTCAGCTTGTAAGAAGCGCGGGCAATATGGCTCAGCTTATGGCTAAGGAGAACGGCTACGCGCTGCTCCGTCTGCCGAGCGGCGAACTTAGAAACGTTTCGCAGCTTTGCTACGCTTCTATCGGTACGGTTTCCAACCTCGACCACGAGAACGTAAACCGCGGTAAAGCGGGTAAAACTCGCCACCTCGGTATCAGACCGACCGTCCGCGGTTCCGTTATGAACCCGAACGACCACCCGCACGGCGGTGGTGAGGGTAAGTCCCCCGTAGGACGTCCCGGACCCGTTACCCCGTGGGGCAAGCCCGCATTGGGCTACAAGACGCGCTCTACAAAGAAAGCGTCCAACAAGTTTATCGTTAAGAGAAGAAACGGCAAGTAATCAATTGACGATGTACAGTGTACAGTTGACAATTATGGAGCGCGCTTCGCGCGGTATTAACATATTATCCGCGAAGCGGATACCTTAATTGTCAATTGTCAATTATCAATTGAAAACAATTCGGTTGCTGTTAATAAGAGCGGGAGTGCGGTATCTTACCTCTAAAATCTATCCGCTAATTAACTTGCAGCTTAACTGAAAGGAATTTATACAATGGGAAGAAGCATTAAAAAGGGACCTTTCGTGCAGGACGCCCTTATGAAGAGAGTGCTTGACATGAATGAAAAGGGAGAGAAGAAGGTTCTCAAAACTTGGAGCCGCGCTTCAACGATTTTCCCCGAATTCGTAGGTCACACATTCGCCGTTCATGACGGCAGAAAGCATGTTCCGGTATACGTTACCGAGGATATGGTAGGACACAAGCTCGGCGAGTTCGCTCCCACACGCACCTTTAAGGGTCACGCGGGCAGCAAGACTACCGCCAAGAAGTAAGGAGGAGATAATATGGAAGCGAGAGCAACTCTCACACAGGTTCGTATTTCTCCGAGAAAGGTGGGCATAGTGCTCGACCTTATTAGAAATAAGCCTGTTGAATACGCTATGGCAGTGCTGAACAACACGCCGAAATCCGCTTGCGAGCCGCTTGCAAAGCTCCTCAAAAGCGCGGTGGCGAACGCCGAGAACAACCACAATATGGATACCTCCAGATTGTACGTTGCGGAAGCGCACGTAGGTCCCGGCATTACGCTGAAGCGTATCAGAGCAAAGGATCACGGACGCGCTCACAGAATTTTAAAGAGAACGTCCAACATCACGCTGGTTGTTAAAGAAGCTGAATAAGGAGGAGAATAACAATGGGTCAGAAAGTTAATCCCCACGGACTCAGAGTGGGTGTTATCAAGGATTGGGATTCTCGCTGGTTCGCGGGCAAAGCAACCTTCGGTGATACACTCGTTGAGGATTACAACATTCGCGATTATCTTATGAACAAGAAGAAGTTCGTAAGCTCTAAGGGCGACAAGAACGCGCAGACGCTTTCCCGCGCAGTGGGAATTTCCAAGGTGGAGATAGAGCGTACGGGCGCGGATAAGATAAAGGTTTACATCCACGCGGCTAAACCCGGTATGCTTATCGGCGTTAAGGGCGCGGAGATCGAGAAGCTTAAGGCGGAGATCGAGAAGCTCGCTCCCGGAAAGACCGTAAGCCTTGATATCATAGAGATAAAGAACCCCGACTTGAACGCGCAGCTCGTTGCGGACAACATCGCAATGCAGCTTGAGGGACGCGTTTCGTTCCGCCGTGCTATGAAGCAGGTAATCGGCAGAACTATGAAGAGCGGCGCTAAGGGTATAAAGACCATGGTAAGCGGCAGATTGGGCGGCGCGGAAATCGCGCGCTCCGAGAGCTACCACGAGGGAACTATCCCGCTGCAGACGCTCCGTGCGGATATCGACTACGGCGTAGCAAGAGCGAACACCACCTACGGCGTTATCGGCGTTAAGGTTTGGATCTACAACGGCGAAGTTTTGAAGGGCGAAATTCCCGCTAACAGAAACGAGCGCAACGATCGTAACGACCGCCGCCGCAGCGACAGAGGTAACGGCAGAGGACGCGACGACAGACGTCCGCGTCGTCCGAGAGAAAACAGAGAAGTAAAAAAAGAAGGAGGTAACGACTAATGCTGCTTCCTAAGAGAGTAAAATACAGAAGAGTGCAAAGAGGTCGCCGCAAGGGCGTAGCCACAAGAGGCAATACGGTATCTAACGGCGAGTACGGACTTCAGGCGCTTGAGTGCGCTTGGATAAAGTCCAACCAGATCGAGGCGGCACGTATCGCTATGACGCGTTACATCAAGCGCGGCGGTCAGGTTTGGATAAAGATATTCCCCGACAAGCCCGTAACGAGCAAGCCGCTCGGAACTCGTATGGGTTCCGGAAAGGGCGCTCCCGAATATTGGGTAGCCGTTGTTAAGCCCGGCAGAGTAATGTTCGAGATCGCGGGCGTTCCCGAAGAAACGGCAAGAGAGGCTATGCGTCTCGCAATGCATAAGCTTCCCATCAAGTGCAAATTCGTTAAGAAAGAAGACG